>NZ_JALQDH010000078.1:0-9730 GCF_023631365.1 Caballeronia sp. INML2 | reverse complement strand
CGCCTCGGCGAGTTGGCCGATGCGCTTGCCGCCATGCCCCGACCCGATGATGCCAAGCGTCGAGCCGTAGAGATCCACGACCGGATGCAGTTCCGCATAGAAGGTGGGCGAGCCGCTCCCGCCTCCGGCGTAAATGTCACGCCAATACGGCACGAGATTGCGGCGCAACGCCATCATCAGCGCGAAGGCGTGCTCGGGCATCGGTCGTTTCGCGTCTGACCGCGCGGCGGCCTACTTCGCAGTCGATTGGGCCATTGCGCGGCTTAATGGCGAAGAACTCGAGCCGCCTTTCAGGATGCTGGACGCATGAGGCCTCGCTCAGCGCTTGACGGCTCGATCTTTCCGGAAGTTGCGAAAGCACATTTCATAAGTTCTGCGGCCAGATGTTGTCCGCATCTTCATAACATGGTGACCTAGCGTCGACGCAAATCGTCGCTGCTTGGCAGGCAATACCGTGATCGGCGACCGGATGGCGCGGATCGCAACTGCATGCAGCGTCTCGACGTGGGCGCCGCGCTGGTGCGGATGCAGTTCTTCAACGGGACGCGATAATAAAAGGCGGCACCATCAAGTGCCGCCCATTCATAAGAGCACCGAGCCCCGTCAGAAGACTTACCGCACCTTGCCCGCCTTCCACGCCGACAGCAGTTGCTCATACTTCACTGTTTCGCCCTTCGGCTTTTCGTTGGCGAGCGCCTTCCACGGCGCGTGTTGGTCCGACAGCCACTTGGACGGATCGCTTTGCGCATTCAGCTCCGGCGCGCAAACCTTCATGCCGGCCCGCTGCAAACGGGCCAACACCTGGTCCATTTCCTTCGCGAGGTTATCCATTGCAGCCTGCGGAGTTTTTTCGCCGGCGACGGCGGTGCCAACGTTCTTCCACCAGAGTTGCGCCATCTTTGGATAGTCGGGCACGTTGTTGCCGGTCGGCGTCCACGCGACGCGCGCAGGGCTGCGATAGAACTCGATCAAGCCGCCGTACTTGTCCGCGTTTTTCGTGAAGTAGTCGCTATGAATGTCGGAGTCGCGAATGAACGTGAGACCGACAATCGACTTCTTGAGCGACACGCTCTTCGACGTCACGAACTGCGCGTACAGCCACGCGGCGGCGCGCTGATTCGGCGGCGTCGACTTGAAGAACGTCCACGAGCCGACGTCCTGATAGCCGTTTTGCATGCCGTCCTTCCAGTAAGCGCCGTGCGGGGACGGCGCCATGCGCCACTTCGGCGTGCCGTCCGCATTCGTAACGTTGCCCGGCTTGAGCATCGACGCCGTGAACGCGGTGTACCAGAACACCTGTTGCGCGATCCGGCCTTGCGCGGGCACAGGGCCCGCTTCGCTGAAAGTCATGCCGGACGCTTCTGGCGGCGCGTATTTCTTGAGCCAGTTGATGTATTTGGTCGTCGCGTAGACTGCTGCCGGGCTGTTGGTGCCACCGCCGCGCGACACCGACGCGCCTACCGGATGACAGCCGTCAGGCGTCACGCGAATGCCCCATTCGTCGACGGGCATGCCGTTCGGAATGCCCTTGTCGGCTGCGCCCGCCATGGAAAGCCATGCGTCCGTGAAGCGCCAGCCGAGCGACGGGTCTTTCTTGCCGTAATCCATATGGCCGTAAACTTTTTCTCCGTCGATAGTTTTCACGTCGTTCGTAAAGAACTCGGCGATGTCTTCATACGCGGACCAGTTGACCGGAACGCCGAGATCGTAGCCGTATTTCGCCTTGAACTTGTCCTGCAAGTCCTTGCGTGCGAACCAGTCCGCGCGGAACCAGTAAAGGTTCGCGAACTGCTGGTCGGGAAGCTGATAAAGCTTTTTGTCCGGCGCGGTCGTAAAACTCGTGCCGATAAAGTCTTTCAGGTCAAGACCGGGGTTCGTATATTCCTTGCCTTCGCCTGCCATGTAATCCGATAGCGGAACGATCACGCCATAGCGATAGTGCGTGCCGATCAGGTCCGAGTCCGAGATCCAGCCGTCGTAAATGCTTTGCCCGGATTGCATCGAGGTCTGCAATTTCTCGACGACGTCCCCTTCCTGAATGATGTCGTGCTTCACCTTAATGCCGGTGATTTCACTAAACGCGTTGGCAAGCGTTTTTGATTCGTAGGTATGCGTATCAATCGTTTCCGATACTACATGCACTTCCTTGACGCCTTGCGATTTGAGTTTCGCCGCGGTGTCGATGAACCATTTCATCTCGTCCATCTGTTGCTGTTTCGAAAGCGTGCTCGGTTGAAACTCGCTATCCACCCATTTCTGCGCCTCAGGCGTGCCCGCCACAGCCTGGTTCGCGAAGGCACCAGACACGATGCTTGCCACTGCCAGCGCGACGATCCGTCTCCTCTGATGCATGGTCTTCTCCTGTGTCTTCCGTGCCCCTTCGATCTTGTCGGCGCCCGCTGGGGGCATCAGCGGAACCGGCAGTTGCCAGTCTTCATTGCATGCTTCGGCTTTCTAGCCCTTCCACATGATTGCGAGCAACACCAGCACCGAGGCTGCGAAGCCCGGCCAGGAACTCGAGCCCTCGGCGCTGATTGCGAGCCACGCGAGATTCACATACGCGGCAGCTAGCAGGCCGATGAACAGGCGATCACCGCGAGTCGTCGCGATAGGCAGAAAGCCCTTGCGTTCATGAGTCGGCGAGCGCAGTTCCCATACCGTCATGCCGCCCAGCATAACGACGATGCAGCCGAAGAAGATTGCGACCTCGGGCGTCCAGTACATCCACGTGAACATCACACTCTCCCCATCGCGAAACCCTTCGCGATGTAGTTGCGCACGAAGTAGATCACGAGCGCGCCTGGAACGATGGTCAGCACGCCCGCCGCCGACAGCACGCCCCAGTCCATGCCGGCCGCCGACACGGTGCGCGTCATCACGGCAGCGATAGGTTTCGCGTTGACCGAAGTCAGCGTGCGCGCGAGCAGCAGTTCGACCCAGCTGAACATGAAGCAGAAAAAAGCCGTGACGCCGACGCCCGACTTGATGAGCGGCAGAAAGATTTTCACGAAGAATGCGGGAAACGTATAGCCGTCTATGTACGCGGTTTCGTCGATCTCGCGCGAGACGCCCGACATGAAGCCTTCGAGAATCCACACCGCAAGCGGCACGTTGAACAGCATGTGCGCAAGTGCGACGGCAATGTACGTGTCGGTCAGGCCGACGCTCGAATAGAGCTGGAAAAACGGCAGCAAAAATACGGCGGGCGGCGTCATGCGGTTGGTGAGCAGCCAGAAGAACATGTGCTTGTCGCCGAGAAATCGATAACGTGAGAACGCGTACGCGGCGGGCAGCGCGACCAGCACCGACATCACCGTGTTCATCAGCACGTAGATGATCGAATTGATGTAGCCCCAGTACCACGAAGGATCGGTGAAGATCACCTTGTAGTTTTCGAACGTCACGTGCTGCGGCAGCGTGGCGAACGTCGACATGGTCTCCTCGTTTGTGCGCAGGGAGATCGAGAACATCCAGTAAAGCGGTATCAGCGCAAACAGCATATAGACGACGAGCATCAACGTCCGCGTCCAGCGGCGCCTATCCTGCATGGTCGTCTCCTTGCGCGGCGAGGCCACCTTTGCCCACGCGGCTCATCCAGTTATAGAGAATGAAGCACAGAAGCAGGATGATCAGGAAATAGATCAGCGAGAAAGCCGCGGCCGGGCCAAGATCGAACTGGCCGACCGCTTTTTGTGTCAGATACTGACTGAGGAAGGTTGTGGAGTCGCCGGGACCGCCGCCCGTCAGCACGAACGGCTCGGTATAGATCATGAAGCTGTCCATGAAGCGGAGCAGCACGGCGATCATCAGCACGCCGCGCATCTTCGGCAATTCGATGTAGCGGAATACCGCAAAACGGCTTGCGCCATCTATTTCCGCGGCCTGATAGAAGGCGTCCGGAATCGCCCGCAAGCCCGCATAGCAGAGCAGCGCGACGAGCGGGGTCCAGTGCCAGATGTCCATCACCAGCACGGTGAGCCATGCGGCCGTGGGACTCGCCGTGTAGTTGTAGTCGAAGCCAAGACCATTGAGCCAGTAACCGAGCAGTCCAATATCCGGGCGCCCGAAGATCTGCCAGATCGTGCCCACCACGTTCCATGGAATCAGCAACGGCATGGCAAGCACGATGAGCGTGGCCGATGCGCGCCATCCCGAAGCCGGCATCGAAAGTGCGAGGCCCACGCCCAATGGAATCTCAAACAGCAGAACGCACGCGGAGAAAATGACCTGTCTGCCGAGCGCTTCGCGCAAATCCGGGTCGGTCATGATGTTGCGAAACCACTCCGTACCGACGAACACATGCTGCGTCGGGCCGATGATGTCCTGCACCGAATAGTTGACCACCGTCATCAGCGGCAGGATCGCGGAAAACGCGACGCAGATGAACACCGGAATGACCAGCAACCACGCTTTCTGATTGACGGGCTTGTTCATCGCGCGGCCCCTTCGGAGATGCGTGTTTCGATTCTTTCGTCATTGCAGAAGAACACGGTTTCGGGCGCAATGAGATGCAGCCAGGCAGGTCCGTCGACAACCCGCACATGCGGCTCGAGCCTTGCATTGAACACATTGCCGTCGCATTGCGCGGTAACCAGTTGATAGTTGCCGAGCTGCTGCGCGCGCAGCACCCGCGCGTTGACCGCGCCGGCTCCTCCTTCTTGCGAAAGGCGGACGAATTCCGGGCGAATCCCAAGCTTGAGCGCGCCGTTTGCCTGCTGATGCGCGCCACGTAGCGTCGCAAGCGTACCGGCGTCGAGCGGCAAGCGCTGCGAGCCGATTCTTGCGCCGTCGGCGTCGAGCTCGATCGGACAGAGATTCATGCCCGGACTGCCGATGAAGTAGCCAACAAACGCGTGATCCGGCCGCAGAAAAAGCGCATCGGCTCCGCCCTTCTGAACGACGCGGCCATTTGTCATCACCACGACTTCATCGGCGAAAGTCAGCGCTTCTACCTGATCATGCGTCACGTAGATAAGCGTGAGCTTGAGTTGCTGGTGGATCTTCTTCAACTGCCGCCGCAGGATCCACTTCATCGCGGGGTCGATCACAGTCAACGGTTCGTCAAAGAGAATCGCCGCGACGTCCTTTCGCACGAGGCCGCGCCCAAGCGAGATTTTCTGCTTGGCGTCGGCGGCCAGATTGCTCGCCTTGTTCGGCAGGTCGCGCGTCATATCGAGGATATCCGCGACTTCGTGCACGCGCTTCGTGACCTCGGCGGCTGACATCTTGCGATTGCGCAGCGGAAACGCGAGGTTATCGAACACGGTCATCGTGTCGTAGACCACGGGGAACTGGAACACCTGGGCGATGTTGCGCTCGCGCGCGCCGAGCGCCGTCACGTCGCGTCCGTCGAACAGCACCTTGCCCTCCGACGGCTTGACGAGCCCCGACACGATATTCAGCAGCGTGGTCTTGCCGCAACCCGATGGCCCGAGCAACGCATAAGCGCCGCCGGCATCCCAGACCATGCTCATGGGTTGAAGCGCGTAGTCGTCGAGAGTCGCGGGGCTCGGTCTGTACGCGTGCGCGAGATTCTGGAACTCAATGCACGCCATAAGCCGCCTCCGGGCTGGACACCAGTTGGGTATCCGCGCCGAACACAAACAGTTCGTCAGGGTCGATGAAAACGTCGAGCTGCGTGCCGAGCTCGATCTGATGCACGCCTTGCAACTGCGCAACCAGGTCGACCGCGCCGGTGAGCGTGCGCAAGTGCAGATACGTTTCCGAGCCGCTCAGTTCAGCGAGTTCGAGCCGGCACGGAACGGCGATCGCATGAGAGGACTTCGCCTGAAGACGCAGGTGCCCCGGCCGGATGCCGATGCGGCATGCGCCGTTCGCCGCGGGACCGTGCTGGACTGGAACCTCCACGCCGATCGGCAGACGCGCGCGGCCGTTGCCGCAGTCGCTCGTCAGCATGTTCATAGGCGGGTCGTTGAAAACGGCCGCGGCCGCGACGTTGACCGGTGCGTTATAGACATCGAGAGTGGGACCGAACTGCAGAACCCGGCCTTTATCGACGATTGCCGTATAGCCGCCCAGCAGTAGCGCTTCGAGAGGTTCGGTGGTCGCGTAGACGACGGTCGTCTTGCCGTCAGCGAAGAGCGTAGACAGTTCCATGCGCAATTCCTCGCGCAGTTTGTAATCGAGATTCACGAGCGGCTCGTCGAGCAGCACCAGCGACGTGCGCTTCACGAGTGCGCGCGCGAGCGCGCAGCGCTGCTGCTGGCCGCCCGACAGTTCACCTGGCCGCCGCTCCAGCAAATGGTCGATATGCAGTCTGGCTGCGACTTCCTGCACGCGCCGGCGGATTTCGGCAGGGTCGGTTTTTTGCAGGCGCAAAGGCGAGGCGATGTTTTCGGAAACTGTCATCGCCGGGTAGTTGATGAACTGCTGATAGACCATCGCGAGATTGCGCTGGCGCACGCTGACGCCTGTCACGTCCTGGCCGTCGACGAGCACTCGGCCGCCGTTCGGCCTGTCCAGACCCGCCATGACGCGCATCAGCGCGGTTTTGCCAGCCTGCGTGGGTCCGAGAAGCACATTGATGGCGCCGGGGACGAGGCGCAAATCCACGCCGTAAAGATACGGTTGCCCGCCAGAAACGACACTGACTCGCTCCAGTTCCAGGACCAAATCGCTCTCCTTTGCGGCGTGCGCGACGCCAGTCGCAGAAGCCGGCGCTTTAAGGTGGCGTCAGTTGGGTTGCACATCGATTACATGCAGCAGCCAAAATGTCCCTTTTGTTGGTTTTTGTTTAAATCGGGGTAAACCTTACGACAGGAAGAATTAGAGAACATCGTCGGCGGGTGGGGGAGATCGAGGATGGCAGCACCGAGCTTTGTCAATACGATTTTCGGTATCGCAAAGATGCTCGGAGCCAAAAGCGGCTGGACGAAGTGGCGAGCATGAACTTGGAGCGAGAGGATGAGCGTCTGGGGATCATCGATGATCTGAAGGTTCGAGCTGAGCAGATGGTCTCGGTAACCGCATTGACGGAAGCTGGCAACGAGAGGGGATCACGGAAGTCGGACGAAACGCATGTAGCCCCCGGGCTCGAGCTTGCCCCACGCAGCCGCTCGCTTTTTCGCGGTGCGGAAAAGGCAGTGACTGAATAAACCCCTTAATTCAAACGCTTCTCGGGAGACTTTGATTCCCGACCGCTTAACACCTACAACAAGAAGTGTCCCACGACGTTCTTCGTGGCTGAAGTCAACCAGCAAACGAGGCGCATATGAGCTATCGAGTGAGGGGCAGCATTCTTGAAGTGTGCGAATGCAACGTGCTATGTCCGTGCTGGATTGGGGAAGATCCCGACAACGGCATATGCCGGAGCGCGATCGCCTACCACTACGAGCAAGGCTTGATCGACGATATCGATGTGTCCGGGGTGACGGTCGCGTTCGCCGCGTTCATTCCTGGCAACGTGCTGAAAGGCGGTTGGCGCGTCGCAATGTATGTCGACGAGCAAGCAAGCGAGGCGCAATTCAACGCGCTGGTGAGCGCGCACCGTGGCGAACGCGGTGGACCGCTTGCGGATATCGTGAAATTGATCGGCGAGATGGTATCGGTGGAACGGGCTGTGATTGAATATTCGGTCGTCGACGGCAAGGGCAGGATGAAGGTCGGCGAAACCATCGAGGCCGAACTGGAGCCCTATCGGGGTCCAACGGGAGAGCCAACGAAACTTGTCGATAGCATCTTCTCGACGATACCCGGATCGCCCGCCTTCGTCGGCCGGGCGAACTCGTTTCGGCTGCGACACGAAGCCCTCAATCTTGATCTCGACTTGACGGGGCATAACGCCATTCAGGGATCGTTCAGCTTTACGTCGTGAAGATGCGCCTTCGCTCGCGGCTTTTCGCGTTGCTCTTTTCCACTTTGATAGCAAGTGCGTGGATCGCGCTATGGTCGTGGGATGCTGGGCCGTATGCGCGCTACCTGCATCATGCGAGCTGGAGCGAACTGCCGGGCGTTGGCCCGATATGTCGCGCGGTGCCCGCTGCCAGCGTCACGATCGTAGCGTCGCTGCACAGCGCCGCATGGCTCCTGATGATCGCGGCGATGATGTTGCCGACCGCTTTTCCTTTGTTCGACTGCTTCAGGCGGATGACCCTCTCACGCACCAAAGGGCGCACGCTAGTCGCGTTGCTCATCTCTGGTTACGCGGCTGCATGGGCCGCGTTCGGGCTTGTCGCGCATGGCTTCGATGCCGCACTCCATCTGCTCGTGGAGCGATCGACGACGCTGCTCGCGGAGGGGTGGCTGATCGGCGCCGCCATCGTCGCGCTGGCTGGCGTCTATCAATTCAGCACGTTCAAACACCGTTGTCTTGACAAATGCCGCTCGCCGCTCATGTTCCTCATCGAGCATTGGCACGGCCGGAATCCGTGCCGCGAGAGCTTTCTGCTCGGGGCGAGACACGGCGTTTTCTGCATCGGCTGTTGCTGGGCGCTCATGTTGCTGATGTTCGCCGTCGGCACAGGAAGCGTTGGCTGGATGCTTGCGCTGGGTGCGATCATGGCGGCCGAGAAGAATTTGCGCTTGGGAAAGTTCATCGGCAAGCCGCTCGGTGTCGCGTTGCTTGTGTGGTCCGCAGGGATCGTGGTGTGGAATGCCCGTATCGTCTGAGTAGATGCCAACATCGGCTCGACCTTACGTAGCTTCCTCTGCATGCCTTCCCGTTTCCTGCACAAGAGCGAAAAAGAAGATCCGCAAAGTTGAAGATCAAGCCCAACGATTTCGTCGTCGACGACGCGCTACCACCGCGATTCCTCAGGCAGCGAGACTGCATGAGCAGACTTCGTGACCTTTGACTTCCTCCCGGTGTGCGGCCCAAGTAGGCGTCCCTGGCGCATGGTCGAAGGAACTCAGGACGGCCATTGACTCCGCTTGGCGGACCGAACTGGATCGACTCGAGCTGGCCTGGTACCTACATTGCGTCGCGCGCACGACAAATGCAGCTGCCCGGCTAAGAATCGCTGGCTGACGAGTTTCACGACAGCCGCCGCAACGCGAATGAACCCGCGCTGAGTTGATTGCGCAGAAAATCCACGGCCACGCGCACTTTCGCAGATGCTGACGAACGCGCCGTCGATATGGCCCACACGTCGGCGGGACGCCAGTAGTCTGGCAAAATGCGCATCAGTTCGCCCGACTCGATACCTTCGTCCGTGGCGTTGCTTGGACTCTCCGAATACAGGTCAACCCGGCACACGGTCATTCGGCACTGGGGCGAGTATTGCTCCATCCGCCGATGCCGATGCCGATGCCGATGCTCGTCGAAGGCGACCGTTCTTTCGTACCTATAGGGCAGCGCTACTGCCTGTTTGTGAGGGCGTATCGCCCAGCCATTGCAAGAATCCGCCCACATGCTGCGCCCACAGGTCGGGACGCGTCATGGTGAAATGTCCCGGCGACGACGATGTGCCCTGCTGCACGACGAACCGGCCCTGCTGAAGCGTCGGAACAAGTCTCTCGAGGACCTGTAGCGAGTCGGGATTGAACTCGTCGTCGGAAAAATTCAGGGCGAAGAGTTTTGCCTTGATCCTGGGAAGCGCTGGCTGGGGATCGTAGCTGAATGATGGGCGGCTACAACTTGGGACCGACCGTTACGGCTGCGCAGATTCGAACGGCAGTTCAGGGTCGAGGCTGTCCGAAAACAAGTGAGGCATCTCGGCGAGGCAGACGGACGGACCTGGTCAATCGACGAGCGGTCGGATAGGTGCGGTCG
>NZ_JALQDH010000077.1:0-249 GCF_023631365.1 Caballeronia sp. INML2 | reverse complement strand
TCCTTCAGATCCGCCACCGTCGCCGGACGATCCACCGGCCGACGCTCGATGTTCGCGTGTTCTTCACGCAGATTCACCGATTCGCTCACCGGCGTTTCGGTCACCCGCGAATAGACGCGCACGCCGCCCGTCTGCACTTCGCGCTTGCCGACTTCGACGGATTCCTTCACGACGGGAAAGGCCTGCCGTTCAGCGGCGATCTCATCGGCCGTATAAGCCGGCGCATTGCGGTCATAGCCGCTATAGCCC
>NZ_JALQDH010000076.1:0-14902 GCF_023631365.1 Caballeronia sp. INML2 | reverse complement strand
GCGGCGCGAGGTGACAGACCGTGCGCGAGCCAAGCCCGATTAGTCTTGTGAGGGCGACACTTAGGCAGCCCACGATCGGCTGGCAAGCATGGCCAAACTGCGTGTGACCGCGGGCGTATCGAGCTGCTTTCTTTGGTTACTTTCTTTGCAGCAGCAAAGAAAGCGACTGCCGCCCCGCACAGGGGCAGTGCTAATAAACCAATAACAAAACGGGATCCGGCGAAAGCCTTTCAAAGAAAGCGACTGCCGCCCCGCACAGGGGCAGCGCTAATAAACCAAAAAGAACCCGGGATCCGGCAAAAGCCCGTCGTGCCAGTCGAACCTCAACCGTACACAGGAAAGCGCTTCGTCAATTCAGCGACCTGCTCGCGCACGCGTTCAAGATTCCCCGCATCTTCCGGGCTTTCGAGCACATCGGCGATAAGATTGCCGACAATCTCCGCTTCCTTCGTACCGAATCCACGCGTCGTCATCGCGGGCGAGCCGAGGCGCACACCGCTCGTGACGAACGGCTTTTCCGGATCGTTCGGAATGGCGTTCTTGTTGACCGTGATGTGCGCGGCGCCGAGCGCGGCTTCCGCAGCCTTGCCGGTGATCTTCTTCGCCCGCAGATCGACGAGCATCACGTGGCTTTCGGTATGACCCGACACGATGCGCAAGCCGCGCTTCACGAGCGTTTCGGCCAGCACACGCGCATTGTCGACGACGCGCTGCTGATATTCCTTGAACTCCGGCGACAGCGCTTCCTTGAACGCAACAGCTTTCGCGGCGATCACATGCATCAACGGTCCGCCCTGAATGCCCGGGAAAATCGCCGAGTTGATTTGCTTCTCGAACTCGGCCTTCATCAGGATCACGCCGCCGCGCGGGCCACGTAGGCTCTTGTGCGTGGTCGTGGTGACGAAGTCGGCATGCGGCACCGGGTTCGGATACACACCCGCCGCGATCAGACCGGCATAGTGCGCCATGTCGACCATCAGATATGCGCCGACGCTCTTCGCGATCTTCGACAGCCGCTCGAAGTCGATCTTCAACGCAAACGCCGACGCACCCGCGACGATCAGCTTCGGCTTGTGCTCGTTGGCGAGTTGCTCGGCCGCATCGTAATCGATGTCCTCGGCTTCGTTCAGCCCGTAGCTCACCACGTTGAACCACTTGCCCGACATGTTGACCGGCGAGCCGTGCGTGAGATGGCCGCCGTGCGCGAGGCTCAGGCCCATGATCGTGTCGCCCGGCTTGAGCATCGCGAAGAACACGCCCTGATTGGCCTGCGATCCGGAGTTCGGCTGCACGTTCGCCGCTTCGGCGCCGAAGAGCTGCTTCACGCGGTCGATGGCCAGCTGCTCCACCACATCGACATATTCGCAACCGCCGTAGTAGCGCTTGCCCGGATAGCCTTCCGCGTATTTGTTCGTGAGCTGCGAGCCTTGCGCAGCCATCACGGCCGGGCTCGTGTAATTCTCCGACGCGATCAACTCGATGTGATCTTCCTGACGTCGGTTTTCATCGGTGATCGCCGCCCAGAGTTCCGGATCGACGTTTTCAACGGTGCTGGTTGCGCGCTTGAACATGATGGTTACCCATGTGAGAAGAGAACGGGTTGCTGCGGGAACTCTGACTGTCCCGTATTCCATCGAAAGCAGGCGCGCCCGGATAGAAGAATTCCGACATTACGCTGGAATGCGGGCACCCGTTTGGTGCGAGCGTGCGTAGACGCGTCGCGCGGCGCGCTTCGTATCTGTGCACGAATCCATATTCAAGCCGCCGAAGCCGCGAGATTACAGCGTTGGCACGCTTATCGCATTGAGCATGTCAGGAGTGGCAGTCACAATCTGGCAATGGATGACTAGGGTTCCGGTCCGCATCGACGTTCGATGCGCGATGCTGGTCCGAGAGTTGTCGACCTCGAACGAGGTTACACGGCGGGAAAAAAGCCCGGGAGAGAACGCGATGCGTCGCGCCGCTCCTGCCGTCGATAACCGTTCAATGCGAGGTCAATCTCATGCGCGTCCGCTTTTTCGCCGCTGCCGCCGTCGCTCTCTCCCTCTGTTTCTCCACGCCCTCGTTCGCTCAGGCCCGCAAGGACTTCAAGGTCTGCTGGACCATCTACGCCGGCTGGATGCCGTGGGGCTACGCGAAGACGCAGGGCATCATGTCCAAATGGGCGAAGAAGTACGGCATCAATGTCGATGTCGTGCAGCTCAACGACTACATCGAATCGATCAATCAATACACCGCCGGGAAGTTCGACGGTTGCGCGATGACCAACATGGACGCGCTCACCATTCCGGCGACGGGCGGTGTGGACAGCACGGCGCTGATCGTCAGCGATTACTCCAACGGCAACGACGGCGTGCTCATCAAGGGCGCGGGCAAGAAGGTCGCCGATCTCAAGGGCCAGTCGGTCAACCTCGTCGAGCTTTCGGTTTCGCACTATCTGCTGGCGCGCGCGCTCGAATCGGCTGGAATGAGCGAACGCGACATCAAGACCGTCAACACGTCGGATGCCGATATCTCCGGCGCATTCGCAACCGCCGACGTGCACAACGCGGTCACATGGAACCCGATGCTCGCCGACCTCAAGGCGAAGCCCAACGTCACCGAAGTGTTCGATTCGAGCCGCATTCCGGGCGAGATCATGGACATGATGGTCGTCAACACGAAGACGCTGCACGACAACCCCGCGCTCGGCAAAGCGCTTACCGGCGCATGGTTCGAGATCATGCAGACGATGCATGGCTCGTCGCCGGAGAGCGAAGCCGCGCTCGCGTCGATGGCCAAGGCATCGGGCACCGACCTCGCCGGCTACAAGTCGCAACTCTCGACTACCGCGCTCTTCTACACGCCGCAACAGGCGCTCGACTTCGCCACGAGCCCGAACATGCCGAAGATCATGACGCGCGTCGCACAGTTCTCGTTCGATCACGGCCTGCTCGGCAAGGGCGCACCGAACGCGGGCGCGGTCGGCATGGCGTTCGAAAACAACGTGATCGTCGGTAGCAAAAGCAATCTGAAGCTGCGTTTCGATCCGACCTACGTGCGCATGGCCGCGCAAGGCAAGCTGTGAGCGGCGCGCCGTTCTGAAGAGGAGAGGCCCATGCGGCTCATCAACCGACATCCCGGCCGCACCGGCAGTCTGATGCTGTTGCTGCTGCCGTTCATCGTGCTCGTCGCGGTGTATTTCACCGGGTCGTCGATTCGTCTGCAGGCGAACCCCGACGACAAGCTGTTGCCGTCCGCGACACAGATGAAGGCCGCGCTCAACGAGTACGCGTTCACGGAGGACAAGCGCACGGGCGAGCATCTGATGCTGAGCGACACGGTATCGAGCATGAAGCGTCTCGGCATCGGGCTGGTCGCGAGCGCGGCGATCGCTCTAGTGTTCGGCATCGTGACGGGCAGCATTCCGCTCGCGGGCGCGACGCTTTCGCCGTTCATCACGGTGATATCGATGATTCCGCCGCTCGCCGTTCTGCCGATACTTTTCATCGTGTTCGGCCTCGATGAACTGTCGAAGGTCGTGCTGATCGTGATCGGCATCACGCCGATGATGATCCGCGATCTGCAACAGCGCACGCGCGATATTCCCGAGGAATTGTGGATCAAGGCTCAGACGCTCGGCGCGTCGAGCTGGACGCTCATCCTGCGCGTGATCGTGCCGCAACTCCTGCCGCGTCTGTTGATCGCACTGCGGCTCGCGTTGTGTTCCGCGTGGCTGTTCCTGATCGCAGCCGAAGCGATTGCATCGACGGATGGGCTCGGCTATCGCATCTTCCTCGTGCGCCGCTATCTCGCGATGGACGTGATCCTGCCCTACGTCGCGTGGATCACCCTGCTCGCATGGCTCATCGACGAAGCGCTGCGCCGTCTCACGCAATGGGCGTTCCCCTGGTACAACGGAGGCCGCGCATGATCGAGATCCGCAACCTGTGGAAGCAATACGACGATCAGGTCGTGCTGGAGCGGCTCAATCTGCGCATCGCGCAAGGCGAGTTCTGCTCGATGGTCGGCGCGTCGGGCTGCGGCAAGTCGACGTTTCTGCGCCTTCTGCTCGGTCAGGAACGTCCCACGCGCGGCGAGATATTGCTCGATGGCGAGCCCTTGCCGTCGGAGCCGGACCTGCATCGCGGCGTCGTGTATCAGCGCTATTCGGTGTTTCCGCATCTGAGCGTGGTGCGCAACGTGATGCTCGGGCTCGAGCTGCCCCATGCGCCTTTCACAGGGCGTCTTTTCGGCGCGCGCCGGCGTCTCGCACGCGATGAAGCCGTCGCGATGCTCGCGCGCGTCGGCCTTGCCGATTCGCTCGACAAATATCCGCATCAACTCTCGGGCGGCATGCAGCAACGCCTCGCGCTCGCGCAGGCGCTCGTGATGAAGCCGCGCGTGCTTCTGCTCGACGAACCCTTCGGCGCGCTCGATCCGGGCATCCGTCGCGACATGCACGAACTGCTGACGGGCCTCTGGCGCGAAGCGAAGCTGACCGTCTTCATGGTCACGCACGACCTGAAGGAAGGCTTCACGCTCGGCAGCCGCGTGCTGGTGTTCGACAAGGTTCGCATCGACCCGCAAGCGCCGCAGGCGTACGGCGCGCGCATCACTTACGACATTCCGCTCGAACGCAACGGCGTGCGCGAAGCGCAGCCGGCGATGGAAGTTCCGCCGCTCTTGGCCGTTCCCGCATGATCGAAAGGACATAACACATGAACGACATCCTGCTCGAAGAAACGATTCCCGGTGGCGGCCACGCGTCGCTGATCGTGAAGCGCGGCCAGTTGCTGCGCATCACCGACATGCGCGGCGGCGCGAACGTCGCCATGCTGCTGTTCAATGCCGCCGAAAAAAGCGAGCGTCTGAATCTTCCCGATACGCTCAAATGCCAGCACACCGCGAAGCTGACGAAGGGCCATTGCCTCTATTCCGACATGGGGCGCGTGCTTGCCGCGATCGTCGCGGATACGTGCGGATGGCACGACAGCCTCGCCGGTGTATCGAATGCGGCGGAAGTGTTCGAGAAGTACGGCGAAGGCCGCTATCAGGAACTGCGCAACGCGTTCTATCGCAACGGCACGGACAACCTGCTCGTCGAACTGGGCAAATGGGGCCTCGGCATCGCGGATCTGTTGATGACGCTGAATCTTTTCAGCCGCGTCGACGTGACCGATGCCGGCGCGTTGAGCTTCGTGCAGGGCAATTCGCAGGCGGGCGACTACATCGAACTTTATGCGCCGATGAACACGCTCGTCGTGCTGACAGCGATCCAGCATCCGCTCGACCCGAATCCCGAATACGCGCCGAAGCCGGTGCAGCTCGCGCTGCGCAACGCCGACGCGCAAGTCGCGGAAATATGCCGGACGTCGTGCGATGAAAACACGCGCGGCTTCATCAACACCGAACGATTCTTTCTCTGAGCGAGAGGCGCGCATGACGACATCCAATCTCACGGCCAGCAAGCTCGATCCCGCCGAGGCGGTCTTTCGCGAAACGCTGCCCGCGGGCGAACCGTGGCTCAAGGAACTGAAGGCGGGGCAGACGTTGCGCATTCGCGATGTCGATGGCAATCAGGCCATCGACACGCTCTTCTACAGCGCAGCCGATCCGCGCGAACGTTATGACGCGCAACGCACGTTACGCCGTCAGCAAAGCCTCTATCTGACGACGGGCACCGTGCTCTATTCGAACCTCGGCAATCCGATGCTGACGATCATCGCGGACACTTGCGGCCGGCACGACACGCTCGGCGGCGCGTGCGCGCAGGAAAGCAACACGGTGCGCTACGCGCTGGAGAAGCGCTACATGCATAGTTGCAGAGACAACTATCTGCGAGCCTGCGCGCACGACGGAAGACTCTCGAAGCGCGACATCGCCGCGAACATCAACTTCTTCATGAATGTGCCGGTGACGGCGGAAGGCGGCCTCACGTTCGAGGACGGCATTTCGGGCGCGGGCAAGTACGTCGAGCTGCGCGCCGAGATGGACGTGATCGTGCTGATCTCGAACTGCCCGCAACTGAACAATCCGTGCAACGCGTACAACCCGACTCCGGCGGAGCTGACGATATGGAACTGAGCACCTTGCGCCGCTGGCTCTACACGATGATGAAAGCGCGCGCCGAGCGTCTGTTGTCGATCGAACGCCACGCGAAGCACTGAACACACTGAACGCCTACCTGCCGGGGACGACCCCGGCATGCATGCTCACGTGGCGGGACGGCCCGCCCACGCATTGAACGTCCACGCATGTTCGACAAAGTCCTCATCGCGAATCGCGGCGCGATCGCGTGCCGCATTCTGCGCACGTTGCGCGAGCTGAACGTCGCTGGTATCGCCGTCTATAGCGAAGCGGATCGCGCGAGCCGCCACGTCAGTCTCGCCGATACGGCACGCAGCCTCGGCGATGGCGCCGCGAGCATCACCTACCTCGACATCGCGAAGATTCTCGATATCGCGCGCGAAGAAGGTGTGCAGGCGATTCATCCGGGCTACGGCTTTCTGTCGGAGAACGCGTCGTTTGCACAAGCGTGCGAAGCGGCGGGTATCGCGTTCATCGGGCCGACGCCGGCGCAATTGCGCGCCTTCGGGCTGAAGCACACCGCACGCGCGATCGCCGCTGAACAGGGCGTGCCGATGCTCGAAGGCACGGGCCTCCTCGATGACATCGACACCGCACTCGAAGCGGCGCAGCGCATCGGTTACCCGGTGATGCTGAAGAGCACCGCGGGCGGCGGCGGCATCGGCATGCGTGTATGCCGTTCCAGCGACGAGCTCGCCGCGCAGTTCGATATCGTCAGGCGCCTCGGTCAGAACAACTTCAGCGATGCGGGCGTGTTCCTGGAGAAGTACATCGAGCGCGCGCGGCATCTCGAAGTGCAGGTGTTCGGCGACGGCAAGGGCGAAGCCATCGCGCTCGGCGTGCGCGACTGCTCGGTGCAGCGGCGCAACCAGAAGGTGCTCGAAGAAACGCCTGCGCCGAATCTCCCCGAGGGCATGGCAACCGCGCTCTGCGACGCTGCGATCCGGCTTGCGCGTGCGGTGTCGTATCGCTCGGCGGGCACGGTCGAATTCGTCTATGACAGCGATGCGTCGCGCTTCTATTTCCTCGAAGTCAACACGCGTCTGCAAGTAGAGCATGGCGTGACCGAACAGGTGTGGGGCGTGGATCTGGTGCGCTGGATGATCGAGCTTGCAGCGGGCACGTTGCCCGCACTCGATACGCTTTCGCGCGATCTCGCACCGCGCGGTCATGCAATCCAGGCGCGTCTTTATGCGGAAGATCCGGGCCGCGATTTCAAGCCCTGTCCGGGTCTGCTCACCGACGTGTCGTTTCCGTCATCCGATGGCCGCGCGTTGCGCATCGACACATGGATCGAGGCGGGTTGCGACGTGCCGCCGTGGTTCGATCCGATGCTCGCGAAGCTGATCGCGTGGCAACCCACGCGCGACGCGGCGCGTCATGCGCTCGATGCCGCGCTCGACGCGACGCGCATCTATGGCGTCGAAACGAATCGCGGTTATCTGCGGCAGATTCTCGCGGATGCGCCGTTCGCAAGCGGTCATCCGTGGACGCGTTGTCTCGAAGGCTTGCGCTATCGCGCATCGACATTCGAAGTGCTGAGCGGCGGCACGCAAACGACCGTGCAGGACTATCCGGGAAGGCAAGGTTATTGGGCGGTGGGCGTGCCGCCATCCGGCCCGATGGACGGTCGCGCGCTGGAGCTCGGCAATCGTCTGCTCGGCAATGGCGAAGATGCCGCCGCGCTCGAAATCACGATGAGCGGTCCGACGCTGCGCTTCAACACGGATGCGGTCGTGGCGATAACGGGCGCAACGCTGCCCGTCATGCTCGACGACATCGCGCAGCCGATGAACACGACCTTCCTCGTCGCAGCCGGGTCCACGCTCGCGCTCGGCACCATCCGCGGCGCGGGCGCGCGTGCGTATCTGTGCGTGCGTGGCGGGCTGGATGTCGCGCACTATCTCGGCAGCCGCAGCACGTTCACGCTCGGCCAGTTCGGCGGCCATGGCGGGCGCGCATTGCGTGCGGGCGACGTTTTGCATGTTCATCCGCTGACGAGCCGTGAAACCGGCGCGACATTGCCGGACACGCTCACGCATCGACTCGACGATGTGCGCGTGCTGCGCGTGATCTATGGTCCGCACGGCGCGCCGGAATACTTCACTGCGTCCTATATCGAGCGCTTCTTCGAAACCGACTGGGAAGTGCACTTCAATTCGAGCCGCACCGGTGTGCGTCTCATCGGTCCGAAGCCCGAGTGGGCGCGTACCGATGGCGGCGAAGCGGGTCTGCATCCCTCGAACATTCACGACAATCCGTATGCCGTCGGCGCGATCGATTTCACCGGCGACATGCCCGTGATTCTCGGTCCAGACGGTCCGAGCCTCGGCGGTTTCGTATGTCCGGTCACCGTGATCGAAGCGGACCTGTGGCAGATCGGCCAGTTGAAGGCGGGCGACAAGGTGCGCTTCGTTCCCGTCGATATCGCGACCGCGCGCAAAGACCCTGCACGGCAAACGCCATTGCAATCGCCGATCGTATTGAGCATCGGCGAAGGCGATGAACGGCTCGTCGCGCGTCTGTCCGGCGATACGCATCTGCTGCTCGAAATCGGCCCGCCCGAACTCGATCTCGTGCTGCGCTTTCGCGGCCATGCGTTGATGCAATCGCTCGAAGCATTGCAGTTGGTGGGCGTGGTCGATCTGACGCCCGGCATCCGCTCGCTGCAGATTCACTATCAGCCGGAACGATTGCCGCTCGACACGCTGCTGGAGCACGTCGCGTCGGCATGGCAAAGCGTGCTGCTGCAAAAGGACTTGCGCGTGCCGTCGCGCGTCGTGCATCTGCCGCTCTCGTGGGACGATCCCGCGTGCCGGCTCGCCATCGACAAGTACATGACCACCGTGCGCAAGGACGCGCCGTGGTGCCCGAGCAACCTGGAGTTCATCCGCCGCATCAACGGGCTCGATTCGATCGACGACGTGAAGCGCGTCGTGTTCGATGCAAGCTATCTCGTGATGGGCCTGGGCGATGTCTATCTCGGCGCGCCGGTCGCAACGCCGCTCGATCCGCGTCATCGGCTCGTGACGACGAAGTACAACCCCGCGCGCACGTGGACGGCGGAGAACTCGGTCGGCATCGGCGGCGCGTATCTGTGCGTGTACGGCATGGAAGGGCCGGGCGGGTATCAGTTCGTCGGGCGTACGTTGCAGATGTGGAACCGCTATCGCGACGTCGCGGATTTCGCGGGACGTCCGTATCTGTTGCGCTTCTTCGATCAGATCCGCTTCTACGAAGTCTCCGCCGACGAGCTGCTGCGCATACGCGAGGCGTTTCCGCTTGGGCGGTATCCGCTGAAGATCGAGGAGACAGAGCTGTCTCTCGCCGGCTATCAGGCGTTTCTCGATCGCGAAGCGGACGGCATTGCGCAATTTAGCGCGCATCAGCAAACGGCGTTTCAGGCGGAGCGGCAACGCTGGCACGAAGCGGGCAGCGACGAGACGGCGCTCGATGCACCCGTCGCCGCCGATGCGGACGTCGTGCCGCTCGCCGATGGCCAGATCGCCGTCGATAGCGAAATTGCGGGCAATCTGTGGCAGGTGCGCGTCGAGGCCGGCGCGAGCGTCGAAGCGGGCGACGTGCTCGTCGTCATCGAATCGATGAAGATGGAAATATCGGTTATCGCGCCGTGTGCGGGCATCGTCGGAGAAGTTCACGTTGCGCCGGGTTCGTCGGTTCGCGCGGGGCAGCGCGTCGTCGTGATCGAACAGCGCGCGTGACACACTTCAGACCAACAAGGAATCATCGGACATGGATTCATTCGACCTGCGTCTTCCCGCCTTGCGCGCCGCGTATCGCGAAGGCCGTGCGACGCCGCGCGCGCTGATCGGCGCATTGCGCACGCGCGCTCGCGCGTTGAACGCCGACTATCGGCTCTTCATTCATCTGCTGGACGACGACGAAATCGAGCCGTATCTCGCGGCGCTCGATGCACGCGACATCGATTCGCTGCCGCTTTACGGCGTGCCCTTCGCAATCAAGGACAACATCGATCTCGCGAACGTGCCGACAACGGCCGCCTGCCCCGCGTTCGCGTACACGCCGCAGCGATCTGCGACGCTCGTCGCGCGGCTGATCGCGCTCGGCGCGGTGCCTGTCGGCAAGACCAATCTCGACCAGTTCGCGACCGGACTGAACGGCACGCGCTCGCCGTACGGAAAGTGCCGCAACAGCGTGCTTGCGGACTATCCTTCCGGCGGATCGAGCGCGGGGTCGTCGCTGGCCGTCGCGCTGGGCGTCGCGAGCTTTTCGCTCGGCACCGATACCGCCGGCTCGGGCCGCGTGCCCGCTGCGTTGAACAATCTCGTCGGCACGAAGGGGACGAAGGGCCTGCTCTCGACGGCGGGCGTCGTGCCCGCGTGCCGCACGCTCGATTGCGTGACCTATTTCACCGCGACGGCGAGCGAGGCGAGCACGCTGCTCGCGCTCACGGCAGGCCACGATCCCGCCGATCCGTACAGCCGCGCGAATCCGCAATGGAACGATGCCGCCGCGTTCGGCACGGTGGCGCGCTTTCGTTTCGGCGTGCCGCGTCAACTCGAGTTCGCCGGTTGCGACGAAAGTCCCGCGCTCTTCGCGAACGCGCGCGCGGCGCTCGAAGCGCTCGGCGGCGAGGCGATCGACATCGACGTCGCGCCTTTTATCGAAGCCGCGCGTCTGCTTTACGAAGGGCCGTGGGTCGCGGAGCGCTATAGCGTCGCCGGCGCGCTGATGGAGTCGCAGCCCGATGCCGTGCTGCCCGTGATCCGCGACGTGCTCGCGAAGGCGCCGGGCGTCACCGCCGTCGATGCGTTTCGCGCGCAATACAGGCTTCAGGCATTGAAGCAGCGTTGCGACGCCGTACTCGCGGATCTCGATTGCGTGCTGACGCCATCGATCCCGCGTGCGGTCACGCTCGCCGAGCTCGAGCGCGATCCGATCGGCGCGAATTCGCTGCTCGGGCATTACACAAACTTCATGAATCTGCTCGATTACGCCGCCGTCGCGACGCCCGCGGGGTTCATGCGCAATGGCCTGCCGTGGGGCGTGACGCTTTTCGGCCGCGCTTTCACCGATCAATATCTGCTGAGCGTCGCCGATGCGTTGCATCGCAAGCTCGCCGTGCCGCTCGTCGGCGGCGCGCGGCAGGACGGCGATACGCCCGCGCGCGCCGCGCGTGACGACAGGATGAAGCTCGTCGTATGCGGCGCGCATCTCACGGGTTTGCCGCTGAACGGGCAACTGGCCGCACGCGGCGCGCGCCTCGTCGAAGCGACATCGAGCGCGCCGCGTTATCGCCTGTTTGCACTCGCGGGCGGGCCGGTTCAACGGCCCGGCATGATGCGCGACGATGCGAACGGGGCGGCGATCGCGGTCGAAGTGTGGGCGTTGCCGAGCGCGGAGGTCGGCTCGTTTCTCGCGGGCATTCCCGCGCCGCTCGCGCTCGGCAAGGTCGAACTCGCGGACGGCCGCTGGGAAACCGGCTTCGTCTGCGAGGCGCATGCGCTCAACGGCGCCGTCGATATCACGCAGTACGGCGGCTGGCGCGCATGGCTCGACCGCGCCGCGTGAGCGATCATCGGCGGCAGACGGCCGCGAGCGGCGTGCGCCGGGCCGTTGCAAAAGACATCAACGCGCGGCGCCGGGCGCGGCGTGACTGACCTGCGTGAGCACGAACGCGTGGCGCAATTGGAAGCCGAGCCGTTCATACAGGCCGATGGCGCTCTCGTTGTGACTGAACACATGCAGGAACGGCGTATCGCCGCGCAGCCCGATTTCACCGCGCAGGATGTTCATCAGCCGGCCGGCGAGACCGCGCCCGCGACAGCGTTCGTCGACGCACACCGCGCTGATCTCCACATAACCGTCGATGGCCATGCGTTCTCCCGCCATCGCGACGAGCTCCCCGTGTTCGCGAATCCCGATGTAGCGGCCCATCTCGCGCGTGCGCCGTCCGAACGGGCCCGGCTTGGTTCGTTGCACGAGCGCGAGCATGTCGTCGACATCGGCGGGGCCTAGGGCGATCACGCCGCTGTCGTCGACGCCTTGCGTGAAGGGCCGCGTCGCGACCATCTGATGAATCGTGCCGACGCGCTTCGCCTCCAGGGCATCGATGCCCGCGACCGCATCCGCCGACAGCATGGCGACCAGCTCGCCGGGCTGCAACAGCGCGTGCAGCGCGCGCCATGCGTCCGGCGTGTCCGACGCGATCGCCGCGAAAGGCGCGACCTCCGTATGGAAACGCCGCGCGAGCGCATCGCCGAGGCCGAGATGCGCCTGTTTCGTGGTCAGCGCGGTCCAGATCGGGCGGTCGAGTCCCGTTTGCGTCGGAAAGCTCATGTCTGCTCCGGATGAGAAAGTTGATCGGATAAGCGTCACTCTAGACAGTTCGACGCACTCCGGCTATTGTCGGAAATGACACTTTTAGAATCATTCACGCCATGCGAACGATGGTTCTCGCCCTTGACGGCGTATTCGACACGGCGCTGTCCGCCGTGCTCGACGCCTTCACCATCGCGAACGAGCTGGCCGACATGCTGGAGCCGGGCGCCGGCCCGCGCTTCGAAATCGAATTGATCGGCGTGAGGCGCGACGTGCGCACCGCGCTCGGCATGCGCGTGCCGGTCAAGCCAGCGAGCGCGATGACGCGCCCCGACTGGTTGATCGTGCCGGCGCCCGCCACCAAGATGCCCGCTCAACTGCTGCCGGCGCTCGCTCGCCGCGACGTGATCGATGCCATGCAGCTGCTCACGCAGCAGCACGCGGACGGCGTGAAGATCGCGGCGGCGTGCATCGGCACGTTCGTGCTGGCGGAATCCGGCTTGCTGGACGGTCACGAGGCCACGACGAGCTGGTGGCTCGCGCCATTGTTTCGACAACGCTATCCGGCCGTGCGCCTCGACAGCGCGCGCATGCTCGTGCCATCGGGCGAGTTCACGACGGCGGGTGCTGCGATGGGGCATCTCGATCTCGCGCTGTGGCTGATAAATCAGGCGAGCCCCGCACTGGCCGCGACGGTGGCGCGCTATCTGATCGTGGACGCGCGTCCGTCGCAGGCGCCTTACATGATTCCGGATCATCTGGCGCGCGCGGACCCGATGGTCGAGCGCTTCGAGCGCTGGGCGCGCGCGCGGCTCGCGCAGGGCTTTTCGCTCGAGGCGGCCGCGCACGCGCTGGCGACGAGCACGCGCACGTTGCAGCGGCGTATCGAAGCGGTGCTCGGCAAGTCGCCGCTGTCGTACTTTCAGGACCTTCGTGTCGAGCGGGCCGTGCATCTGCTGCGTTCGAGCCAGCTCGATATCGAGGCGATCGCCGCCGAGGTCGGCTATGCGGACGGCGCGACCTTGCGCACGCTGTTGCGCCGGCGGCTCGGGCGCGGCGTGAAGGAGATACGGGCGGGCGCTGCCGAAGGTTGATGCTCAGAACTTCTCCACCCACGGCCGCAGCTCGATTTCCCAGGTCCATGCGCTGCGGTGCTGACGCAGGACGTCCAGATAGGTCTGCGCGATGGCATCGGGATCGAGCGTGCTGTCCGGCGCATCGGGCGGATCGGCGCGGCCGTCGGAGCGAACGCTGCCATCGATGACGAAATGCGCGACATGAATGCCCTTCGGCGCCAGTTCGCGTGCGGCGCTCTGCGCTAGGCCGCGCAACGCGAACTTGCCCATGGCAAATGGCGCGGACAGCGCGAATCCCTTCACGCCGGCGGTCGCGCCGGTCAGCAGGATCGCGCCCCTGGCCGCGGGAATCATGCGCCGCGCCGCCTGCTGGACCGCATGGAACGCGCCGAGCGCCGAGACGGCGACAGCCTGTTCGACCTCCGCTGCGTCGAGCTCGGCGATCGGCCCGCGAGTGCGCCCGCTCGCGTTGTAGATCACGATTTCCGGGGCGCCGATGCGTTTGTCGGTTTCGGCGAAGAGCGCTGCCGTCTGGCCGGCATCGGAGGCATCGACGGGCAGGGCGATTGCGCCGGTTTCATCGACGAGTATTGAAAGCTTGTCGACGTTGCGCGCCGCGATGACGACGGGAATGTCCTCGGCGCGCAGACGCCGGGTGAGAGAGCCGCTGATGCCGCTCCCGGCACCGATGATGAGGGCGCTGCGATAAGGAAGTGTGCTCATGGCTTCACGCTCGGAGGGGTGACGAAGCCGATGATAACCGTGGTGTGAAATCGGCGCGCGAACGGCGCGCTTCATGGCAATGCTGTGAACAGGTGTCCTTCAGGCTATCTGCTTTTCGATCTCTTCGCACCGACACCGAAGCGTGAAGAGAGGAGAAGGAAGCACGTTTGTTCCTTCTCCTGTCGACGGTGCTGCTTCAGACCTTTACGCCGTGCAGGAGGCTGCCGATGGCGTCGAGCGACTTCGTGACGTTCTTCAGATCGACGTTGGTGTACTGCGATGCATCGACCTGGGTCACCGGCGCCACATTGATCTGCGGGCTGGCGAAGGCAAAGCCGCTGATCGAGTTGGCGTTGATGCCGTTGTTCTGGAAGATGCTCGCGCCGCCGACGATAGCGCCCATTTCAGCGCGGCCGAGTTCTTTGCTGACAGCGAGGTTGTCGATTTTCAACATGATGGTTCTCCGGAATGATGGTGTGGATTCGATGAGGCGAGCGATCAGACCGCGACGCCGCCGAGCAGGCTGCCGACGGAAGAGAGCGACTTGGTGATGTTCTTCACGTCGACGTCGGTGTGCTGCGAGGCATCGACCTGCGTCACCGGGGCGACGTTGGTTTGCGGGCTGGCGAAGGCAAAGCCGCTGATCGAGTTGTAGTTGATGCCGTTGTTCTGGAAGATGCTTGCGCCGCCGACGATAGCGCCCATTTCAGCGCGGCCGAGTTCTTTGCTGA
>NZ_JALQDH010000075.1:0-1174 GCF_023631365.1 Caballeronia sp. INML2 | reverse complement strand
CCGGATAATTCACGTAGACGCTGCCCGCGCGCATTTTCATGGCCACGCGCCGCGCACGTTCCTGATCCTTCGACTGCACATAAGCCGCCAGTCCGTAAGGCGTGTCGTTGGCGATGGCGATCGCGTCTTCCTCATCGCGATACGGCATGATCGCGAGCACCGGGCCGAAGATTTCCTCGCGCGCGATCGTCATCGACGGATGCACGTTCGCGAACACCGTCGGCTTCACGTAATAGCCGCGTTCGAATCCATCGGGACGTCCGGGGCCGCCCGTTACCAATGAAGCGCCCTCTTCGATGCCGATATCGATCAGCCGCTGCACACGCCCGAACTGGACATCGCTGACCACGGGGCCCATCGTCGTCGCCGGATCGCCGGCCGGTCCCACGCGATGCTTGCCGGCCGCACGCAAGGCGATCCCGACTGCCTCGTCATGCCGCGATGCGGGCACGAGCATGCGCGTCGGCGCATTGCACGATTGACCGCTGTTGCTGAAGCATGCGTTCACGCCCGCGGTAACGGCGGCTTCGAGATCGACATCGTCGAGCAGAATGTTCGCCGACTTGCCGCCCAGTTCCTGATGCACGCGCTTCACGGTCGGCGCGGCGAGTTTCGCGATCTCGATGCCCGCGCGCGTCGATCCGGTGAACGACACCATATCGACATCGGGATGCGCGCTCAGCGCCGCGCCGACGCTCGGGCCGTCGCCGTTCACGAGATTGAACACGCCTTCGGGCACGCCTGCCGCATCCATGATTTCCGCGAACAGCACCGCGTTCATCGGCGACACTTCGCTGGGCTTGAGCACCACCGTGCAGCCCGCCGCGAGCGCGGGCGCGACCTTGCACACGATCTGATTGATCGGCCAGTTCCACGGCGTGATGAGCGCGGCCACGCCCACCGGTTCGTGATTGATCAGTGTCGTGCCCTTCTTGCGTTGCCACGGGAAGTGCTCGACCGTGCGCAGCGTTTCCTCGATATGCCGCTTGCCGAGCCCGGCTTGCCAGGCGTGCGCGAGCTTCGCCGGCGCGCCGATCTCGCGCGAGATGACTTGGGCCATCTCGTCGTAACGCGCGAGATACGCTTCGAGCAGACGCTGGAGCAACGCGACGCGCTCTGCCACGCGCGTCTGCGAGAACGACACGAACGCGCGCCGCGCCGCTGCCACCGCGCG
>NZ_JALQDH010000074.1:0-402162 GCF_023631365.1 Caballeronia sp. INML2 | reverse complement strand
TGGAGCAACGCGACGCGCTCTGCCACGCGCGTCTGCGAGAACGACACGAACGCGCGCCGCGCCGCTGCCACCGCGCGATCCACATCGCGTGCATCGCCGAGCGCGACTTCGCCGATCGCTTCTTCGGTCGATGGATCGATGACGGGCAAACGCATGCTGCCGAAAGGCTCGACCCATTCGCCGTCGATATAGAACTGCTGTAGATGTCGCATGTTTTTCCGTAGCGAAAGAGTCAGGCCCGCGCGGCCGACGATGAACGCCTGCTCACGACGACGATCATCACGAGGCACAAGGTCAGCGCCGTCAGCATCGTGCTGATGGCGGCGATGGTCGGATCGATTTCATCGCGCAACGTCACGAACATGCGGCGCGTAAGCGTCTGATTATTGCCGCCGGAAATGAACAGCGCAACGACGGTTTCATCGAGCGCCTGAATGAACACGAACACCGCGCCGGAAATCACGCTGGCCTTGATCTGCGGCAGCGTCACCGCCATGAATGCGCGAAAGCGGTTCATGCCGAGACTGCGCGCGACCATCTCCTGCGTGCGATCGAACGTGCGCAAATCCGCGCCGACGGAAATCAGCACATAAGGCAAACCGAGCATCGTATCCGCGATGATGAGGCCGCCGAGCGTGTTCACATAACCCATCTGCGTGAATACGAAGAACACGCCCACCGCTACGATGATGATCGGCACCATCAAAGGCAGCATCAACAGCGGTCGCAGATAGCGCAAGGACCAGTGCGATCCGTACTGAATGCCATAAGCCGCCGCGACGCCGACCGGCGTCGCGATGAGCGCCGCGCACGTCGAAGCTGCGAACGTGGTCTTGGCGGCATCGATCCACGCGGGGTTATCGAAGAACGTGTGATACCAGCGCAACGAATATGCCGGCGGGGGAAACGTCAGGAAGCGCGCGTCGGAAAAAGAAAGCGGCACGACGATGATCACCGGAATCATCAGAAACGCGAGTATCAGCATCACCGTTGCGCCCAGGGTCACGCGGCCAAACGATATCGGGTTCATTTCGCCCCCAGCGTCTTTTCGAGCGGAATCACGCGGCTCACGCCGTAGAAGATCGCGAACACGCAGATGAGCAGCACCACGCTCACCGAACTCGCCGCGCCCCAGCTGTTGTAGATCTCGACGTTGCGGCTCACGATCATCGACACCATCATCGACTTGCCGCCACCCATTAGTTCCGGCGTGATGTAGAAGCCGAGGCATAGCACGAACACGAGCGTCACGCCCGCGAGCACGCCGCTCATCGACAGCGGCAGGAACACGCGCCAGAACACATGCAACGGCGATCCGCCGAGACTCGCGCCCGCCTGCGAGAGATTCGGCGGAATCTTCTGCATCGCGGAATAGAGAGGCAGCACCATGAACGGCAGAAGGATATGCACCATTGCGATGATGGTGCCGAACTGGTTATATGAAAGCTGCAACGGCCGGTCGATCAGGCCCGCACCGATCAGCGCCTTGTTGATGAGGCCTGTGCGTTGCAACAGCACGAGCCATGCGTAGGTGCGCACGAGCACGCTGGTCCAGAACGGCAGGATCACCATGCCGAGCACGAGCGCGCTCCATCGCGGCGATATCGATGCCGCGAAGTACGCGACCGGATAGCCAAGCAATAGCGTGATGGCCGTCACGATGACGCTCAGCTTGAACGTCAGCAGAAATGTGTCGAGATACGCGCCCGTGAAGACGCGCCTGTAGTTCGCGAGCGACAACACGCCATCGTGATAGAAGGACTGCCACGACAACCATACGAGCGGCGCCACGAGCAGCACGACGACCACGAGCAGCGCGGGCACCATCAACAGCAGCATCGCGCGATCTTCACGACGCTGATGGCGCATCGAAGGGTCGATCGTCGCGGCTTGCATCACGGCGGTGTCCTGGAGAATCCGTTTGGCTGTCGTCATCATGCACCCACGGCGTCGAGAAACTGATACCACGCGGCGACGAGCCTCACGCCCGGCGCGCGCAGCGCATGGAACGGCACGGGCCGCAAGCCGTCTTGTGCGAGCATCGCCAGCTCCGCTTTGTCGCCGAGCGCCAGCGCCGCCGCGTGCTGGCCGATGAGGCTCGCCATCGCGACGCCCGTGCCGTTGTAGCCCAGACAGAATGTGGTGGCGTCGTCGCTGCGGCCGACATGCGGCAGCGCGTTGAACGTCATGCCGACATAACCCGACCAGCGATATTCCACCGCCACATCCTTCAATTGCGGAAAGAGCGCGACCATTGCGCGTTGCAGCGCGTCGAACCCGGTCGGCTCGCCTTCCTTGCCGAATGCATCGCGTCCGCCGAAGAGCACGCGGCCATCGACTTTACGGAACC
This sequence comes from Caballeronia sp. INML2, assembly GCF_023631365.1. Lineage (NCBI taxonomy): Bacteria > Pseudomonadati > Pseudomonadota > Betaproteobacteria > Burkholderiales > Burkholderiaceae > Caballeronia > Caballeronia sp. INML2. The sequence goes on along the minus strand of NZ_JALQDH010000074.1, from coordinate 399,812 downwards.
ACTTCATCATGCGGCGCGTTTCCGTATAGCTGCGACGATGCACCATGAGTTGCGAATCGAGCTCAGGCGACAGCGGCGCCGTTGCGATCATCGCGCTTCTGAACGGCACCAGTTCACGATGATAGGAAGCCGTGGCGTCGGTCAGATTCGAGTACGCGTTCGTGGCGACGATCACCTGCTTCGCGCGCACCGCCCCGCCTGGCGCCCGCAAAAGCACGCGGCCGTCTTGCGCGCGCGCCATGTCGATCACCGGTGTCGCTTCGTAGATCGGCACGCCGCGCGTGGTCAGGCCCGCCGCTATGCCGCGTACGTATTCGAGCGGCAGAATCGTGCCCGCATCCGCGCTCAGCACGCCGCCGACGAAACCCTTCGCGCCCGTCTCATGCTGCACTTGCGCGTGAGACTGCACGGTCATCGAAGCATCGCCGAGCATCGTGCGCACCCAGTCCGCTTCGGCACAGATCGATGAGAGCGCGCGCTCCGTATGCGCGCAGCGCAAGCTGCCCGTGTGCTCGAATTGCACGCGCGTCAGCTTGAATTCGTCGATGAACGCCTCGACCGCACGCACGCCGTCATGTGCGAGCCGATGCATGCGCTTGGCCACATCGATGCCATGCGCGCCCGCGATGGCCGGAAAAGACAGCCGGAACTTCGACGACACCACGCCGCCATTGCGCCCGCTCGCGCCCCAGCCGACCGGATTCGCGTCGAGCACCGCGCATTCGACGCCGCGCTTTTGCAGCGCGTATGCGGCGCTCAGGCCCGAATAACCCGCGCCGATGATCGCCACCTCCACATCGATGTCGCGTGCCAGCGGCGCGCCCGTGCTGACCGGCGCGTCCATCACGGGCACGCGCGCGGCCATCGCCCGCCATAGCGATTCGGGTTGCGGGCGCGATGCCATGGTTGGGGTGCGCATTGTCAGGCGACGGCGCGTACTTCGTCGTCGACGGCATCCGCGAGCGCGGCCAGCGTCGCGAACTTCCAGGTCGGCGTGGTGACTGCCTCGGGCACCGGCGTCGCGCCGAAGCCCTTCATGCCCTGACGCCGCTCGATCCAGCACGTTGCATAGCCCAGCTTCGTCGCGATGCCGATATCGTGATACTGGCTCTGCGCCGTATGAAGAATCTCCTCGAACTTGTAGCCAAACGCCGCCTGACGTCCGCGGTTATAGGCGAAGAATTGCGGATCGGGCTTCGCGACGCCAGTTTCATCGCAGCACACGGTATCGTCGAACGGATTGCCGAGCGTGTGCGTATAAGCCGACAACGCGACGCGATCCGCATTGGTCATCGCCACGAGACGGAAGTGCTTGCGCAGCCGCTTCAATGCAGCGACGGAGTCCTCGAACGCGGGCCATTCGAGGACATCGCGCTGAAATGCTGCGGCGGCTTGCGCATCTTCGGGCAAGCCGAGTTGTTTCGCGAGGTACAGATAGACGTTCGCCATCTCATGGCTCGAACGGCCCGGATGCTTCGCACGGCCGTCCATATACGGCGCGAAGATCTGATCATCGGTCAAGTCCTTTGCCTTCGGGCCGCCCAGCCGGCGCACAGAATCCAGCACGCCCTTTTCGAAGTTGATCAGCGTGCCGACGACATCGAACGTCAGGACCTTGAAATCAGTGAGATTCATTGCTTCATCCTCTACGGGTTGCGGTAAAAAGAATCAGGCCGACACGACGATCGTGTCTTGCGGATCGAGCGCGACGATCATCGAGGCGCCCGGCGCGGGAATGCGCTTGCGCGCCTCGTGGCTGCCGGGTTGCCGAAGACTGATCGCGGTGCCGTCGGCGAGCGCGGCGAACACGCGCAGGCTCTCGCCTTGATAGAGCACTTCCGTCACGCGGCATGAAAGACAGTTCACATTCGCACGACCCTCGTCGCCGTCGATGACGAGCTTTTCCGTCTGCACGGCAAGCAATAGCTTTTCGCCGCGCGGCAAAGGGTGCGCAGTGCGCAGCACGGTGTCGCCGAGACGCACCGCATCGTCGCCGGCGCGCGTGACATCGAGCATCGTCGCTTCGCCGATGAAGCTCGCGACGAACGCATCGCAGGGACGGTCATATAGGCGTTCTGGCGTATCGATCTGCACGAGCCGGCCGTCCTTCAAGACTGCGACGCGATCGCTCATCGTAAGCGCCTCGCGTTGATCGTGCGTCACGTTGACGATGGTCGCGCCGAGCTGCCGATGCAGTCTGCGCAACTCGATCTGCATGGTCTCGCGCAACTGCTTGTCGAGCGCGGAGAGCGGTTCGTCCATCAGAATGAGTTGTGGCTGAAACACGATTGCACGCGCCAGCGCCACGCGCTGTTTCTGTCCACCGGAAAGCTGATGAATGCCGCGGCTTTCATAACCTTTGAGTTCGACCATCGCGAGTGCATCGGCGACGCGCTTCGCCCACGTCGATTTCGGCTCGCGGCGCGCGCGCAATGAGAACGCGACGTTCTCGCCCACGCTCATATGCGGAAAGAGCGCGTAATTCTGAAACACGATGCCGATATCGCGCTTGTGCGGCGGCGCAAATGTAATGTCACGCTCACCGACCCATACGCTGCCCGATGAGGGCTGCACGAAACCGCCGAGGATGCCGAGCAGCGTCGTCTTGCCCGAACCCGACGGCCCGAGCAGCGAGACGAACTCACCCGGCGCGATGTCGAGCGATACGTCGTCCAGCGCTGTCACCGCGCCGTAGCGCTTGGTCGCGGACCTGATCGACACTCCCGTTTTAGCGCGTGCGTCCATGTCGTTCGTCTCGTCGAAAAGAGCAGTGGTTGGGAAAATACTATGTCGCCATGTTTTTGACGGCAATTCCAAAATTGTTGGATCGGGCATAACATGAAGTCATGCCAAACCTTCGCAAGAAACTGCCTAGCGCCAACGCGCTCTTCGTGTTCGAAGCGGCCGCGCGCTGCGGGAATTTCACGCGCGCCGCGCAAGAGCTTTATGTGAGCCAGCCCGCCGTCAGTCGCATGCTCGCGCGCATGGAAGACCATATCGGCGTGCGGCTTTTCGAACGCGTGCGCGGCGGTATCCAACTTACGGAAAGCGGAGAGATTCTGTATCGCAAGATTTCCGAAGGCTTCAGCGGCATCGAAAGCGCGATTCGCGAAATTGAGGCGCGCGCGACGGGCGTCGAAACGGTCACGCTGTCCGTATCCACCGGCTTCACGACGCATTGGCTCATGCCGCGCATGAGCCGCTTGAATCAAGCGTTTCCCTCGGTCGACATGCGGTTTCAATTGATATCGGGGCGCATCGGCGGCCCGCTGGTCGATGTCGATCTGGGCATGCGCTTTCTGCACGATGAAGAGATCGACGAAAACGCCGTGCTCGTGATGCCCGAGACGCTGCTGCCGCTGTGCAATCCGCGTTATCACGAACTCGCGCAGACGGATGCGGCGCGCGCGCATGGCGATACGGTCATCGTCATGGATGACGAGGAGCGCGGCTGGCACGAGCGTTTTCATGCGTTCGCTTCAAAGGAGCGCCATGCGGCCGGCATGCTGCGCTTCAACGATTACGCGATCGTCGTACAGGCAGCCTTGCTCGGGCAAGGGATCGCGCTTGGCTGGCTGAACGTGACATCGCACTGGCTCGCGCAAGGCGCGCTCGTGCCGGCCGAAGAGGAACTGCTCGTCACGAGTCGCCGCTGCTGTCTGCTCACACCGCCGAACCGGCCGGTGCGGCCCATCGTCGCCAGCGTGCGCGAATGGATCATTCAGGACGCGTTAAGCGACATGCGCACTGTCGAGATCAAATACCCGCGATTGGGTTTGCGTGAAGCGCTTCGTCAAACCGGCATCGAGCTCGGCTGAGGGCGTTTTGCCCGCCCGCTCGGTCTACAACGAAAGGCGAGCAATGCGGCGGATCGGGGAAGCCCTTTCTGCGCCCAACCGCATCGCATGGAACCGCATGCGGATCAGGAGTACTCGGTGCGTGATCGCATGAGTTCACAAGTCGCCCCCATTCGTCGGGACGCGTCAGCCCCCTGTCTTTGAGAAGTAAGCTTCAGGTCCAATCCTGCAGGGTTTTAACTAATTGTTTAAAATTCGCACCGGTGATTGGTGGATATGGTCATCGGCATATCGACTGCAGTCGCTGTCGCACCACGGAGCGCTCGCGGTCATTTGCACGTAGCTTTCGGTTCTCGCGTGCCGGCCTCACGCGAACAGTTTCATGGGAGAAGTCAGATGTCTGGAAGTGAAGCCCGGCCCTCAGCGACGCTGAGAGCCGGATGTGCATTGCTGGGGCTAGCGCTGCTGGCAGTGGGCCTGTTTTTCGTCGTCGGTGGCGCGAAGCTCGTGTCATTGCATGGTAGTGCTTATTTCCTGATTGCGGGCGTGGTCATTGCCGTATCCGCCGTGCAGTTCTTTCGGGCAAAGTCGTCCGCTGTCGTCATCTACGGCGCAGCATTCATTGGCACGCTGATCTGGGCGCTAATCGACGTCGGCCTTGATTTTTGGCCGCTCGTATCGAGGCTCATGGTGCCGGCCGGCTTCATGGTGCTGGCACTCCTCACCTGGCCGTCGCTTCGTAAGACCGATACCGCGCCGTCCGCAGCGAAGCCCGCCTTCGCACTCGCGGCTCTTATCGCGCTCGGCATGATCGTGACGTTCGTGCAGATGTTCCAGCCGCATCCGACGGTCGCCTTAGACGGCGTGCCGACGCCGCTCATACCCGTCGCGAAAGAGCAGGCGCAGAAAGACTGGAGCAATTACGGTAACACGCCGGGGGGCAGCCGCTTCGCCGCGATCGATCAGATCACGCGCGACAACGTGAACGACTTGCGGGTCGCATGGACTTTCCATACCGGCGATGTCCCCATCAGCCCGACCGGCAACGGCGCCGAGGATCAGGAAACGCCGCTGCAGATCGGCGATCGCATCTATCTTTGCACGCCGCATAACAACGTGATCGCCGTTGATGCGGACACTGGCAAGCAAATCTGGAAACGTGAGATAAACGCGCAGGCGCAGGTGTGGAACCGCTGCCGCGGTCTCGCTTATTTCGATGCGACCAAGCCGCTCGTTCAGCCTACGTCGGCGGGCGCGACGCCGGTGCCGCCCGTCGCCATCACGGCGGGAGCCAACTGCCAGCGCCGCTTGTTGATGAATACGATCGACGCGCGCCTCGTCGCTATCGATGCCGATAGCGGCGAAATGTGCGAAGGCTTCGGCGATCACGGCTTCGTCGATCTGAAAGCGGGCCTCGGCGAGGCGGCCGATCCGAAGTACCAGCTGACATCCGCGCCGACGCTGGCGGGAACGACAGTCGTGGTCGGGGGACGCGTCGCGGACAATGTGCAAACCGACATGCCGGGCGGCGTGCTGCGCGGCTTCGACGTGATGACGGGCGAGATGCGCTGGGCGTTCGATCCCGGCCACGACGATCCCAACGCGCGCCTGCAGCCGGGTAAGACCTATGCGCGCAGCACGCCGAACTCGTGGGCGCCCATGTCCTACGATCCCGCGATGAACACGGTGTTCATCCCGATGGGCAGCTCGTCTGTGGATTTGTGGGGCGGCAACCGCACACCGCTGGATCATCGCTACGCCACGTCGATCCTCGCTCTCGATGCGGCCACTGGCAAGGAAAAGTGGGTGTACCAGACCGTTCACAACGACCTCTGGGACTTCGACGTGCCGATGCAGCCGAGCCTCATCGACTTTCCCCAAGGCAACGGCCCGGCGAAGCCAGCTGTCGTGTTCGGTACCAAGTCCGGCCAAATCTTCGTGCTCGACCGCATGACCGGCAAGCCGCTCACCAAGGTCGAAGAACGCCCGGTTAAGAAAGGCACGATCCCGAACGAGCAGTATTCGGATACACAGCCGTTCTCCATGGGCATGCCGACGATCGGTGTCGGCCCGCTCAAGGAATCGGACATGTGGGGAGCCACGCCGTTCGATCAGCTGATCTGCCGCATCAGTTTCAAGTCGATGCGTTATGACGGCCTCTTCACGGCGCCGGACACGGATGTATCGCTGAGCTTTCCCGGATCGCTCGGGGGCATGAACTGGGGTAGTGTCTCGACCGATCCGAACCATCACGTCATCTTCGTGAACGACATGCGCCTCGGACTGTGGGTGCAGATGATCGCGCAGAAGACGGACAATGCAGCCGCAAGCAACGGCGGAGAAGCGGTGAACACGGGCATGGGCGCGGTGCCGCTCAAGGGCACGCCCTACGCGGTGAACAAGAACCGCTTCATGTCGCCGCTCGGCATTCCGTGCCAGAAGCCGCCGTTCGGCACGCTGTCTGCCGTCGACCTGAAGACGCGCAAGCTGCTGTGGCAAGTGCCGGTCGGCACCGTGCAGGATACCGGTCCATTCGGCATCAAGATGCGCGCGAAGATGCCCATCGGCATGCCGACGCTCGGCGGCACACTGGCGACGCAGGGCGGCCTTGTGTTTATCGCGGGCACGCAAGACTACTATCTGCGGGCGTTCGACAGCGCGACCGGCAAGGAAGTGTGGAAGGCTCGCCTCCCCGTGGGCAGCCAGGGCGGTCCTATGAGCTATGTCTCGCCGAAGACCGGCAAGCAGTACGTGCTGATTTCGGCGGGCGGCGCACGTCAGTCGCCTGATCGCGGCGACTATGTCATCGCGTATGCGCTGAGTCGATGATGCGTTTCTGACGAAGAACGGCGGCGGCGCCCGACGCGCGTGCCGCCGTGCGCTCCCCACAATTGAGCAGTATCGGCGGCTCCCGCCGAAGGTTCCATGAGTTCGATCATTCCTTCGAGTCGCCTCGTTGCGAGGCGCTCTCGTTCGCACGCCATGACGCGGCGTGCAGTTTCAGTCGGCATTGCCGTTTTATCCGGCGTGTGCGTATCAGCGGGTCACGCGCAAAGCTCGGTCACGTTATATGGCGTCATCGATACGAGCATCGAGGTGACGAATCCCGGCTCATCGTGGACGCCGCGGATGGATTCGGGCGCGTATCGCGGCTCGCGCTTTGGCGTGCGTGGCTCCGAAGCACTAGGTTCGGGCACGCGTCTGCTGTTTGACCTCGAAGGTGGCTTCAACTCCGCCGACGGCAGCATGTCCACCCCCGGCACGCTCTTCAATCGCCAGGCGTGGATGGGTGTCGGCGCGCCGTGGGGCGAAGTGCGCGTGGGCCGCCAGTATTCGCCGATTTACATTCCGTTCAAGGGACAACTCGATGGCTTCGGCGCGGGAACCATCGCATCGGGCCTCAACAATCTGTCGAAAATAACGCCCTACACCAACAACGGCATTACGTATCTGTCGCCGGATATGCACGGCTTGACGGCGACGGTGATGATCGCGTTGCGCGACAGTGGCAGCGGTAACGGCCTGTCCGGCGACTTCGAAACCTTCGCGTACCGTCAAGGCCCGTTGCGCATCTCCTACGCGCATCAGCAGACGCACGGCGGCACGGCGACGTTGCGCTCCAACCTCGGCGGCGTGTCGTACCGGCTCGGTCACGTGACGGCGTTCGTGTCCTTCTTCAACGACGATGGCGGTTCGCCCCGATATCACAACGACGGCTTGTCCACATCCGTGCGCTATGCGTTTAGCCCGCGTTTGCGCGCTTCCGCAGGGTACGCGTTCGCGCGCGACCGTTCGGGCGGCGGCAACGACGCGGACCAGTTCAGCCTCGCGTGCGAATACGACGTGTCGCCGAAGCTGCTGCTGTACGCGAGCGGCGCGATGCTACGCAACCGCGGCAATGCAACCTTCACGCTGAGAGGCGTCAACGTCACCGGCCTCACGCCTGCCTATCCTGGCGCGCCCGTTCGTGGCGTGCAGATCGGCATGATCGACCGCTTCTAGGCAAGCGCAGCCGTCAGTTGCTGGCCGTGCCGCAAAGAGCCTTACCTCATAATCTACGCTCGGGCACTACAGCTCGCGCCGAAGCGCAATACCGACCGGGCCATCACGATCGACCGTTTGCCACACAAATCATCGGATCGCAATGGCAAACTGCCGCAAAACCGCGGGCGTCGCTACCGCGCGGAACGCCGCTTGCGCCCGCAGCACGACCCGCACTTTCGCGCCCGAGGCCTACAAGCCGACCCACGTCCGATGAACACACGCCTCTTCAGCCTCACACGCATCCCGTTCTTCCTCCCACTCGCCGGCGCAACGCTGATGCTCGGCGTCGCGATGTCGTTCACCGCGCCGTATCTGTCGCTGTTCAGCGTCGAGCAGGCGGACATGAGTCCTCTGCGGCTCGGCGTATTCATGACGCTCATCGCCGCGAGCGGCGTCGTCGCCAGCGCTTTCGCCGGAAAATGGTCCGACAGGCACGGCCACCATCGCGGATTGCTGCTGGCGGCGCTCATCGCATCGTCGCTCGGCTTTTTGCTGCTGTGTCTCGTGCGCAATTACGCCGCGCTGGTCGCGATCGGCGTCGTGTTTCTCGGCGCGGGCGGCTCGGCCATGTCGCTCGTGTTCTCCTTTGCGCGGGCCGCACTGCCCGTCGATGACGCCGCCGAGCGATCCTTCGCGCTCGCCACGCTGAGGACCGTCCTCTCGATGGCCTGGGTATTCGGCCCCTCCGTCGGCGCGCTCGTGCTGGCCGCGGCCGGTTTCTACGGACTGTTTCTGTTTGCGGCAGCCTGCTTCATCGCGTGCGGCGCAATCGTCTGGCGCATGCACGATTCGCCCAAGGGCGACGCGCACAGCGCGCCCGCGCACTATGCAGGCGATCCGTCATCGCTGCTCGAAGTGACCGCGCCCGACACCGATGAATTCGTGCCGCCGCACGCCGGTGTGTCGCACTCGCGCGCGGAAATCTGGCGCGCCACGATCGCGATGACGCTCGTCGGACTCGCCGCGAGCGCGACCATGATCGTCTTGCCGCTTTACGTCGTGCACGGCATGCACGGCACGCGCATCGACGTGTCGGTGATGCTCGGGCTCGGCGCATTCCTCGAAATTCCGACGATGCTCGCGCTCGGCGCACGCGGCTCGCGACTCGACAAGCAGCGATGGCTCGCGTCGTCCGCGGCGGTGCACATGATCTATTTCGTTGCGGTCGCGGCATCGCAAAGCGTTCAGTTCCTGATTCCGATGCAGGCCTTCAATGCGTTCGTCGTGTCGGTGATTTCATGTCTCGGCATGACCTACATGCAGGACCTCATGCCGCGAACCCCGGGTGCGGCGACGGCACTGTTTTTCAACGCATCGCGCGTCGGCTCGATTCTTTCCGGCGTGTTGTCGGGCGCGCTCGTGGCGGCGCTCGGTTATCGCGGCACGTTTCTCGTCTGCGGTGGCATCGCGCTCGTCGCGGCGGTGCTGTTCGCCAACCCGCCGTTCAGGCTCATCGCGCGGCGCCTGGTTGCCTGGTGGCAGGCGCGGCGTCAGCCGGCTCGCTGACATCGCCTGCATCGGCAATGGCAATATAGACGCACACGTCGTCCATCCAACACGCCAACATGCCCCAGCGCCTCCCGCCGCTCAATGCACTGCGTCTTTTCGAAGCCGCCGCACGCCATCGCAGTTTCAAGGTCGCCGCCGCCGAACTCAACGTGACGCCGGGGGCGGTGAGTCACGGCATCGGCGCTTTAGAAGACATGCTCGGCGTCGAGCTTTTCGTGCGCGAGCCGCGCGGGCTGTCGCTGAGCGCGGCGGGCGAGCATTATCTGCCTTACGTCGCCGAAGCGTTCTCGCTCATCGCCATCGGCACGCAAACGCTGCCCGACAAGCGCAAGCGCCGCTCCATCGCCGTCACGTGCGCGCCCACGCTCGCCGCGCGCTGGCTCGTCCCGCGCCTCGCGGATTTCCGCGCGCACTGGCCCAACGTCGACGTGACCGTCGACACCTCGCGCCGTCAGGCGGGCTTTCCCGTCGATGGCTTCGATTTCGGCCTGCGCCTCTCCCGCGGTCCGGTCGACGGCGCGTCGTGGCAACGTCTGTTCGGCGAGCGGCTCGTGCCCGTGTGCAGTCCGGCCTATCGCGCAACGCTGACGGGCGCGGACGGCATGCCCGATCTCGCGCGCGCCGCGCTCATCCACGTCGATACGGCGAGTCAGGACTGGCAGGCATGGATCGACGCGGCGGGCATCGACGGCCTCGATCTCCACGGCGGACTGCGCTTCGATACCGTCCAGCTCGCGTTCGATGCCGCCGCGGCCGGGCTCGGCGTCGTCATCGGCAGACGTCCGCTCGTTGATCGCGAACTGGCGGCGGGCACGCTCGTCGAGGCGTCCGCGACGAGCGTCGAAACGCAGACCGCCTACTGGCTCTGCGAGTCGCCGCAAGCGAGCGCCCGCGCGGACCTCGTCGCGTTTCGCAACTGGCTGATCGCGCAGGCGGCGGAGTTCATCGAAAACAACGGCGACGAAGCGAACCGTCACGGTTGAACTGCGTTCATCCGTTCGCGAAAACTTTTCGTTTGTCAGCACGGACGTTCGCCTGCGAGGATGCGCGCAAGGAGGAAAACGCGCCATGTCATCCCTGTCGAGCACTACGAACACCAACCGCGCAACGACGTGGGCGCTCATCGGCGCTGCCGCGCTGGTCCTGAGCGCCGCGATGGGCGTGCGTCAGACTTTCGGGCTATTCATCGGGCCGTTTTCTTTCGATCGCGGGCTGCCCGTCACGCTGGTCGCCTTCGCCATTGCGCTGCACAATCTCGTCTGGGGCTTCGCGCAGCCGTTCGCCGGCGCCGCGGCCGACCGATACGGTGCCGCGCCCGTGGTCGCGACGGGCGCGGCCACGTTTGCCGCGGGACTCGCGCTCGCGGCCGGCGCGACTTCCGGATGGATGCTCGTGCTCGGGCTTGGACTGCTCGTCGGCATCGGCATCAGTTGCACGAGCTTCGGCGTCGTGCTCGCGACGGTCGGACGCGTCGCGTCGCCACACACGCGCAGTGTCGCGATGGGTCTCGCCAGCGCGGGCGGCTCGCTCGGGCAAGTGCTGATGGTGCCGTTCGCGCAGACAGTGCGCGTGCATGCGGGCGTGCCGGCGTCGCTCTATGCCCTCGCCTTCGTGCTGCTGCTCGCCGCGCCTCTCGGCATCGTGCTCGATCGCGCGAGCCGTCGGAGCAAGGCATCGGTGTACGCATCGGCATCGAACGAAACACACGCGATGCCGCTGCGCGAGACGCTCGCGTATGCGTCGCGTCATCGCGGCTACCGGCTGCTCACGCTCGGCTTCTTCACATGCGGTTTTCAGCTCGCGTTCATCGCCACGCATCTGCCGGGCTATCTGATGCTCTGCCACATGCCGGTCGGGCTCGGCGCGACGGCGCTCGCGCTGATCGGCTTCTTCAACATGATCGGCAGTTGGGGATGCGGGTGGCTCGGCGGACGCTGGCGTCAGCATCACGTGCTCGCGTGGCTCTATCTGATTCGCGGCGGCACGATCGCCCTCTTCGTCCTGCTGCCGACGACGAGCGTGTCCGTCGTCGTCTTCGCCGCCGTCATGGGGCTGACGTGGCTCGGCACGGTGCCGCTCACGAATGGGCTCATCGCGAAAGTATTCGGCACGCGGCATCTGGGCACGCTGTTCGGCGTCGTGTTTCTCAGCCACCAGCTCGGCTCTTTTCTCGGCGCGTGGCTCGGCGGCTATGTGTTCGACACGACCGGTTCGTATTCGCTGATCTGGGGTGCGACCGCCGTTGCGGGTCTCGTCGCGGCGCTGCTGCACTTTCCTATCGATGATCGGCCTGTCGACGAAGCATCGATCGCGGGCGTGCGGGCTTGATTGGAGCGTGTCAGAAAATGTCGCCAACCCGCTTCGCATACCCCGACAAAAGAGCCCAACATGCTCCGAATGAAACCTGACCACGCGCGATACCTCAGCGCCGCCGCGCCCAGTACGCCAGCCCCGCACATGCAATCAGCAAGCTGCCAGTGGCGAAGAACACTGAGTGCAGCCCGAACCACACGCCGATCTGCCCGCCGATCAGCGGCCCCACCACCTGCCCGCTGAACTGCGCCGACTGCAGATAACCGAGCATCTGCCCGCTGCTGTTTTCACTGACGGCGCTGCGCGCGAGCTTCGCGATGGAAGGCAACAGGCCGGCAAGCGTCATGCCCATCAGCATGCGCAGTCCGGCGAGCTGCCACCACTGATGCACGAACGCCTGCGGAATCATCGCGATGCCGGTCAGCACGAGGCATCCGACGATCACATTCCAGCTTCCGATGCGATCCGCCAGCGCGCCGAGCCGCGCCGCCGTCAACATGCTGCCGAGCGCCGAGCAGGCCATGACGATGCCCGCGATGCGCGCCACGTGATCCGCACTCACGCCGAGACTGCCGATATAAACGGTGATGACCGGTTCGATCGACATGTTCGCGACCAGCACCATCATCGCGGTCGCGAGCAGCGCGGCGACCACGACATGGTTCGTGCGTGGCGCATGCGTCGAAGCCGCGTGCGACGCGCGCTTCTTCGCATCGTCGGGATGAAAGTCCTCTCTCACGAGAAAGATCGTGGCGAGCGCAGCCACCGTAATCATTCCCGCGCCCGCAAAAAACGTCCCGCGAATGCCGATCAATCCCGGCAGCATTCCGCCGATGAGCGGCCCGGCGAGATTGCCCGCGAGCGCGCCCGTCGACAATATGCCGAGCGCCCAGCCGGCCCGCTCGCGCGGCGCCTGCGTGCCGATCATCACGGTCGAGGCCGAGGCATAACCGCCGATCAACCCCGCGAGCAGACGCAACACGACCAGTTGATGCACCGAATGCGCCACGCCGATCAACGACATCACGACGGCCATGCCCACTGCCGCGCGCACGAGCATCGGCTTGCGGCCGTAGCGATCGGCGAGGCGTCCCCAAAGCGGCGCGGTGACGGCGGTGCCGAGAAACGTCGCGCTGAACGCGACGCCCGACCATTCGATCACCGCCGCCTGCGATTCCACGCCGAGCTGCCGGACATACAGCGGCAAGAACGGCAGCAGCATGCTGAGGCTCACGAGCGTCGTGAACGAACCGAACACGCAGACGGCGAGATTGCGCCGCCAGTACTGTTCGTTGCGTTCGGCGTAACCGGGCGGCACCGATGCGGAAATAACCTGGCTCATTTCGACCTCAACGCGGCAATGAGATCGATGGCGAGCGCAATCGCAAGCGCCCCCGCCCCGATCCCGAACAACAACCGATAATTGCCGCCGCTATTCGAAAACAGAAACGAGAGACCGTAAGCCGCGAGCGCCTGCAACACGGCGAATCCCGTGGTCGCGGTGCGCCACGCGCCCTTTTGCGCCGCCGGATGATGCCCGAGCAGTTCGTTCACGCGGCCGAGCACGAGCGGCACGATGCCCGGCGTGAACGCACCGACCAGCACGCTCGACACCATCAGCACACCCGAACTCGACGAAACCGCGGGCAGCGCGACGGCCACGAGCTGAAGCAGATACGCCACGCGCAATGCAGGCCCGAAGCCGGCGCGGTCGGCGAGATGGCCCGCGAGGAGCGGTCCGGCCATCGCGCCGAGCCCATACAGCACCCAGAACTCCGCGCCCGCGTCGACACCTTTGCCGAGACCACGCGCGACGAAATCGACGAGAAAAATCATATGCGGCACGAGACCGACCGCATTGAGCGCGTACTCGACGAACAGCGCGCGCAACGCGGGCGGCGACGGCGCCTTCGCATGGCGGTGTTCGTTCGCGTGCGCGGAGGCAGGCGCATCCTGCGACGGCCATCCGTTCCACGCGACGATCGTCAGCAGCGACGCCACCACCGCGAGCCCGAGCCAGGTCTGCGTGAGCCCTTGCCGAAGCAGCAGCGGCACGATCGTCCCCGACGCCGCGATGCCGAGCCCGATGCCGGTGAAGATCGCACCGCTCGCGAACCCGCGGCGCGACGGCGCGACATGCGCAATGATCGTCGGCGCGGCGAGCACCATCAACGCGCCGCCGGAAATGCCCGACAAGAACCGCCACGTGAAGAACCAGAGAAACGAAACAGGAAACGCGCACGCGATGAAGGCGACGGTCGCGAGCACCATCATCGCGCGCAGGACGGTCGCGGCGCGCGCGTGCCGCGCGAGCCAGCCCGCCGCGAGCGCGCCCGCGAGATAGCCGCCGAGATTGGCTGCGCCGAGATACGCCGCCGTCGACGCCGGAAACCAGTGCGCGCCGATGATCGCCGGCAGAAGCGGCGTGTAGGCAAAACGCGCAAGCCCGATGCCGATCAGACTTGCGCTGGCGCCGGCGAGCATGCCGCGCCAAAGATGGAACGGCTCGGGTTCCGGTCGATTCAAGACTGCGTATCGCATAGCCCCTCCACTACGGCTTCGAGCGCGGCCTACGCGCGCTTCGATGAAGGCCAGTCTATATTCGATCGAATGTGGAGAGAATCGACGCCCGCAGGAAGACAATCTTCCGTTATGCGGTTGAATCGATCTGCAATTGCTTGAAGTGACGCCGCAACCGCGGCGTCGCGAAATCGACGAACGCGCGCACCTTCGGCACCGACAGCCGTCCGTGCGGCGTCAGAAGATGCACCGGCAACGGCGCATGTTCGCTATCCGGCAGCACGATGCGCAGCGTTTCGTCCCTCACTTCTTTCGCGACGTGATAGGAAAAAAGCCGCGTGAGGCCGTGTCCTTCGACGGCCGAGGCCACCGCCGCGCGCACCGTGTTCACGATGAAACGCGGCGTGAACTGCACGACTTGCGGGATCGTCGAGCCGCCCGAAGTCGGAAAGCTCCACGAATCTAGGCCGAAGTGCGTCATCGAGATGATCCGATGTTGCGCGAGATCGGCAGGCTGTGCGATGCGCGGATGCTTCGCGAGATAGCGCGGCGACGCGGCCACGACGCGCCGCACCTCCCCCACGGGAATCGCGATCAGTGTCGAGTCCGACAGATGCGCGATGCGCAGCGCCACATCGATGCCTTCGTCGATCAGGCTCACGGGCCGGTCGAGCATTTGCAGGCGCACGGACACGGCGGGAAAGCGCGCGATGAAATCGTCGAGCATCGGGCGCAGCAGGTCTTCGCCGGCGGCGACGGGCGCGGTGATCGTCAGAAGCCCGCGCGGCGCGGAACGTTCGTGCGCGATCAGCAAATCGGCTTCTTCGAGATCGACGAGGATGCGGCGGCACGCGGCGGCATAACGTTCGCCGGCTTCGGATAGCTTGATCGTGCGCGTCGTGCGATGCAGCAAGGCCGTGCCGGTGTGTTCTTCGAGAAAGGCGATCGCGCGGCTCACGGCGGCGGGCGAGCGGCCGAGCCGCCGCCCCGCGCCCGCCAGACTGCCCTCGTCCAGCGTGGCGATGAAGACTTTCATCGCGTCGATTCGGTCCATGTCGGCTCGTTGCTTCGATTGATCGATGAAGCGCCAAGTCTACCGGACCGAATCGCCGATGCGCGCCGATGAAATGCGTCAGACCACCGTGATCGTCACGTCGATGTTGCTCTTCAGCGCCTTCGAATAAGGGCAGGTCTGATGGGCCAGGTTCGCGATTTCCTCGGCCACCGCGCGCTCGATGCCCGGCAGGCTCACGTTCAGGCGCGCGCGCAGCAGATACGCTTCGCCCGCCAGGCCGAGGTCCACTTCCGCATCGACTGCGGTGTCGGCGGGCAGCCGAGTCTTCAGCTTCGCGGCGGCCTTGCCCATCGCGCCGATGAAACACGCGGACCAGCCCGCCGCGAGCATCTGCTCGGGATTGGTGCCCGCGCCCGCCGATCCGGGCGGCGAGAGTTTCACGTCGAGACGGCCATCGGTGCTCTTCGCATGGCCTTCGCGGCCTCCGACGACGCGGGTTTTGCCGGTGTACAGGACGGTGTCGATCTGGGTCATGATGCGTTCCTCGTGTGTGTTCGAAAGGTCAATGGATCAGTGATGCGCAAAGAGCCTGGCCGCGTCGTTCGTCGACGTGCCGCGCAAGCCCGATTGCGAGACCGTGTCGGTCATGCCGCCATACGACTGCATGGGCATCGCGGCGCTTTCACTGGCGATGGTCTGCGCGCTCACGCCGCGCTGCGAGGCGGGCGCGCCGGCGAGCGGGTCGTAGTGCGGCGCGGGACCGTAGCCGCTGCTGGCGAACGCGGAACCGGCGGCGATGGCGCTGACGGCGATGACTGCGGCGGTGACGAATTGCTTGATCATGATTGGGCCTCTATGAGTAATGTCCGTCGATATTCGGTAATAAGTTGACAAGCCGATCAGCTGCCCTGATACAGACTGCGCAGCGCGGCGATCTGGCCATCGCGCTGTGCCTGAACCAGTTCGCGCTTCACTTCGGCGCGGGTCTTGCCGGCGTTGTTCTGGCTCGCCACGGCCTGTTGGGTCTGCACGTTCACCGGGGTGTTCGGCACGGCGGCATGAGCGACACCGGCGACAGCGCTGGCGACGAGAGCGAAAGCAACGATGGTGGATTTCATGGTGTTTCTCCTTGAGCGGATCGATCGGTCAGTTAGATGAGTCACGGCACTCGGGCTTCGCGGTGTGCGTCTTGCGTTTCACTCGTGAGCCGTCGTTGTGTGTATTTGAAGCCCCGCAGGTATCTGGCTTGTGTCCGGGATGCGGGCCTTGTGCAATGTTTTGTATCGCGTGCATTCCAGATACATTGCGATACGGAACCCGGCTTCAGCGCTCGGCCAAAAGCTTCCGGATCGCCGCTTCGGTCTGCGCGTAATCGCCCTCGCCGACGTGCGTGTAGGCCACTTGCCCGTGCTTGTCGATCAGATAGAACGCCGGCCAGTACTGGTTGCCGTACGCGGCCCACGTCGCATAGCGGTTGTCCTGCGCGACGGGATACGTGATGCCGAAGCGCTCGATCGCGCGCTTCACGTTGTTCGTGTCCTGCTCGAACGGAAACTCGGGCGTATGCACGCCGATGACGACAAGCCCCTTGTCCGCATACTGCTGATGCCACGACTTCACAGCCGGCAGCGTGTTGACGCAGTTGCCGCACGCGAAGGTCCAGAAATCGACGAGCACGACCTTGCCGCGCAACTGCGCGAGCGTGAGCGGCTCGCTGTTGAGCCAGTTGTCGATGCCGGCGAATTCCGGCGCGGCGGTGAAATGAGTGCCGGCGCTTGCGGGCGTTGCGGCGTGCACGGGCGTGATGGCCGCGCAGGCTGCCAGGCCGGCGCACGCGGCAGCGTTCTTGATGACGGCGAGCATGACGAAGTCCTTTGAATGCGGTGGAGATCGGAGCGGCGCGTCATGAACCGGTCGCCCCGGCAGGCCGACGTTCGCATCGGCATGACCGCATTGGACTGCGCGCGCGTATCGCGCTTGTGTCGGACAAGGGCGCGCAGCGCAATGTTATGTGTCGCGCGACATGCGAGATACACTGCGATACAAAACTTCCGCTGAACCGCGCTATAACGCAGTCATCGCATCATCAGCGGGAGCTTCGAATGAAACGCATGCTGGCGGTGCTCGCCTTTCTCGCAGGCGGCATCGCGACGGAAATGGCCCATCCGGTTCAGTGTCTGCTGGTTAGCCCGAGCCGGGTGCAACTCAAGCGTCAACGACAACGATCCATCGATGGAAACCACTGATCACGTATTGATCGTCGACGACGATCGCGGCATTCGCGAACTGCTCGCCACCTACCTCGAAAAGAACGGCATGCGCGTGTCGCTTGCGGCGAACGGACGCCAGATGCGCGCGGTGCTGGAGCAGCAAGGCGCGCCGGATCTGATCGTGCTCGATCTGATGCTGCCCGGCGAAGACGGTCTCGTGCTGTGCCGCGAGCTGCGCGCGGGCAAGTACCGCGACGTGCCGGTGCTGATGCTCACCGCGCGCAACGAGGAAGCCGATCGCATTCTCGGTCTCGAAATGGGCGCCGACGATTACCTGCCGAAACCGTTCGCCGTGCGCGAGCTGCTCGCGCGCATCCGCTCGGTGCTGCGCCGCACGCGCATGCTGCCGCCGGGAATGGAAGTGAGCGAATCGTCGCAAATGCTGGCGTTCGGCGACTGGCGCCTCGACACGACCGCGCGTCACCTGCTCGATGCCGAAGGCACGATGGTCTCGCTGTCCGGCGCTGAATACCGGCTGCTGCGCGTGTTTCTCGACAATGCGCAGCGCGTGCTCACGCGCGACCAGCTCCTGAACCTGACGCAAGGACGTCAGGCCGATGCCTTCGATCGCTCCATCGATCTGCTCGTGTCGCGTCTGCGCCAGCGCCTGCGCGACACCGCCCGCGAGCCGCGCTACATCAAGACGCTGCGCAGCGAAGGCTATGTGTTCTCGGCGGAAGTCAAACCGGTCGAGTCTTCGCAATGAGCACGGTTTCACCCGCTTCCCTGCTGCACTGGCCGCGCACGCTGTTCGCGCGGCTCGCGCTGATTCTCGTCGTCGGGCTGGCGCTCGCGCAGACGTTCTCGTTCCTTCTGACGATGCGCGAACGCGACGATTCGATGACCCACATGATGATGGGCTACGTCGAGCGCGAAGTGGCGAGCTCGGTCGCGCTGCTCGATCATCTGCCGCCGGACGAGCGCAAAGAATGGCTGCCGCGGCTCGCGCGCCGCAGCTATCAATTCATCCTCGGGCCGGGCGTGGCCGGTGCGCCGCCGGATGCCGCGTTGTCGGAGCGCTTCGCGCGTTCCATCGGCGAAGGCATCGGCAAGCGCTATCCGCTGACGGTCAATGCCGTGCCCGGCGACAAAGAGCGCTTTCAGGTGCATCTGCGGCTGTCGGACGGCTCGCCGCTCACCATCGACATGCGTCCGATGGTCGGCATGCCCTTATCCGGCTGGTTGCCGCTGGTACTGGTCCTGCAACTGATCGTGCTCGGCGCGTGCTGCTGGCTCGCGGTGCGCCTCGCGACGGGCCCGCTCAAGCGCCTCGCCAATGCCGCCGATACACTCGGCCCCGATCTCAAGGCCGAACGCCTGCCCGAATCCGGGCCGGAGGAAGTCGCGCGCGCCGCGAAGGCATTCAACGCTATGCAGGACCGCGTTTCGACATACATGACCCAGCGCATGCAGATTCTCGCGGCGATCACGCACGATCTGCAGACGCCGATCACGCGCATGCGCCTGCGCGTCGACGTGATGGACGACGAGTCGACCGGCGCGAAGCTCCAGCAGGACCTGAAGGAGATGGAATTGCTCGTGAAGGAAGGCGTGACCTACGCGCGCACGTTGCACGGCACGAACGAAGCGCCGCGCCGCATCGATCCGGATGCGCTTTTCGAAAGCATCGTCGACGACTACCTCGATGCCGGGCAGTCGGTGACGTTGCGCGGCAGCATCGGCGGCGCGCTGATGGCGCCTCCGCAGGCGTTGAAACGTGTCGTGGGCAATCTCGTCGATAACGCGATCAAGTATTCCGGCGCGGCGGAGATCGAAGTCTGCACGCGCAACGATGGGCGCGCCGTCATTGCCGTGCTCGATCGGGGCCCGGGCATTCCCGACGAATCGCTGGAGGCGGTGTTCGAGCCGTTCGTCCGGCTGGAAGGCTCGCGCAACCGGCAAACCGGGGGCACGGGGCTCGGGCTCGCCATCGCGCGGCAACTCACGCTCGCGATGGACGCCTCGCTGACGCTGCATCATCGCGAAGGCGGCGGCCTGGAAGCGCGTCTCGTGTTGAAGAAGGCGGCGTAACTCGCGCGAGACCGTATCGCGTTCGCGATGAGCGCGACGTCACCGATCCGCGCCGATCATCGCCCCGACAGGCGTCTCGCGATGAGCAGCGGCAAGCGCAGCACGAAGCCGAAAAAAAGCCGCGCATGCATCCACGTGAGCAGCAGGTTGTCGCGGCCATAGTGGAAATGCGAGACGCCGCCCTCTGCCGGCGTGAAGTAGCGCACGGGCGCGTCGAGGTTGATCGGGCGCACGCCGCGCCAGCACAGACGCACCACCGCCTCGGGATCGAAGTCGAAGCGGCGCATCCACGTTTCCTTTCGCATCAGCGCGGCGAGCGGCTCGATCGGGTAGACGCGAAAGCCGTACAGCGAATCGCCAATGCCCATCCAGAGCGTCTCCAGATTCGCCCAGCCGTTCGAGATGCGCCGGCCCTGCACGCGCAATTGCGGCGCGCTGGCGTCGAATCTCGGGCGGCCGAGGATCATCGCGTCCGGCGCGCGCATCGACGTTTCCATGAACGTGCTAATCAGCGCGGCGGGATGCTGGCCGTCGGAGTCCATCGTCAAAGCGTGAGTGAAGCCGAGTCTCGCGGCTTCGTCGAGGCCCGCGAGAATCGCCGCGCCCTTGCCGCGGTTCTCCGGCAGCACGATCACGCGCAGGCCCGGATCGGAGTGCGCCATCGCGGTGAGGCGTTCGGCGCTGCCGTCCGTGCTGCCGTCGACGACGACCCAAACGGGATTCCACTGCGCCCGCGCGCCGCGCACGGTTTCGTCGACTTTCTCGCCGGGGTTGTAGCTCGGAATGAGGACGAGATGCGTGGACGATGCGCGTGTCGAAGGCATTGAGCAAAGCGGGGAGCAAAAGAGATACGACGAATTCTAACGTCTGCCGGCGCGGCGGCTTTCAGTCGCGCGAACGATGCGGGTCGAGTTCGCCCGCATAGAAACGCTGCAATTCGGCGATGAACGCCTGCAGCGCGGCATGATCGCGGCCCGGCGGCGCGAAGCGGCGGCCGAGCGTCACGCGGTACGTGATGGGCAGTGCGGGCTTTCTGAAGATCTGCCAGCCCTTGCCGAGAAACCCCGAATCCGTCTCGATGATGAGCGTCTGCACCGGCACCTGCGCGCGCCCCGCGATCAGCGCGATGCCGCCCTTCAGCGGATTCACGGACGCGTGCTCCGTGCGCGTGCCTTCGGGAAACAGCAGCAGCGGAGCGCCGCGCTGCAATTCGGCGACGGCGGCGCGAATCAGTCCGACCGGCGTATCGTTGACGATATAGCCCGCGAGCAGCGCGCCCGGCCCGAGAAACACGTTGCTGGCGACATCGCCCTTCATCACGCAACACGTATCGGGCACGCGCGACGCGATCAGGAGCGCGTCGAGCAGGCACGGGTGATTCGGCGCGAGGATCATCGCGGACTCATTTGCAAGCGAGTCGAGCCCGGAGAGATCGAAGCGGCATGCGCCGAGCGTGCGCAGGAGCACGAAGTAACCGTGCCACACGCGCTGCACGACGGTGCGCCCGACGCGCCGCCCGGCATCGGCGGAAAGCACGCGCCGCAGGATCGACGCGAACGGAAACCACGCGAGGCACACGAGCGCGAGCACGACGAGCGCGAAATAGAACGCCACGCATTGCCACGCGGCTTCGAGCGTCCGGCGAGGCGACGCCCTCTCGCCCGCGCCGCCGATTTTCCGATGGGCGTCACTCATCGCTCGCCACCATTTTCGACGACTGCCCGAACACCCACGCCACCGCCACGCCGCCCGAGAGCGCGCTCTTTTGCCCGACGAGCGGGCTATCGCCGAAGCTCGCGCCGGCGAGGTTCGCGTAGCGCATGAACGCGCCGACCCAGTAACGGCTGAAGCGCCGCGACATCGACACGAGCGCCTGCGTGCCCGCGTAGCCACCGTGCGCCTGAAACGCGGGACGGCCGGGCGTCGCGTATTGCGGGGCGACCGTGTAGAAGTGGTCGCTGTATTTGCCGTCGGCGAACATCGGCCCGGCAAGCATGCCGACGCGCAGCCCCGACACGCCCGCGACATCGATCAGATCGAGATTCAGGTTCGGCTCGAACTGCCAGCCGACCGTCTTCGGCGACGATTCCAGCGTGATGCCCATGCGCACCGGCAAGCGCAGATCGAGCAGCGTGTCGCGCGATGGCGAGCGCCACAGGTGCACTTCCATCGACGGGCCGATTTCGATCGTCGGCTTGAGATCGGGCATCCCGGCGCGCGCGTTGTCGTCGCGGCTGGAAACGGGCAGCGAGCCGAGCAGGCTGATATTGAAGTTGATGCGGTCGGTGTCGAGCAACTGGCCGCGCACGCCGTCGCGATCGGCGCGGAAGAACTTGCCGCGATAGATCACGTAGGGGAACGGAAAGACCCACGCGCGCGTCTGGTCCGAGCCCGGATAGTGGGGAAACGCCGCGACGCCCATGCCGAGGCCGAGCTCCCACAACGGCTTGCTCGGCGGCGGCGCTTCACCGGCGCACGCTGCCGTGCTCGCGACGAGCAACAGCAGGGGCAGCAGGCGCGCAAGAAGCGACGAGCGAAATCCCGGCATCGTGATCAATTGGCCGAAAGCTCCGCGCGTTTCGCGTCGCTCAGATTGCGGCGGCGCTGGCGATAAGCGCGCAGCGAATTGCGCCAGTCGAGCGCGGCCGAGACGTAATAGATGCCCTTGAAGGCGCGCAGCGAATGCCAGATCGGCGTCGTGCCGAAAATATCGCCCGCGAGCAGCGACAACAGCGCTTCCTTCATGCGCAGCGGGTTTCTCGGGCCCATGAAGAGATTGCGCATCGTGGGCGAGGTCATGCGGTAGATGAACCACGAAAACTCGCGCGGGCCGTGGCGCACGTCGCGGTCGAACTTCGCGAGCGCGGCTCGCGCGCTGGCGGGATTTTTCAGCGCCGTGTCGATCGCTTCGGCGCCCGCGAACGCGCTCTGCATCGCGAGCATCACGCCGGACGAGAACACCGGGTCGATGAACGCGAATGCGTCGCCAAGCAGCAGGAAATTGCGTCCGTGCGTCATGTCGCCGGTGTACGAGTAGTTGCCCGTCGCGTGGACTTCGCTGATCAGCTCGGCGTCTTCGAGCCGCTCGGCGAGCGGCGCGCACAGCGCGATGGTGTCGCGGAAGAACGTTTCGACCGACGTGCCCTTCGGACGCCGCTTCAGATACGCCGGCCACACGACCGCGCCGATGCTCGTCGCGCCGTCCGCGAGCGGGATGAACCAGAACCAGCCGTGCTCGAACCAGAACACGGTGATGTTGCCTTCATTCTGACCGACGTTCCGGCGGGCATTCCTGAAATGGCCGTACAGCGCCGACGAATTGTGGCGCTCGTTGCGGCGCTTCGTCTTGAAATGATTGGCGAGCAGCGTATCGCGCCCCGACGCATCGACGACGAAACGCGCGCGCACTTCCTCGATGCGGCCATCGTCGTGCTCGGCGCCGATCGTCGCGCTGGAACCATCCGGCGCGAACACGACGTCGCGCGCGCGGCAGCCTTCGCTCACATGCGCGCCGTGCTTCGCCGCGTTGCGCAGCAGGATCTCGTCGAGCTCGGAGCGGCGCACCTGATACGCGCTCGGCATCGACTTGTCCCAGGCATCGGCGAAGAGAAAGCGTTGCATGCGGTCGCCGTGTTGCGGCGATACGAACTCGGCTGCGAGCTTGACCATGCCGATCGCGCGCACTTCATCGGCGACGCCGAGCCGTTCGAAAAGCCGCAGATTCGCCGGCAGAAGCGATTCGCCGATATGAAAGCGCGGATGCCGCGCCTTCTCGAGCACCCGCACGCGATAGCCGCGGTCCGCAAGCAAGGTCGCCGCCGTCGAACCGGCGGGTCCGCCGCCGATCACCGCCACATCCCAGGTTTGAATCGCTTCGCTCATTGCGCTCCTTTCGATCCGATTCACGCGATTCCGCCGTTGATCGACAAAACCTGTCCCGTGACATAAGCCGCCGCGTCCGACACCAGATATGCGACCATGCCCGCGACCTCCTCCGCCGTGCCCGGGCGCTGCGCCGGCACCAGTTGCCTGATGCGCTCGGGCGGAAACGCGTTGCCGAGCATCGGCGAATCGACGACGCCGGGCGCCACCGCGTTCACCGTGATGCCGCGCGATGCAAGCTCCTGCGCGAGCGCGCGCGTCGCGCCGATCAACCCTGCTTTGGCCGCCGCGTAATTCACCTGCCCGCGATTGCCCATCAACCCCGAGAGCGACGACATATTGACGATGCGTCCCCAGCGCGTGCGGATCATCGGCATCAGAAGCGGCTGCGTGACGTTGAAAAAACCGTCGAGCGTGACGTCGAGCACGCGTTTCCATTGCTGGCGGGACATGCCGGGCATCGGCGCGTCGTCGTGGATGCCCGCGTTGTTCACCAGAATCTGCACCGGGCCGTCGGCGAGGATGCGCGCAATCGCGGTATCGGTGGTGTCGGGATCGGTCACGTCGAAGGCGATTGCATGCGCCGTGCCGCCCGCCGCGCGAATGGCTTGCGCGCAGCTTTCAGCGCGCTCGATGCCGCCGTTCGCGTGGATCCAGACTTCGTGCCCGGCCGCGCCCAGCGTCCGGCAGATGGCTTGTCCGATCGCGCCGCTGCCGCCTGTCACGAGCGCGCGCATGGCGTGGCTCCCGTCATCGATTGCATTGCACGTTTCCGTTTCGATGTTGCGCGGCCGCACCGGCGAGCGCACGAGCGTGCGCGTCGTTCAGTTCCGATGCGGCGGATTTCACTTGCATGACAGCGGCGGGCAGCGCATGAAGCCGCGGCCCGCCTTATCGTGTGCGATGCGCGGCGACGTGCGCCGCAAGCGCGCCGAGGCTCGCGAAGATCGTCTCGTTGTCCGGATCATCCGAGCGCAGCTCGAAGCCGTATTTCTTCGAGATCAGGAGCGCAATCTCCAGGATGTCGATGGAATCGAGCCCGAAGCCTTCTTCATACAGCCGTGTATCGGCCGAAACCGCCTTGGGATCGACATCCTCGAGATTCAGTTCGGCGACGATCAGCTCGGCCAGCTCTCTTTCCAGTTCATTCATCGTATGTGCGGACCCGCGCAAAAACGCGCGTCAGGGGCGGCTCGAAAGACGTACGCCCCGGGTTCTCCGCACGCCGCCGGCCGCCTGTTATCGAGATAATTGCGGTGGCGAAATTCTAGTCGAAGCCCTCCGGGGCGCCTAGTAGGAAAGGTAACCGGCCGAAAGGCGTGCAGCAGCACGATATTTCCGAGGAAAATCAGCCGTTTCGCCGCCGGGCGGGCCCCTGCGCCGGTAGGGTAAAATTCGCCGGTCTGACGAATGTAAGAGCATCGAACAAACGGTTACAGACCGGTCGCGCACCCGCGCGGGAAAATGATCGTCAGGCAGGCGACTGCCGAGTTTTTGTTCATTAACCGAGCGTTCTGGCAAGAGCGCCGCAGCCGCAATCCATGTTGCATACCTTTTTCCTTCGATCCGCGTCTTTCAACCGGCCTTCATGTGCGTCGCGCGACGCGGGAGCGCGCCGATGAGCGCGGTCGGCTTCGTTCGCGCGGCGGGCGTCGCGGGCGCGATCGCCGCTTATCAACTTGCCGCGCACCATGCCGCTTCCGCGCCGGGCGCACACGGGCTGGGTCTCGCGCTCGTCCTGGCGCCAATCCTGCTCATCGCGCTGAACGCCGCGTTGCGCTCGCCGGCGCGTCCGTGGCTGGTGCCGCTCTGGGCGCTCGCATGTACCGGGTTGTGGCTGGCGCGCGCGCCGCTCACCGCGCATTTCGGCTGGGGCTTGTGGGCCGAGCACGCGAGCTTCAATGTCGCGCTCGCGTGGATGTTCGGCCGCACGCTCGTTCACGGCCGCGAGCCGCTTTGCACGCAATTCGCAACCATGGTCCACGGCAAGCTCGAACCCCGTGTCGCGCGCTATACGCGGCGCGTCACGGCGGCGTGGACGGTCTTCTTCGTCGCGACCGCGGTCGTGTCGACGGTGCTGTTCGCGTGCGCATCGATCGTCACGTGGTCCACGTTCGCCAACTATCTCGCGCTGCCGCTCGTCGGGCTGATGTTCGTCGCCGAATATGCGTGCCGCCGCATCGCGCTGCCGGACATGGAGCCGTCGAGCATCATGGACGCCATTCGCGCCTACACCCGTTCGATGCAGATGCGTCGCAGCGGGGCGCAGTAATGTCGTCGAACTCATCGCACATGCAGACCTTTCCGCTCGTTTTCCATTCGTCGCCGGATCAGACGATCGCCTGGCGCGACGGTGCGCCCGTCACCGTGCGCGCGTTTCTCGCCGACGTGCGCGCACTCGCCGATGCACTGCCCGAAGGTCAACACGTGTTCAACGTCTGCACGGATCGCTATCGCTTCACGGTGAGCCTGTGCGCGACGCTCGTCGCGGGCAAGACGAGCCTGCTGCCTTCGACGCATACGCCCGACATGGTCCGCGCGCTCGCCTCGTTCGCGCCGGACGCGTTTTGCCTGCACGACAACGACGATTGCGCAATCGATCTGCCACGCTTTCGATATCCGCAAACCGCCCCGTCCGACGACGCGGCGCGCGAGACGGCTGTCCCGCACATCGACGGCGCGCGCGTCGTGGCTTACGTGTTCACGTCGGGTTCGACCGGCGTGCCGGTGCCGCATCGCAAGACGTGGGGCTTTCTCGTGAAGAACGTGCGCGCGGCGGCGGCGCGTCTCGGCCTGCTCGGCGAAGCGCGCGCGACGCTCATCGGCACCGTGCCGCCGCAGCACATGTACGGTTTCGAATCGACGGTGCTGCTCGCGCTGCTCGGCGGCCTCGCGTTCAGCAACCGCCAGCCGTTCTATCCCGTCGATATCCGCGCCGAACTTGCGGCGGTGCCCGAACCGCGCGTGCTCGTCAGCTCGCCGATTCATCTGCGTGCGCTGTTCGCGAACGAGGAAGCGTTGCCGCGCGCGTCGCTCGTGCTGTCGGCGACCGCGCCGCTTTCCGAGAAGCTCGCGCGCGACGCCGAAGTGCGCCTCGGCGCGCCGCTCATGGAAATCTACGGCAGCACCGAAACCGGCCAGATCGCGACGCGCCGCACCGCGCGCACCGCCGCGTGGGAACTGTTTCCGGACATCGCCTTGACGCCGCGCGCCGACGATGCCGGCGAGCAGACCGTCTGGGCCTCGGGCGGCCACGTCGAAGTGCCCGTGCCGATGGGCGACGCGCTCGAACTCATCGACCGCACGCATTTTCTGCTGCACGGCCGCAAGGCGGATCTGATCAACATCGCGGGCAAGCGCACGTCGCTCGCGTATCTGAATCATCAGCTGAACGCGGTGCCCGGCGTGATCGACGGCGTGTTCTACATGCCCGACGAAAGCCCCGCCGACAGCGAAGCCGTGCGCCGTCTGACGGCGCTCGTCGTGGCCCCGGAACTCGCGTCGGCGGATCTTCAGCGCGCATTGCGCGAGCGTATCGACGCCGCGTTCATGCCGCGCCCGCTGCTGTTCGTCGATTCGCTGCCGCGCAACGCAACCGGCAAGCTGCCGCGCGAAGTGCTGACGCAACTGATCGAACGGGAACGCAACCGCAAGGCGGCGCTGACCTTTACCGTGCCGCCGGGACACCCCGCGCTCACCGGGCATTTTCCCGGACGCCCGATCGTGCCCGGCGTCGTGCTGCTCGATCACGCGCTCGACGCGATCGGCTGCGCGCTCGGAAAGAGCTTCGGCGCATGCAGGATCGAATCTGCGAAATTCCTGAGCCCGGCCGAACCGGGCGAAGTGCTCGACGTTGCGTACGAAACGTCCGCGAGCGGCGCGATCCGCTTCACGGTTCGCGCCGGCGCTCGCACGGTGGCGAGCGGCGCCGTCGGCATGATCGACAACGACCGCCGGGACACGCAAGCATCGTGAACAAGCCGCGCAACCGCGACGACTGGGCTGACCGCCAGGAACGCAGCAACCTCGCGCTGCTGCGTTTCATGACGTGGGTGTCGCTGCGCTTCGGGCGGCGCATCGGGCGCGTGTTGCTGCGGATCGTCACCGCGTATTTCGTGGTGTTCGCGCCGCGCGCGCGGCGTGCATCGCGCGCTTATCTGAATCGCGCGCTCGGCCGGCACGCGGGCTGGCGCGATGGTTATCGGCACGTATTCTCGTTCGCGTCGACGATCCACGACCGCATCTATCTGCTCAACGAACGCTTCGATTTGTTCGATATCCGCACGCATGGCGTCGAGGATGTCGAGGCCGCGCTCGCGGGCGGACACGGCGCGTTCCTGATGGGCGCGCATCTCGGCAGCTTCGAGGTGGTGCGCGCGATCGGGCGGGCGCAGCCGCATATCCGCATCGCAATCACGATGTACGAAGAAAACGCGCGCAAGATCAACGCGATTCTCGCCGCCGTGAATCCGGCTGCGCATCACGACGTGATCGGACTCGGCAAGGTCGATGCGATGCTCAAGGTCCGCGAGCGGCTCGATGCGGGCGCGCTCGTCGGCATTCTCGCGGACCGCACGCTGCGCCAGGCCGGCGATGCCCTGAAGGAACGCGAGTTCCTCGGCACGCCGGCCGCGTTTCCGCTCGGGCCGCTGCATATGGCGGCCGTGTTGCGGCGTCCGGTCGTCTTCATGACGGGGCTGTATCTCGGCGGCAACCGCTACGACATTCACTTCGAAACGCTCGCCGATTTTTCGAAGGTCGGGCGCGGCGAGCGCGCCGCCGCCGTCGATGCCGCACTCACGCGCTATGTGGCGCTGCTCGACAAATATTGCCGGGCGGCGCCGTACAACTGGTTCAATTATTTCGACTTCTGGCAGACGAACGCCGCGCAGGAACCGGGGCAAGCGCGCACGGCCGGTGCGCGCCTGCGGGAAGTCGCGAGGGATTCCTGAGCTTATGCGAGCTTTTTACGCGGCGCTGGCCGCCGCCGTTCTTTGCGTCACGTCGACGCTGGCAGTTGCCGCCGACGCATCCTGGACGCTCGATCGCCTGATGAACACGCTCGGCGCGAAAAAATCCGGGCGCGCGCATTTTACCGAAACGCGTTATCTGAAGATCGCGCAGGAGCCGCTCGAATCGTCGGGGGAACTGGTGTTCGTCGCGCCCGATCATCTGGAAAAACACACGGCCAGCCCGAAGCCGGAGAATCTCGTCGTCGACGGCGACATGCTCACCGTCGATCGCAACGGCCGCAAGGTGACGATTCCGCTGCGCAACTATCCGGAATTGGGCGCGTTCATCGAAAGCATTCGCGCGACGCTTGCGGGCAACCGGTTCGCGCTGGAAAACGCGTACACGGTGTCGATCGACGGCAAGGGCGACGACTGGACGATGACGCTCGTGCCGACCGATTCGCGCATGAAGCAGAAAGTCAGCTCGATCACGCTCGCGGGCACCGGCGCGGCGCTCGCGCGCGTCGAGATCAGACAGGCCGACGGCGACCGCTCGCTGATGCGCCTGCAAGACGCGTCGGCGCACTGAACCCGGCATGCGCGCGGTTTCGCGGTCCTTGCGCCAGCCTGCGATCATCGTCTGGCTGTGCTTTCTCGCGGTTTGCGCGGGCGTCATCGCGCGTACGCACTTTTCCGCCGATCTCTCCGCTTTCCTGCCGCGCGCGCCCACCGAGCAGCAACGCGTGCTCGTCGAGCAATTGCGCGACGGGCTCGTCTCGCGGCTGATTCTCGTCGGCATCGACGGCGGCGACGCGACCGGACGCGCCGATGTCTCGCGCAACGTCGCGGCGAAGCTGCGCGAGGACAAGCGCTTTTCCGCGATCAACAACGGCGAGCCGGTCGGACAGGCGCGCGACGAACGCTTCGTTTTCGAGCATCGCTATCAGTTGAGCCCCGCAGTGACGCCCGAGCGTTTCAGCGTGGCCGGCCTGAAGGACGCGCTCGCCGACAGCCTCGATCTGCTGACCTCTTCCGCCGGCATGATGACGAAGGACTTGCTGCCGCACGACCCGACCGGCGAAGTCACCGCGCTCGTCAGCCAGCTGGACAGCGGCGCGCAGCCCGCCATGCAGGACGGCGTGTGGGCATCGCGCGACGGCCGGCGCGCCGTGCTGCTCGCGCAGACCGCGAGCGCCGGCTCCGACACCGATGCGCAAGCCAGCGCGATCGCCGCGATCCGCGAAGCGTTTGCGCACGCTGCGCCGGGCGCGTCGCCGTATCGCCTGCTGATGACGGGACCGGGCGTGTTCGCCGTCGATACGCGCGACACGATCATGCGCGACGTGCGCTGGCTGTCGGCGGCGAGCATCGCGCTGATCGTCGTGCTGTTGCTGGCGGTGTATCGCTCGGTGCCCACGCTGCTGCTCGGTTTGATGCCGGTGCTCTCCGGCGTCGCGGCGGGCGTCGCCGCCGTGAGCCTCGTGTTCGGCACGGTGCATGGGCTCACGCTCGGCTTCGGCACGACGCTGATCGGCGAGGCCGTCGATTATTCGATCTACCTCTTCGTGCAGTCGGCTGGGGTAGAGCGGCGCGAATCGCTGAAAGACTGGGTCGCCAGCTTCTGGCCGACGATCCGCCTCGGCGTGCTGACGTCGATCTGCGGCTTCGCATCGATGCTCTTCTCCGGCTTCCCGGGTCTCGTGCAACTCGGGCTGTATTCCATCGTCGGTTTGTCGACGGCTGGCATCGTCACGCGTTTCGTGCTGCCGCATGCGTTGCCGCAAAACTTTGCGATTCGCGACGTCTCGCGCCTCGGCAAACGGCTCGCGCGTTTCGCCGCTCATGCGTCGCGCCTGCGCGCGGCGCTCGCCGTGTTGCTCCTCGCGGCGGTCGCCATCTTGCTCATGCACCGACACGGGCTCTGGAGCCAGGAGCTGTCCGCGCTGAGCCCCGTTCCGAAAGCGAGCCAGGACCTCGATGAACGTCTGCGCGCCGATGTCGGCGCGCCGGACGTGCGCTATCTCGTCGTGGTGTCGGCGGCGAACGAGCAGGCGGCGCTCGAGCGGGCGGAAGCGGTCGCGCATCAACTTCAGCCTCTGGTCGATGCGCACGTCATCGCCGGCTATGAAAGTCCGGCGCGCTATCTGCCGAGCGACGCCGCGCAACGCGCGCGGATCGCGAGCCTGCCTTCGGCCGCGGATCTGCGCACGCGCCTCGCAGCCGCGCTGCGCGACCAGACGATCCGCGTGAAGCCCGAGGTCTTCGAGCCGTTCATCGCCGATGTCGAAGCGGTCCGCGCGCAACCGCCCCTGCGCCGCGCCGATCTGCAAGGCACGTCGATGGCGCTCGCAGTCGATTCGCTTCTCACCGAACGCGACGGCCGCTGGACCGCGATGCTGCCCTTGCGCGCGGCCGAAGGCCCGGAATTGCAGGCGCAGACAATTCGCGCGGCGGTGGCGGCATCGCAGGTGCCGGACGCGCTTTTCGTCGATATGAAAGCCGAAGCGGACCGCCTTTATCAGAACTACGTGCGCGAGGATATTCGCCTCTCGCTCGGCGGATTCGCCGCGATCGTCGTGCTGCTCGTGCTCGCGCTGCGTTCGCCGGTGCGCGCGGCGCGCACGCTGGCGCCGCTCGTCGCGGCGGTGATCGTCGTGATCGCGGGACTCGCGCTCGCGGGAAAGTCGCTGACGATCCTGCATCTGATCGGCATGCTGCTGATCGTCGCGGTCGGCTCGAACTACGCGCTCTTCTTCAACTATCGCGCGCACGCGGGCCGCGACGCGATTTCCCCGCAGACGCTCGTGTCGCTCGTGATCGCGAATCTCGCGACCGTGCTCGGCTTCGGGCTGCTCGCGCTGTCCAGTGTGCCGATGCTCAAGACTTTCGGCCTGACGGTCGGCCCCGGCGCGATCCTCGCGCTCCTGTTCTCGGCGATCCTCGCGCCGCGTTCCGGATTCTCGCGATGAACCCGCCCGGCCAGCCGCGCCGCTGGACCCCGACGCCTTTGATCGGCGGGGCGGCCGCCGTGCACGCTGGCGCGCTCGCGGCGCTCGCCGCAGCGCCCGCGACGTGGCCGTGGGCGGCAGGCGGCGTGATCGCGTCGCACCTCGCGTTGACGGCGGCGGGACTCTGGCCGCGCAGCGCGCTGCTCGGCCACAACTGGACGACGC
The DNA here is from genome assembly GCF_023631365.1 of Caballeronia sp. INML2. Taxonomy (NCBI): domain Bacteria; kingdom Pseudomonadati; phylum Pseudomonadota; class Betaproteobacteria; order Burkholderiales; family Burkholderiaceae; genus Caballeronia; species Caballeronia sp. INML2. The sequence goes on along the minus strand of NZ_JALQDH010000074.1, from coordinate 368,306 downwards.
TGCCGGAATCGGCGGGCGCATGCATCGCGATCACTATCGACGATGGACCCGATCCCGAGGTCACGCCGCGCGTGCTCGATCTGCTCGACGCGCATCGCGCACGCGCGACGTTTTTCTGCATCGGCGAGCGCGCGCGGGAACATCCGCGCATCGTCGAGGCGATCGTCGCGCACGGACACGCGGTGGAGAATCACAGCCAGCGGCATCGGCATACCTTTTCGCTGATGGGACCGGGCGCGATGCGGCGCGAGATCGACACGGCGCAAACGACGCTCGGCGACATCGCGGGAACGCGGCCGCTCTTCTTTCGCGCGCCGGCTGGATTGCGCAATCCGTTTCTCGAACCGGTGCTGTGCGGTCTCGGGCTGCATCTCGCGAGCTGGACGCGGCGCGGCTTCGACACGCGCACGGGCGATGCGGCCCTCGTCGCGCGGCGCTTGCTCGACGGGTTCGGCGCGCGCGACATCCTGCTCGTCCACGATGGCCACGCCGCGAAAGACGCGAACGGCGCGCCCGTCGTGCTGGCCGCGCTCGACACGGTCTTGCGTGCGGCGGCGGATCGCGGACTCGCAACCGTGACCTTGCGCGAGGCGATCGTGGGCTAGACTGCACGAGCCCTTCCCTCGATCCCGCCCGCATGGTGCCGAACGCGCTCATCGAAACCGCCAGCCGCCCGTATCGCGCGGCGGGCCGCTTTGCGTGGCACTTCGCGTCGGCCAAGCTGCGTCACGATCCGTTCTTCGCCTACATCCTCGCGCACGGCCTGATTCCCGATGGCGCGCGCATCCTCGATCTCGGCAGCGGTCAGGGTCTGCTCGCCGCGTGGCTCATCGGCGCGCGCGCGTGGCATCGCGATCACGCGGATCAGGCGTGGCCCGCGAACTGGCCCGCGCCGCCCGCGCCGCAATCGATCTACGGCATCGAACTGACGCCGCGCGACGTCGACCGGGCTCGAATCGCGTTGCGAGGGAATGAGGCGCGCGTTCGCTTCTTCTGCGATGACATTCGCGTGACGCCGTTTCCACAGGCCGATGTCGTCGTCGCGTGCGATGTCCTGCATTACGTCGATTCGAACGCGCAGGAAGCCGTGCTGCACCGCGTGCGCACGAGTCTCGCTTCGGGCGGCATGCTTCTGCTGCGTGTCAGCGATGCCGCCGCGGGCTGGCGCGCGAGCGTGGATCGCGCCGTCGATTTCGGCATGCAGCTCGCCCGTTCGGGACGCACCAGCGGATTGACGGTGCGCAGCGAGGCGCAATGGCTCGCGCTGCTCGGCGAGCTGCGCTTCGATGTGACGATCTGTCCGATGGGCAACGGCACGCACATGGCCAATCGTCTTTTGATTGCAAGGACCGCCGGCTGACGCGCGTCCGGGCAGAAAGACCCGTTTGTTACAATTCATCCCATTCGAAACCCGCCGCACATTGGGAATCCAAGCCGTAGTGAACCCTCTTCTGCTTACGCATTTCACCGCCACGAGCTGCGCGGGCCGTGGCCTCGAAGCGACGCTTGCCGCGCTGTCGGCGGCACGCAGCGGACTCGCCCCGTGCGATTTCCAAGGCGCCGCGCTGCGCACGTTCACGGGCCGCGTCGCCGGCATCGAGGACGCGCCGATCCGTGCGGAGCTCGCCGAATTCGACTGCCGCAACAACCGCCTCGCACAACTGGCGATGACGCAGGACGCCTTCGACGAACGCGTGCGCGAAGCGATCGAACGATACGGCGCGCAACGCATCGGCGTATTCATGGGCACCAGCACGGCGGGCATTCTGGAAACCGAGCTCGCCTACCAGCGGCGCGACGCGCAAACCGGCGCGCTGCCCGCCGACTTCAATTACGCGACCACGCACAATCCCTACTCGCTCGCCGGCTTCGTGCGCGCGTACTTCGGGCTGCGCGGACCGGCGGTGTCGGTGTCGTCGGCGTGCTCGTCGGGCGCGAAGGTGTTCGGATCGGCGCGCCGCATGCTCGAAACCGGCCTGATCGATGCAGCCGTGGTCGGCGGCGTCGATACGCTCTGTCTCACGACGCTCTACGGCTTCAACTCGCTCGAATTGCTCGCGCCCGGACCGTGCAAACCGTTCGACGTGAAGCGCGACGGCATTTCCATCGGCGAGGCGGCGGCGTTCGGCTTGCTCGAACGGGACGCGGCCGGCCACGCCGATGACGACACGATCCGCCTGCTCGGCATCGGCGAATCGAGCGATGCGTATCACATGTCGTCGCCGCATCCCGAAGGACTGGGCGCGCGCATGGCGATGGAACAGGCGCTCGCGAGCGCCGGCCTCGATGCAGGCGATATCGGCTACGTGAACCTCCACGGCACCGCGACGCCCAGCAACGACGCCGCCGAAAGCCGCGCGCTCACGAGCCTCTTTTACCGCGTGCCGTGCAGCTCGACCAAGGGCGCGACGGGTCACACGCTCGGCGCGGCGGGCGCGCTCGAAGCGGTGATCGCGGCGCTCGCCTTGCGGCACCAGATGATTCCGGCGGGCGCCACCACGAGCGAGCCGGACCCCGCGCTCGGTCTCGATTACGTGCTCGAAACGCGCGGCGCACCGTTGCGCGCGGTGCTCTCCAACTCGTTCGGCTTCGGCGGGACGAACTGCAGTCTCGTGTTCGGGCGCAAGGGAGCGGGCTCGGCATGACTCCATTGCTTGCTTATATCGAAGGCGTCGGCATGATCGGGCCGGGACTCGCCGACTGGCCTCATGCCGCCGACGTGCTGGCGCAGCGTGCCGCACGAGTCGCCTCGCAGACCGTGCTGCCCGCGCCGGCGAGCCTGCCGTCCGCCGAACGCCGCCGCACCGGGCCGGTCGTGCGCGCGGCGCTCGCGGCCGCGCACGAAGCGGTCGCGCAAAGCGGCCGCGACGCCGCGACGCTCGCCGCCGTGTTCGCGGCATCGGGCGGCGATGGCGGGAATTTTCATGCGATCTGCGAAACCCTCGCGAGCGACGAACCGCAACTCTCGCCGACGCGCTTTCACAACTCCGTCCACAATGCGCCCGCGGGCTACTGGAGCATCGCGACTCGCGCGATGGCCGCATCGAACGTGCTGTGCGCGTACGACGGCAGCTTCGCGGCGGGCTTGCTGGAAAGCCTCGCGCAAGTGAGCGTCGATGGCGCCGCGACGCTGCTCGTCGCCTATGACACGGACTATCCGGAGCCATTGCGCCGCGTGCGCCCGATCGCGGATGCGTTCGGCGTCGCGCTGGTGCTGGCGCCGCGAAAGAGCGAGCGCACGCTCGCGCGCATCGAGGCGCGTCTCACGGATGCGAACGCGTCCTCCTTCGCCGATGCCGATATCGAAGCGCTGCGCCTGTCGAATCCCGCCGCGCGCGCGCTGCCGTTGCTCCAAGCGCTGGCGTGCGGGAAAACATCGCAGGTCGTCCTCGATTACCTCGACGGCACGCAACTCGCCGTGGACATCGACCCGTCATGACGGCGGCTCAGGTTCTCGATCACGACTGGATCGCCGCGCGCATTCCGCATAGCGGCGCGATGTGTCTGCTCGACGCGGTCGTCGCGTGGGATGCGCAACGCATCCGCTGCGCCGCGACGAGTCATCTTCACCCGGACAATCCGCTGCGCTCGAAGGGGCGGCTCGCGCCGGTGTGCGGCATCGAATACGCCGCGCAGGCGATGGCGGCGCATGGCGCGCTCGTCGGCGATGAAGGCAAGCGGCCGCGCGTCGGCATGCTGACCAGCGTGCGTGGCGTTCAGACGCACGTCGAGCGGCTCGATACGCTCGATGGCCCGCTCGATATCGAAGCCGAGCGCATGGGCGGCGACGACAACACCGTGCTGTACCGCTTCACCGTTCATTGCGCGGGACGCTTGCTGTTGAGCGGACGCGCCGCCGTGATCCTCGACGCGGCTCAGGCCGCCGGTTTCGTCGCGCAATAAGCGGAGAAGATGCCGAGTTCGACATCGCGGCGCACGTTCGCAAAGCCCGCGCGTTCGATGGCAGCGATCACGGCGGCGGGCGGCACGCACGCCTCGATCGTGTCCCAGTAATAGCGCATCAGTTCGACGCTTTCCCCTTTCCTTCCGACGATGCGGGCGATCATCGGCACGACGCCGCGCATGTAGAACTTCAATGCCGCGACGCCGACACCGTGCGCTGGCCGCGTGATCTCGAGCACGCAGAGCTGTCCGCCGGGCGCGAGCACGCGAAAATATTCATCGAAGGCTTTTGCGAGATTGCTGACGTGCCGAAGCGCGAAACCCATGCTGAGGAAGTCGTAAGCGGCACTGTCGCACGGCAGATCCTCCGCGGTGCCGATGCGTGTCTCCACGCCGATCGGCAGATGCGCCTCGCCGACCATGCCCGGACTCGGATCGACACCCGTGACGAGCGACGGATCGCCCGTGATCGCGACCGCTTCCTTCGTGACGAGCCCGGTGCCCATGCCGACGTCGAGCACGCGCATGCCGCGCGCGAGACCCGCCGACCGCAGCGCCCGGTTGCGATACCACGCGCCGGAGCCGAAGGCCATTGCGCGCTCGATGGCGTCGTAATCGGAGGCGGTGCGGTCGAACATGGCGCGCAGCCAGAGGCGCCTGCCGGGTTCGTCGGAATAGTAGGCGGTGAGCGGCTCGTGCGGGGCTTTATTGCCGGTTTCGTCGAGTTCTTTGCGCCGGGGGGAAGTCATTGGGTCTCCTGTGACTATTCGTGCGCCTGCAAGCTGCCGTCGCACGTTTTTATCACAGGGCGATCGAGGGCGTCACCCTCGCTCGCGCGCATGAATTCCGATCATTCGACGACAACCTCGCTCCGCACGGCCATCTCGGGCGCCGGCAACGTGAGCGTCAGCGCCTTGCGCGCGCGCATCAGCGAGTTGCGCACGCGCCGCTCCGGGCGGCTGAACATGCCGCCGCCCACCAGTGCGACGAACGACGCGATGAGAGGCACCGCGAGCAGCATCGTCGAGAATTTGAAGAGGCCGAGCTTCAGCGGGCTGCACGATGCCCATGCGGACCAGGCGACCGCGAACCCGATATACGCGATGGCCGCGGGCGCGCCCGCCAGCTCGGGCATGCCGATGCGTTGCGCGAGCGGCATCGGAAAGATCAGAACGAAGAGCGCAATACTCGACATCGCATGAACGAGCAGCGCGCGCCGCCGCTTCAGGAGGCTCGCGAGCGACCAGAACGCGAGCACGAGCACGAAAGGCGGACACGCAGCCACCACGGCTGCGAGCGCGAGATACATCACGACGCCGCTCATCAGATTGCGCAGATAGCCTTCCGACGACGCGTAATACACCATGTACCCCGCCGCGAGCGCCGCCACGCACGCGACGAACGCGGTGATGCCGCCCTGGCCGTCCGGCGAAACGACGAGCCTCAACATCGGGAGACTCGTGAAGCCGACCAGATAAATCAGGAACCGCACGACCGAAAAACGCTGTTTCATACCCGACCCCATTCCCCTGACGGTGCGAGCGGTCGCTTACGAGACCTGTCCTCGCCCATCTATCGCCCGCGTCCGAATTCGAATGACGGATCGCAAGCTCGAAAACGCCGCCGCGATTAGCCTGTCGGTCTTTCGCGGTCGACGTCTCTTTATCGACGGGGAAACGGGAAGCTTTAGCCCTTCGATGCGGGCTGGAGCGGGCGCACTAAACGCCCTGAGGTGGACATCAGCGCGTGAGCGGCTTCGCCTGCTCCATCGACGACGCGCGCACGAACTTGCCCGCGCCCAGATGGTGAATCGTATGCAGCGGCTGGTTCGAGTCGTCGATGACCCAGTGTCCGTCGACGAACACGCGCGCATCCGCGGCGGCGGCGACGACTTCCGCGAAGCAGGTGTCGTAGGCGTCTTCCGTGTGCTTCTCGTCGATGAGCCTGCATTCGAGCCACGCCGCGCAGTTTGTTTCGATGAGCGGCAGGCCGAGCACCGGCCCGGCTACCGTCTCGATGCCGAAGGCTGCGAACTTGTCGATCTCGCGCCCGCTCGTCGAACCGACCGCGTAGGTGAGGTCGATCATCGCGGCGCCGGGCACGATGAGGCCGAACGTGCCACTCGCGGCAGCCAGTTCGCGCGTGTAGGTGTGTTTGTCGATCACTACGGCGACGCGCGGCGGCGTGAACTCCACCGGCATCGACCAGGCGGCGGCCATCACGTTGCGGCGCCCGCCATGTGCGCTGGTGACGAGGACGGTCGGACCGTGGTTGATGAGACGGCTGGCGTGCTCCAGCTTGACGGGACGAAAGTGGCTCATGGTTTTACGAATGCAAAGGACAATGCGCGTGATTGTATGCGGCGTTCAAAATGCACGCCGGGCGACGCGTTCGTTCGGAGGCGCGTGGTGCTTGTGCTTTTGCAACGTTGCACAGCACTTCGGAAGCCTTCTCATGTCCATTGCTTTCTGACGGAGTGTCATCGCGCTTGCAGCGTACGCCGTGTCGCATGCCTTTCGATGCCACAACCATGAGATTTATCTGCCGCGCCGCCGTGCGGAAGGCCCGGCGGCGCGCCGAGCCGCGAGATTACGTGATCAAGAGTCCTGCACCAGCGAACCCTGCGCCGGTTCGACGGCCGTCTCGACGTTCCGCGGTTCGCCGAAGCGCGCGCGATAAAGCAGCGCGAGGATCGTCGAGAACACGGCGGCAATGAGGAACAGCAGCGAGGCCGCATAGAAAAGCTGCGTGACGGGCAGGTGCATCGACAGCAGCAGGCCGCCGATCACGGGCCCGGACACCGAGCCTATCTTGCCCACCGAAATCGCACTGCCGACACCCGCCGAGCGGAACGACGTGGGATAGATCATGCCGGCCACCGCATAGAGCCCGTACTGCGCGCCCACCACGCAAAAGCCGGTAGCGAACACGGCGAGCATGAGCCAGCCCTGCGACGAGCCGTGGCCGAGCGCCGCGACGACCGGAAGGCCGATGACGGGCAACGAAATGATCGCCGCGACACCATGACGATCGACGAAGCGGCAGAGCACGAGACCACCGATCACGCCACCCACGGAGAACATCATCGTGATGAGCCCCGCGCCGCGCGGGTCGATGCCCATGCCCTCCATCAGAATCGGCAGCCAGTTCTGCAGGAAATACAGCGCCATCGAGTTTGCGATGAACACGATCCACAGCAGCGGCGTGATGGCGGCGAGACCATCGGAGAAAATCAGCTTCAGCACGAAGCGCTGTTTCTCGCGCACTTCGCCGGCCACGAAGTGCGCATCGGCGGAAATTTTCAGATCGGGGCGCAGGCGCGTCATGAGTTTGCGCAGCATCTGCGGATCGCGCTGCCGCAGCACGAGCAGCTTCGCGGACTCCGGCAACATGAAAATCAGCAGCAGCGCAACGAGCACCGAGCCGACGCCGCCGACCGCGAACATGACAGGCCAGCCAAAGCGATGAATCAGCGACGACGACACCACGCCGCCCGACCCCGCACCGATGGAGAAGCCCGAGAACATCAGCGTGACCCATGTGGCGCGCAGGCGCTTCGGCGCATATTCTGCGACCAGCGCAACCGAATTCGGCACCACGCCGCCCATGCCGATGCCGGCCAGAAAGCGCAGCAGCATCAGTTCCTGAAGCGAAGTCACCCACACCGAAGCGTAGGTCAGCGCACCGAAGAAAAGGCTGCCGATGATGATCGCCTTCTTGCGCCCGAGCCGGTCACCGAGATAGCCGAAGATGAACGAGCCGATCAACGTCCCGAAGAGGCCCGCGCCGAACACAGGTCCGAATCCGCCGCGCGCGACGTGCCAGTCCTTGATGATGGCGGGCGCCGCGAACGACACGGCCGTCTGATCGTAGCCGTCCATCAGCATGATCAGGAAACACCAGAAGAGCAGACCGGCGGCGAAGCGCCCCGTCTTCTGCTCTTCTATCAATGTCGCAATGTTGAAAGTCCGGTCTGCTTGCATGTATGTCCCGTGTACCTCGTGCGGACGGACGCACCGGTCGGGCGCGTCCGCTCGCACTGCTGCTGAATGTCTCTCATGACGGCGCCGTGGCCGGAGTGACAATATAAGAGTCGGCCCCGCGCGGCTCAATCAAAAAGAAACGATGAAGCGATCGAAATAAGTGATGAATCCGCCTCGCACGCTCGTTCGCGCGCCGTTTGCACTCCGTTTCATCGCACGATGACGCCTCCATGTCTTCAAAACAGATGGTTGACGCCGATGCGCGCGACCGTCTGGCTGCCGCTCGTCGAGGGCTGATAGCCGAACTGCGCCGCGCGCGCGCCGGGACCCGAAGCGCGTTGCAGGCCCACGCCCGCGTACACCTGTGTGCGCTTCGAAAGGTAATCGGTCAGGAACAGGTTGTACTGGTTGATCGTGAGACCCTGAAACAACGAGTGATTCCCGGATACCCCGAGGATGAAAAAGCCCAGGCTGCCGACCAGTTCCGTGTTCACGCCGGCCTGATAGTTGTTCAGCGTGGCCGAGCCTTGCGCGTTCTGTAGCTTGACGCCGGAATACGTGACGTGCGGCGTGAAGATGCCTATCTTCACCGAGGCCCCGGCGGCGAGCGTGCTGTATCGGCTGGCGTTGAACATCGTGCCCTGCCTCAACGGCTGGCCGAGCAGCGAGTTCAGGCTGAAGGTGCCGAAGATATCGGCCGTGCGGTTATGGGACATCGTGTACGCGATGCCGAAATTCACCGCGCCGCCCGAATATTGCGCGCCGATGCTGTATTGACGCCCCGCGCTGAAATCGCCCGCCTGATTGCCGAAACTGTTCATCGCGCCCAGCTGGAAACCGTGGAAATCGATCGACTCGTACTTCACGGCGTTGTTGAGCGCGTGCGTATTCGCGAGGCCGTCCAGATTGCCGGGCGTGTAGTACGAGGAGATGCCCGGCACCGAGTTGTTCAGCCGCCCGACATATTGATAGATGTAGTCGTTGATGTTCCCGAAACTCAGCGAGCCCCAGCGATCGTTCGACAGGCCCACGTAGGCATCGCGATTGAAGAAGCTCGTCGGATTGATCTGCGCGCCGGTGTTGGTCAGAAAGCCAGATTCGAGCCGCGCGAACGCCGTGTTGCCGCCACCGAGGTCCTCCTTGATCAACAGTCCCCAGCGATCGGGCTGACGCTTGCCTGCCGATTCCTGGTACAGGCGCTTGCCCTGAGAGTTCGATACGAAATCGACACCGACGTCGATGCTCCCATACAGCGTCACAGAAGACTGCGCCCACACGGGGCCAGTCAGTATCGCGGCGCAGCCGCCGACGAGCAGACAAGTTCTCAACCGAAGTCTCCAATTTTTTTATCGTTGGCCGGTCGCTCGTCGGCGCCGGCTTCCTGCATCCCACCGTGCTGCGGATCATCGTTCGGAACCCGCTCTGCCCGATGCGGAACCGAGTTTAACCACTTCAATTCGCGTTTTGAATCACGAGTTATTTATCAATCAATAGAACATCTTGAATATTCACTCAGGGTCTTTACCGATCGATCCAAAAAAGCCCTATAAGTTATCCGGGAGATTGAATCGCCGTGCTAACATCCGCGACGTTTTGATTCCATCACGGTTAAAACGGAGAGCACAGATGCATTTCAGCGCAGTACAGCCCAGGCGCATGATCGTGGGCATCAGCGGCGCATCGGGCGTCGTCTACGGTGTACGGCTGCTGCAGTTGCTCAGGCAGCTCGACATCGAATCGCATCTGGTGATGAGCCGCTCCGCACAGGTCACGCTCGCGCACGAGTCGCCCTACAGCGTCGCCGATGTTCGCGCGCTCGCCACGGTCACTTATCCGAACACGGACATCGGCGCGGCGATTTCGAGCGGGTCGTTCCCTGTGATGGGCATGATCGTCGCGCCCTGCTCGATCCGCACGCTCTCGGAAATCGCCACGGGCGTGACGAGCGGCCTGCTCTCGCGCGCCGCCGACGTCACGCTCAAGGAGCGCCGCCGGCTCGTGCTGATGGTTCGGGAAACGCCGCTGCATCTCGGCCACTTGCGCAGCATGACGAGCGTGACCGAAGCCGGAGCAATCGTCTATCCGCCGGTGCCGGCATTCTACGCGAACCCCGAATCGCTCGACGACATGGTCGATCACACCATCGGGCGCGTGCTCGATCTCTTCGGCATCGAAAGCGCGGTCGTGCATCGCTGGGGCATGTGAGATTCATGCGCGTGCGCTCGCGCATTATCAATTTTCATTGATAACTCGTTCGAATTCTTTTGCTTCTTTAGCGGATGACGTTCCTTTAAAGTGGTTCCGTTTTAAAACGAAACCCCATTTAAAAGATTTATCTATCGAATGATAAATCTTCTCGATAAGAGACAGCGTCAATACGAAAGAGGTCGAAAGGTCGAATGAAGATCGTCATTGCAGGAGCCGGTATCGGCGGCTTGACGGCGGGAGCCGCATTACTAAGAGCGGGTTTCGACGTCACCATCCTTGAACAGGCGAAAGCTCTCGGGGAAATCGGCGCGGGCGTGCAACTGAGCCCGAACGCCACGCGCGTGCTTTACCGGATCGGCGTCGGCGAGCGCCTCGAAAGTCTCGCGTGCGAGCCGCCCGGCAAGCGCGTGCGTCTCTGGAACACGGGGCAGACCTGGCCGCTCTTCGATCTCGGGGCGGCATCGCGCGAAGTGTACGGTTTTCCCTATCTGACCGTGCACCGCGCGGATCTCCACGAAGCGCTCGTCGATGCGGTGCGCGCGTGTAGCCCCGATGCGGTCAGGCTCGATCACAAGGTCGAGTCGATCGTGCAGAAGGACGGGCGTGTCGAAGTGCAGACCGTCTCGGGCGCCCCCTTCGAAGCGGATTTGCTGATCGGCGCGGACGGCGTGCACTCGCGCGTGCGCCGCGCGCTCTTCGGCGCGGACGAGCCGGTCTATTCGGGCGTGATGGCATGGCGCGGCGTGATCGACGCCACGAAACTGCCCGAGCATCTGCGCACGCCTTACGGCACCAACTGGGTTGGACCGGGCGCCCACGTGATCCACTACCCGCTGCGCGGCCACAAGCTCATCAACTTCGTCGGCGCGGTGGAGCGCGAGGGCTGGCAAGTCGAGTCGTGGTCGGAGCGCGGCACCATCGACGAATGTCTCGCCGATTTCGACGGCTGGCACGAAGACGTGCGCACGATGATCTCGGCCATCGACGTCCCGTACAAATGGGCGCTCATGATTCGTGAGCCGATGCCACGCTGGAACTCGGGCAACGCCACCTTGCTCGGCGATGCCTGTCATCCCACGCTGCCGTTCCTCGCGCAAGGCGCGGGCATGGCGCTCGAAGACGGTTATCTGATCGCGCGCTGCCTCGCGCGCCACGCAAACGATCTGCCGCATGCGCTCGAACGTTACGAGTCGCTGCGCCTCGAGCGCACGGCGCGCATCGTGCGCGGCTCGGCGGCGAACACCAAGCGCTTTCACAATCCGGCGCTCGCGCATGCGCAAGGCGCAGCGGATTACGTCGATCGCGAGTGGAGCGAGGAGCGCGTGAAAGAGCGCTACAACTGGCTGTTCGAATACGACGTCGACGCCATCGAAGTCTGAGCGGGCATAGCTCGCCTCAACACGCCGCCTCAAGGAGACACAGCATGTCCGACCATTTGCCGCCGGTGCGCGGCCTGCATCATTTCGCCTGGCGTTGCCGCAATGCCGAAGAAACGCGTCACTTCTACGAGGACATCCTCGGCCTGCCGCTCGTTCATCTGATCCGCCTCGACCGCGTGCCGAGCACGGGCGAATATTGCCCTTACGTGCATCTGTTCTTCGAGATGGCGGACGGCTCGAACATCGCGTTCTTCGATCTCGGCGACGAAACGGCCGCAGAGCCTTCGCCGAACACGCCGCCGTGGGTGAACCATATCGCGCTGCGCCTTTCCACGCTCGACGATCTCGAAACGATGAAGCAACGTCTCGTGGCTCACGGCATCGAGGTGCTTGGCATCACCGATCATCACTTCGTGCGCTCGATCTATTTCTTCGATCCGAACGGCTTGCGGCTCGAACTGACGGTGCCCGTCGCGTCGACTGAAACGCTCGCTGCCTATCGAAGGGAAGCGCGCCCCGCGCTCGACGCCTGGGCCAGCAAAGGAAAAAGCGTCGCATGACCGCGCTCAACTCGACTCATGATCCGGCCCGGCGCAGCTGGATCGACTCGGCGAATCTCTCCGACGCGGACTTTCCGATCCAGAACCTGCCGCTCGGCGCGTTCTCGCGCGATGGCGCGGCGCGTGCGGGCGTGGCCATCGGCGAACATGCGGTGGACTTGCATGCGCTCTTCGACAGCGGTCTGCTCGCGGCCGGCAGCGATGCGGCGATTGCCTGCGAAGCCACGCGTGACGGCACGCTGAATCGCCTGATGGCGATGCCGCAGCGCTACGCGAGCGCTTTGCGCGCCGCGCTGTCGGATCTGCTGAAAAGCGATGCGCCGCAGCGCGCGCGCATGCAGCAACGAGCCGACGCCCTGCTGCCGCGCATCGACACGCTCGAACTGCGCCTGCCGTGCGAAGTCGGCGACTACACCGACTTTCTCACGTCGCTTCATCACACCGAGCGCCACGGCCGCTACAAGGGCCTCGCCGATCCGCTGCCGCCCGCGTTCAAGTCGCTGCCGATCGCGTATCACGGCCGCGCTTCGTCGCTGCGCGTGAGCGGCGGCGACGTGCGCCGTCCGAACGGCCAGTATCGCGATGCGAACGGGCAGATCGTGTTCGGCCCCGCGCCCGCGCTCGATTTCGAGCTGGAGCTGGCGGCGTGGATCGGCGAGGGCAATGCGTTCACGCAACCGATCGCCGTCGACGATGCACACGCGCACATCTTCGGCTATTCGCTGCTCAACGACTGGTCCGCAAAAAGCATCCAGTGGTTCGAACAAGTGCTCGGTCCGTTTCTCGGCAAGAGCTTTCATTCGAGCGTGTCGCCGTGGATCGTCACGTCGGAGGCGCTCGCGCCGTTCCGCAAAGCGCCGGTCGCGCGCGCCGTGGATGATCCGCCCGTCATGCCGCATCTGCATGGCGCGCGCGATCGGCAGCAAGGCGGGCTGCATCTGGAACTGCACGCGCATTTGTCGACGCGCCAGTTGCGCGAAGCCGGCGCCGCGGACCTGCGCATCACGAAAACGCATCTCGACAATCTGTACTGGACGTTTGCGCAGATGGTCGCGCATCACACGAGCAACGGCTGCAATCTGCGCGCGGGCGACCTGCTCGGCAGCGGCACGATTTCCGGCGCGGACGATGCCGCGCGCGCCTGCCTCACCGAACTCACCAACGCCGGCCGCGACCCGCTTCGCCTGCCCAACGGCGAGACACGCACCGCGCTCGAAGACGGCGACGAAATCGTGTTGAGCGCGCGCGCGACGAAGCCGGGCGCGGTGTCGATCGGCTTCGGCGAATGTCGCGGGCGCATTGCGCCGGCGTTCGTGCCGCGGCCAACGGAGGTTGCGGCATGACGCAGGCGTTCAACGGTTACACGCAGCTCGGCCACGGCCCGCGCAAGGTGCTTGCGATGAACGGCTGGTTCGGCAGCGCCGATGACTGGCAGCCGCTCGTGCCCGCACTCGATACGGATGCCTTCACCTACGTGTTCTTCGACTATCGCGGCTATGGCCGCTCGCGCGAGCGACACGGCGCATTCACCTTCGAAGAAGCCGCAGAGGACGTGCTCGCGCTCGCCGACCAGCTCGGCTGGGACACCTTCAGCCTCATCGGTCATTCGATGGGCGGCGTCGCGATTCAGCGCGTAATGCTCGCCGCGCGCGGACGCATCGATCGCATGGCGGGCGTGTGCGCGGTGCCCGCGTGCGGCTCGCGCATGGACGAAACGCGCCTCGCCGGGTTTCGTGCGGCTGTCGACGATGTCGAACGGCGCGCGGCGATCATCGCGTTCTCGACCGGCAATCGCCTTGCACCGCGTTTCACCGCGCATCTTGCGCGGGAATCGCAACGCCAATCGCGCGCGCAGGCATTCGCGGGCTATCTGCCGCACTGGGCGGCGAGCGATTTTTCCGCCGAGGTGACGGGCAACGAGACGCCCGTGAAGCTTTTCATCGGCGAGCACGATCCGTCGCTCACCGCCGACGTCATGGATCGCACCTGGCTCGCGTGGTATCCGCGCGCGAGCATCGAAACGCTCGCGAACGCGGGACATTACCCGATGTACGAAGTGCCGGTCGCGCTAGCGACCGCATTGGAAAACTGGCTGAAACAGGCCTGACGGCCACCGGCCGCGGGAGACTTCATGTACGAAACCCTTTACCTGCGCGCGTCCTCGCTCGATGAAGCGCTCGGCCTGCTGCGCGAACACGAGGACGCCCGGCCGCTCTCCGGCGGGATGACGCTGGTTCCCACGCTCAAGCAGCGTCTCGCCGCGCCTTCGCATCTGATCGATCTCACGCGCATCGAGTCGATGCGCGGCGTGAGCGTCGAAAGCGGCGTGCTGCGCGTCGGCGCGCTGACGAAGCATGCGGAAGTGGCCGCTTCGCCCGTGGTGATCGCGGCGATCCCCGCGCTCGCGCAACTCGCGAGCGTGATCGCCGATCCGCAAGTGCGCAACCGCGGCACGATGGGCGGCTCGGTCGCGAACAACGACCCCGCCGCCGATTATCCGAGCGCCGTGCTCGCGCTCAACGCACAGGTGCTCACTTCGCAGCGCCGCATCGGCGCCGACGATTTCTTCGTCGACACCTTCGAGACCGCGCTCGAACCCGGCGAGCTCGTGACCGAATTCGAGTATCCGCTTCCGTTGCGCGCCGCCTATGCGAAGTTCCGCCAGCCGGCGTCCGGTTATGCCGTGGTGGGCGTGTTCATCGCGCAGTTCGCGGATGCGATTCGCGTCGCGGTGACGGGCGCGGGCGCGTCGGTGTTCCGCTGGCTCGAGGCCGAAGCCGCGCTTGCCGCCGATCTGTCCGAAGCCGCGCTCATCCCGCTGAAGATGGATGCCGCCACCCTGCCCGACGACGCCAACGGCTCGTCCGCGTATCGCGCCCATCTGATCGAAACCTACACGCGCCGCGCATTGCTGGCGCTGCTGGCGCAGCCGCTGCGCCAGCCCGCCTAAACCGTTTTCAGGAGACAAGACATGGAGTTCACCGGATCGCAAACCATTGCCGCCTCGCGCGAGCAGGTATGGAAGGGCTTGAACGATGCCGCGGTGCTGCAGGCATGCGTGCCCGGCTGCGAAGAGTTCGTCGCACAAAACGACGACGAGTACAGGGCCGTCGTGATCGCGTCGGTCGGACCCGTCAAGGCGCGCTTCAAGGGCACGCTCTTGCTGTCGGAGCGCGACGGCCCGAACGGTTACAAGATTCTCGGCCAGGGCGAAGGCGGCATCGCGGGCTTCGGAAAGATGAGTGCGACGGTCACGCTCGCCGACGCCGACGAAGGCGGCACGCTTCTCACGTACGTCGCCGATGCGCAGGTAGGCGGCAAGCTCGCGCAGATCGGCTCGCGCCTCGTCACATCGGTGGCGAACAAGCTCGCGGCGGAGTTCTTCAAGCGCTTCAACGCGACGATGAGCGCAAACGCAAGCGCCGCCGCCGCACAGTAAGCGAGGTGAACCATGGCTGAAATCCAACTACGGGTGAACGGCGAGGACGTGACGCGCGAAGTGCCCGACGAGACGTTGCTCGTCGAGTTTCTGCGCGAAACGCTGCGTCTCACGGGCACGCATGTCGGTTGCGACACGAGTCAATGCGGCGCGTGCACGGTGCATCTCGACGGCGTCTCGGTGAAGTCGTGCACGGTGCTCGCCGCGCAGGCGAGCGGCGGCGCCGTCACGACGGTCGAAGGGTTGCGTAAAGACGAGAATGCTCCGCTGCATCCGGTGCAGAACGCGTTCGTGCAATGCCACGGCCTGCAATGCGGCTTCTGCACGCCGGGCATGATCATGTCGTCGAGCTTCTATCTGCGCCAAGAGCCGTCGCTCGACGAAGAGAGCATCTGCCACGCGCTCGAAGGCAACATCTGCCGATGCACGGGCTATGTGAACATCATCGAGGCCGTGCGTCATGCGGCGCACGCGATGTATCCGTCGCTCGGCGATGCCACCACCGAGGACGCCACACGATGATCGGCCAACCCATCCCGCGCCTCGAAGACCGGCGCTTCGTGACCGGCAACGGCCAATACACCGACGACCTGCGCGTCGAGGGCCAGGTTCATGCGGCGTTCCTGCGCTCGCCGCACGCTCACGCCGCGCTGCGCTCGATCGACGTATCGGCCGCGCGCGAGGCGCCCGGCGTGATCGCGGTGCTCGTGGGCCAAGATTATCTCGACGACGGCTTTCAGGGCGTCGATCACGTGCCCAATCCCATCGATGCTATCGACGCCACGAAGAAGGCCTTCCTGACTTCATCGACCGGCGAGATCTTCAACCAGCTGCATGTTCCGCTGCCGATCGACCGCGTGCGTTACGTCGGCGAGGCGATCGCGATGGTGATCGCCGACACCGCCCTCGCCGCGCGCAACGCGACGGAAATGATCGAGGTCGATTACGACGTGCTCGGCGCCGTCGTCAATGCAGCCGATGCGATGCAGGAAGGCGCGCCGCGACTGTGGGCGGGCGCGGCGCACAACCTGTGCTTCCAGACGCAGATCGGCGATCGCAACGAAGCGCGCCGCATCATCGCGGATGCGCCGTTCGTCCTCACGCGCGAGTTTCATCACAGCCGCGTCGTGAATTGCCAGATGGAGCCGCGCGCCGCGATCGGCGTGTTCGATGCCGAAAGCGGCGCTTACACGCTGATCTCCGGCAGCCAGGGCGCCGTGCGCCAAAAGCTCTGCCTCGCCGCCGCGCTCAAGGTGCCGCCGTCACAGGTTCGCGTCGTCTGTCCCGACACGGGCGGCGGCTTCGGCCCGCGTTCGTTCATCTACGTCGAGCAGCTTGCCGTGGTGTGGGCCGCGCGCCGCATCGGCCGGCCGGTGAAGTGGACGAGCGATCGCAGCGAAGCGTTCCTCTCCGACTATCAGGGCCGCGACCAGATCGTGCGCGCCACCTTCGGTTTTTCGCGGGACGGCCGCATCCTCGCCATCGACAACGAATGGATCGGCAATGTCGGCGCGCATACGGTGTCCTATGTGCCAATGTCCAATGGCACGCGCATCATGACGACCGTCTATGACGTGCCGCTCGCCGCCGTGCACATCAGCGCGGTGATGACCAACACCGTGCCGACCGCGCCCTATCGCGGCGCGGGCCGCCCCGAAGCGACGCACGTGATCGAGCGCATGCTCGACCTCGCGGCGGCGGAGCTCGGCCTCGACCGCGCGGAGATCCGCCGGCGCAATCTGATCGCGCACGAGAAGCTGCCGTACCGCAGCCCGATGGGCCTCACCTACGACAGCGGCGAATTCGCGCGCAACATGGCGCGCGCGCTCGAGCTCGCGCAATGGGACGGCTTCGAGGCGCGGCGCGCCGCCTCGCGCGCGAACGGCATGCTGCGCGGCATCGGGCTTGCGAACTACGTCGAGTCGCCCGTGGGCGCGCCGCGCGAGCGCATCGAACTGACCGTGCTGCCGGAAGGCCGCATCGATATCGTGTCCGGTACGCAGTCCACCGGCCAGGGCCACGAAACGACGTTTGCGCAGGTCATCGCGCAGCATCTCGGCGTGCCGATCGCGTCGATCGCGCTGCGCACCGGCGATACCGCGTTCGTGAGCGTGGGCGGCGGCAGTCATTCGGACCGCTCGATGCGCCTCGGCGGCATGCTGCTCGTCGATACCGCCGCGCAGATCGTGATGCTCGGCAAGCGCGTCGCAGCCGAGCTGTTCGATGTCGCGCCGGAGCACGTGAGCTTCGCTAACGGCGTGTTTTCCGATGCAGCTTCATCGCGTGAAATCGGCCTCTTCGAGGTGGCCGCCCACGTCGCGCGCGACGGTCTGCCGGGCGAGCGCGCCAAGCGCACGCTGTACGCCGAGGCCGAAGTGAACACGCGTGTCCCCGCGCATCCGACGGGCGCGGCCGTGTGCGAACTCGAAGTGGACCCGGACACGGGCGTCGTGAAGCTCGTCAATTACACGTCGGTCGACGATGTCGGCCAGCCGATCAATCCGCTGATCGTCGAAGGCCAGGTGCACGGCGGTCTCGCGCAGGGTATCGGACAGGCGCTGTCGGAAACCTGCTATGTCGATCGCGAAACGGGCCAGGTGCTGAGCGGCTCGTACATGGATTACGGCATGCCGCGCGCAGGCGTGATTCCCCGACTCAACCTCGAACTGACCGAAGACCCGACCCACGGCAATCCGCTGCGCGTGAAGGGCGGCGGCGAGAGCGGCATCACGCCCGCCACGGCGACGATCTTCAACGCGCTCGCCGACGCGCTCAGCGAATACGGCACCGACGAACTCGCGATGCCCGCCACGCCGAAAGTCGTGTGGGAATTCATCCACCGCGACGCATGAACACGCTCGACAAGGAGACCGGCATGACAAGCCCTCACGTTGCGATCCGCCGCAACGGCCCGCTCGTGGACGTGGTCCTCGACCATCCCGAAAACGGCAATCTGATCGACGCGCCGATGAGCGAGACGATCATCGAATGCATCACGACGCTCGACGACGATGTGAAGCTCGTGCGCATCCTCGCGAGCGGCCCCGACTTCTGCAAGGGCCGCCTTTCGCCGATGCCGCCGAAGGACGCGAAGCCGTCCGCCGAAACGCTGCGCCGCGTGGTCGCCGCGCCGCCGCTCGCGCTCTACGACGCGCTCAAGGCCGTGCGCGTGCCCGTGGCGTCGGTCGTGCGCGGCAATGCGCTCGGCGTGGGCTGCGCGCTCGCGGGCGTGTGCGACATCGCGCTCGCGTCCGACGATGCCGTGTTCCAGATCCCCGAAATGGAACGCGACATTCCGCCGACGCTCGTGATGTCGGCGCTGATCGGCCGCGTGCCGTTGAAAACCGTCGCACACATGGTGCTGAGCCGCGTGCGCTTGTCCGCGAGCGAAGCGCTGCACGCCGGGCTCGTGAGCCGTGTCGTGCCGGCGGCGAACCTGGACGCCGAAGCGGACGCGCTCGCCGACACGCTGCTCGGCTGCAGCGCGGTCACGCTGCGCGCGGTGAAGCAGTTCCTGCATCTCGCGCCCGAAATGCCGGCGAACGGTGCGAGCGGCTTTGCCGCGCATCTCGCGGCGACAGCGCTTTCCGCGCGCTTCTGAGGACGGCGCACGTGCGCCGTCACCCCCAAGCATCAAGGAACCCAGATTGAGACCCAACACCGCCATTCCTTCGACCGTCGATGGCACGCCCGCGCCCGACCTCGAACGCTTCCGCCTGCGCCGCTTCCTCGAATCGCTCGACGAGAGCGAACTCGAACGCCATGACGCGTCCGTCGATCTCGCCGACATCGCCGGCATCATGGAAGGCAACCCGCGCGCCGTGTGGTTCAGGCGGCCGTCCGGCGGCGCCGTGTCGCTCGCGGGCAGCGTCGCCGCGAGCCGATCGCGTCTCGCCAAGGCGTTCGATACGACGCCGCAGCGACTGCTCGACACCGTGCGCGAACGCCTGCGCGTGAAAGGCAAGCTCGTCGAAGTGAGCCGTGAGGAAGCACCCGCGCAGCAAGTCGTGCTCACCGGCGACGCGTGCGACTTCACCGCCCTGCCCGTGCATCTCCAGCACGATCTCGACGGCGCGCCGTACATTTCGGCGTCGATCGACTTCGCCGTCGATCCGGACACGGGCTGGACCAACGTCGGCATTCGCCGCCTGATGCTGCGCGGGCGCCGCACGGCGGGCATCGATCTCGTCGCGCCGTCGGATCTGCGGGCCATCGCCATCGGCCACGCGAAGCGCGGCGAGCGTACCCCGATCGCATTCGCCGTCGGGACGCATCCGGTCGATCATGTCGGCGCGACCATGCGCATTCCCGCCGACGAGCTCGAACTCGTCGCCGCGCTGCGCGGCGCGCCGATGGGCGTGGTCAAGTGCGTGACGAACGACCTGCTCGTGCCCGCCGACGCCGAGTTCATCCTGGAAGGCTATCTCGACGAGCGCGGCCACGCCGAGCCCGAAGGCCCGTACGGCGAATTCCTCGGCTATTACGGCGGCGTGAAGACGAATCCGCTGTTCCATCTGACCGCGATCACGCATCGGCGCGACGCAGTCTTTCAGACGTGCACGATCGGCGGCCGCTCGATGGCGCGCACCGATACCGCGCAGCTCGCCGCGCTGCGCACCGAAGTGACGGTGTGGCGCGCGCTCGAAACCGCCGTGCGCGAAGTGAAGGCCGTCTATGCGAACCCGGCCACCGGCGGCATGTTCAACGTGCGCGTCGCGATGCAGCAGCGCGTGCCGGGCGAGGCGCGCAACGCGATCGCGGCCGTGTTCGCATCGCTTGCAAACGTGAAGCATGTTTTCGTGGTCGATCCCGACATCGACGTGTTCTCGGACGAGCAGATGGACTGGGCGCTCGCCACGCGCTTTCAGGCCGATCGCGATCTGGTGCTCCAGGACAGCCTGCGCGCGATGCCGCTCGACCCGTCGCTGCTCGGCGCGACGAAAACGGCGAAGGCCGGCTTCGATCTCACGCTGCCGTTGCTCGCGCCGGGCGCCGAGCGCGATCTCGAGCATCGCGTGCCGACGCCGCCCGCGTATCGCGGCGCGCGCTTCGACTCGCTCGAAGCGGCGCTCGAAGACGGACCGAAGCGCTTTTCCGAACTGATGGCCGCGACCGGCACGCGCGACGGCCGCGAAGTGGTCCGCTGGCTCGAAGACACGGCGCAACGGCGCGCGATCACACGGGACGAGGAAGGCCGCTACGTCCTTGCGTGACGCACGGGCTGTCGCACCGGAAAGTCCCGCGGTGCGGCAGCCGCTGCTGCGGACGGGATAGAATCGGGCATGCTCCACGCCCGAAAAACAAACGGCCGTCGTCGATGAATCTATCCCTCAAGCAACTCAAGGTTTTTCTTGGCGTCGCGAATGCGTCGAGCTTCACGAAGACCGCGCAGAGCATGCATCTCAGCCAGGCGGCGCTTTCCGCGATCATTCGTGAACTCGAAACGCAGCTCGATTGCCGTCTGCTCGAACGCACCACGCGCACGGTCTCGCTGACCGAAGCCGGCCGCCTGTTCTATCCCACCGCGATGGCGATCGTCGAGTCGCTCGAGAAATCGGTCATCGAACTCAACGAGCTGGGGCGTCAGAAACAATCGTCGCTGCTGCTCGGCTGCACGCCGATGATCGCAGCGAGCCTCATGCCCTCGGTGCTCGCGCGCTTTTCGAATGTCTATCCGAACGCGCAGATCGAACTCGTCGACCGCAATCCGACCGAACTCGTGCAGATGGTCGAGGAAGGCCATCTCGACGCCGCGTTCGGCGTGTTCTTCTCACAGCTTTCCGGCATCGACCGCACGCCGATCTTCCCGACGCGGCTCGTCGCCGTATCGCCCGCGCAGGCAGGCGCGCCGCTGCGCGGCTCCGGCATGCGCTGGACCGCGCTCGAGAATCAGCCGCTCATCACGCTGCCGAAGGACAATCCGCTGCAACGGCTCATCGAGGCGACACTATCGAAAGAGGAAGTGACCGTGAGCCGCCGCATCGTCGTGGGTCACTTGCAGACAGCCATCGCGATGGCGCAGGAAGGGCTCGGCACCGCGGTCATGCCTTCCTTCTGCGAACATATCTGCTACCGCTACAGGGTGCGTGTCGACGCGTTGCGGCCCGAAGTTCCGCTTTCGTTTTATCGCATCACGCGAACCGGGCGCGACACGCTCGCCACACTCGACCAGTTCACGTCGATGTTCACCGAAGCCGCGAAGGAAGACCCCACCGGATTCAGCGACGCCGATATCGACGAGTGAGGCGCGGCGACGTTCCCCCAGACGTTCCCCCAGGCGTTGCACACGACCGTTCGGGAACATCGCCAGGAGCTCGCTTCTCGACTGTGCGTTCCATCCCGACAGCGAACGCGCCCTGGGGCGGAAAAAAGCTTATCTGCAGGCCTTTATGAACTCAATGAACGACGATCAGACTGCATCGCGCGCCGGAACGTTCTTTGCGCGAGCCCAGACAAGCCGAGAGCGATTCGGCTTCTTTGTGGGAGACACATCATGTCAGTCGATACAAACCATATGAACATCGTTGGCAAAGGCGCGGCAACGGCAGATGGTCCGGGCCCGGACGTCATGGCCGCGAGCACGCTGGATGGAAATAACGTGCTGAGTTCCGATGGGGACGATGTGGGCAAGATCAAAGAGATCATGCTCGACGTCGCTTCTGGTCGCGTCGCCTACGCGGTTCTCTCGAGCGGCGGCTTCCTCGGTATCGGAGATAAGCTGCTGGCGGTTCCGTGGAGCGCTTTGACGCTCGACACCGACAACAAATGCTTCCGGATAGCGGCGACTACTGAACAGGTGAGGAATGCGCCGGGATTCGACAAGGACGGTTGGCCCTCGATGGCGGACCGTTCGTGGGCGGATTCGATCCATCGCTACTATGGCCGGCCGCCATATTGGCAGCGCCTGGAGCGCGACGATGCAACATATCGCGACGTTCCGCCGGCGTTCTAAACGATAACCTTCCAGGATCGGCGGCGCCTTAGGCGTCGCCGGGTCGAACTGCACCGCTCGTCAGATTTTTTCAGCAGAAGACTCGACGACAAGAGCATCAGCAAGTGCTTCCTTAATGCGGGCCGTCCCGGCGGCGTCCTCGACGATCACGATTAGTGTAAAGAGCAAGCGCGAAACCGACGACGCTTCGTGCTTGAGCGCAGCCGCACCGAATGACTCGTAATGCGGCGCAAGAGAAGGATACAGTCCTAGATCTTCGCCATGAGCGGCAAAGGTTGCGTGGTCTTCCATGCAGCCAGTGTCGCGTTCCGTGCAGTACTCAGTGCTCGCAATGTAACGCGCTAGCCTGATTGAATCCAGTTCATGCACTTCGCTTCCATAGCCCAGCATCAGTTTCTCTGACGCATGTTCTGCCGCTCCCGCGCTCGAGAACTTCGCTATTAAAGTTCTGGCCACTTTTCCTCCTTCCACATCGCTGGGCGGACAGGTTTAAACGTCGCCTGCGAATGACTATTTGATTTGCACGGCAGTTCCTCCAATGTTGGTTAGCACGAGCCTTGCCGCGAGATTTGGCGGAGCTGCAATGGACGCTCAACGGTTCTCATTTCGGCAAGATGAGATTCACTATCGTCGGGCCGCAAGAGCACGCAACAATAACGAAGGCGAGCGGAACATTTTTTGCGCAATAAAGGGCGGCGACGGATTTCGATTTCCTTTAGTCGTCGCGATATCGGATTCGAGCTGGAAGTCGCCAATTTGCTATGGCTCAGCCGGGAATCGCGGCTTCGAGAGTGCCGCAAGTTTGCCTTTAAAAATAGACGTACAGGAGATTGCAATCATGAAAAAGTTAATAGCTGTCATCGCATCCGCATTGCTAGCCACTACTGTTTTCGAACAAACGGCGGCGGCGGCAGACGCTAACGATGCGCAAAAAGCTCAGCTGAAGGCAAACAGTGAGAAGATGGAAGCGCAGGCCACCGCGAACAAGAAGAAGGCGGAGGCACAGACCGATGCCGAGAAGGCGCAGGCCTCAGCTAATGAAGACAAAGCGTCTGCTCAGGCCGACGCCGACAAGAAGGCCGCCAAAGGCGCCAAGGCGACCACGCCCGCCGAGGCGTCCGGCGCTCGACATGATGCGGCGAACGCGCAAGCCAAGGCCAATAAAAAAATGCAGCAGGCCCAGAGCAAAGCTGACAGAAAGAAGCACGACGCCGCAAACGATGCGAACGTAGCACAAGCGAAGGCCGACGAGAAAAAGGTCGAAGCGCAAAACGACGCTAACAAAAAGGCGGCGGAAGCCAAAGTCGACGCCGCAAAGAAGCAATAGAAAATGATGGGCGATCGTGCCGCTGGCCGATCGCCTTTAATCGTCACTCGTCCTGGCGCAGTCCGCACTGACGCTTTTGGCATTCATCGCGACACTTTTTTGTTTTCGATGAGCGGCCTTCGAAGCAGGGTGCGCTAGCTCGTCCATCAAGGCTCCTCGACGCGGGTCCAGGACGCATCGGGATCGAACTCGGTTAGCGGCTGTGCCGATGGGCCGCGATTCTTTTGATACACGACGCCGTTGTTGTTGACGACGAAAGTCATCACGCCGCTTGCGCCATACTGCGCGGGGTACGCGGCCATCGCGAAGCCGGCCAGCATGCGCCCGTTGATGATGTAGTTGAAAGGGCCGCCCGGCGCGTGCTTTCCCTGTCGCGTGAGAATGCGGAAGTAATATCCGTGATATGCATCGCCTGGGTTTCGATCCTTGAGATAGTTCGCGCTTGCTGCGATCAGCGGCCCGAACGGACTCGGCTCTTCACCCTTCGATTCATCCGCCGGCCAATACAGCCCGTCACGCTTGCCTGGCGTGCTGCCGAGCTTGCGCGCGTATTGCAGCACGCCGTCGCCCACGCGGTCGCGCGTCGCGTACTCGCGTTGCGCATCGACATACGCGCGCATCACCTTGATGGCCTCGCGCTCGTTCGCGCCGATGCGCCGATCCAGCACTTCCTGCTCGCCCTCTTCGGTTGCGAAGCGCCACGCGCCCTGCGTGCGAACGAGTGGAATCGGCATGGGCCACGCTTCATCACCGATACGCAGGATGCGGCGGTCCGGCGCCGTTTCCTCCAGCATGTGATACGCATTGAACTCAGCGAGCGCGTTGGCGCGCAGCTCGCGGTTCTCGGCTTCATCCGGCGTCACGACGAGTTCCTTGTGCGCATCGCCGAAGATGGCGATGAGTGCGGCGTCGTCGTTCGACTTGAGCGCCTGTTCCAGTGCACTGACCGCTTCGTCCGGCGTTTTGAAGGTCTGCTGCGACCCGGCGGCGAGAGCACCCAGAGGAACGGTGAGCATTGCGACAACTGAGCATGCGACGAACCGGCGGGACAAGATATTCACGAAACGTCTCCTATCGGCGGCCGACGCGGCCGCCCCCGCCGAATCCACCGCGCGCACCGCCCGAAAAGCCGCCACCCTGAAAATTGCGCCCACCCGGCCCGCCCGACATCGACTGCCGGCTCGCTGCGCCGCGCGTGCTGTCCGCTCTGGCGCCCTGGGCGGACCCGTAGCCGCTGAACGCGTCGCCACCCCGTCCCTGAAGGTTGCCGGCGCTCTGTGCGCGTGGCGACTGCGCGGCCGTCGGGGCGCGCGCGCCAGCGCGTTCGCCGCCCGCCGCGCCGAAGTTGCCGCCGCTGGCGCGAGTCGGAGCGTCGCCCACGCGCTGGGCCGATGCGCGTGTGCTGGCACCCGACACCTGTCCGGGCTTCTTTTCCGAGCGCCATTGGGTCGAGCCCTGAGACGCAGAGCTTCCGTTCGCCGAGCGGTTCGCAGCGCGATTGCTCAGCTCGTTCTTGACCTCGGCCCGGTTGACATTGCCTTCGCGGTTGATGTTGATCGTGTTGTTGCCGCCGCTGTAGTTCGCTTCGTAATGCCCGCCGTGCCACGCCGCAGTGATCGCCGCGCCCCAGATAAGGCCGGTCGCGAACGCCGCCCCCGGCGCGTAGGGATAGTAGTAGACCGGATAAGGCGCCGGCCAGTAGCTATATACCGGCGTCGGGCTGCTGATGACAACCGTCGACGGGTTGTACTGAGGCACGTAGATGACTTCGGGATTCGACGGAACAATCTTGATGACTTCCTTCTCGACCACCACCGTCTGCTTGTCATCCGTCTTGAGATTTCCCACTGACTGGGTCTGACGTCGGAAACGCTGCACGGCCTGCAGCACGGCGCTTTGATCCGCGACCACCGCTTCGCCGAGCGCCACGGTCCAGTCGAGGTCGTTGCTCATTTTCTTCAGCACTTCGGGGTAATTCAGCAGCGCCTTGATCGGGTCCTGCCATGCTTCGTTGACCGGCAAGTCCTTCTCGGTTTTTCTGCGATCAAGGAACCGGTCTGCCTGCACTACTTCCACCGGATAAGTCGATGCCGGAAGAATGATCGCGACGAGGTCATCGGGATAGAGTGCGATCGGACCGACGAGCTTGTCCAGCGAACCCGAATCCATCGCTACCGGTGGCGCAGGTCCTGCCTCCGACGCCTGAGCCATGGTTTGCGTACCGCTTGCGACAGGTGTCGGAGCGACCGTTTGCGCACCGCTTTCCGGCGGCGTCTGAGGGACTGCGCACCCGCCTGCGCACAGCGCGGATGCGATCACGATCACGCTAAAGCACTCACGCATGTCCAGCACCACCGACATTGGCTATACCGCGCGTGTCTCAGTTCCGAAGAACATCAGATTGCAAATCTCGTTCGACGCAAGCGGTCATTGCGCGCTCGCACCGCCATGTGCTGCTGCGATCGCCGCGTCGCGCTCTTTGGCGGCTTCCGCCTTCTTGTGCTCGAAGACTTTCTTGGCCGCTGCGACTTTCTGATTATATTTTTTGTTGGCTGCGGAGATTTCCATTCGCATCTTGACGATTTCGTCGTTATTCGCAGGTTGAGCCGCGCCCTGATCGGTTTGTGCCCACGCATTCGTTGCGAGCGCGATCGACATCAGCACTACAGCTCCGTTGAGACGATTCATGACTGCCTCCTCTCGTTGACTGCCACCAACTTCTTCACGGAGATCCGAGGTGTGCCGGCCGTTCCTCTCCGCGCAAACATTTCCAGGAACGACAACGCGATAAAAACCGCACTCTGCTCTGCTCACAGTATGCGAACGCGTTCGTGAATTCAAGAAAGCCGTCGCGCGTGCCCGAAACAACAAGAAGGAAAATGTCGCGCATTAAACCATGCGCTCGTATTCACAGAGGTGCACGCACCGTGTAGAGGGCACGTCGCCGACGTGACTGTACTCGTAGCCGACGTACCGTTGCCTTCCAGCGTGGTGGAGACGTCGTGAACTTGCGACACGACCGGGTCGTCGACCTTCCTTCGTCCTGGACAAAGCGCGAAAGCCGCTCCCCACTGGAATCCGGTCCGGCTTCCGAAGTTATATTGCGCGATAACCCCGCCTGCCCGGCGGCATTTCGATTTTTTTTTAACCGATCGAATTGTCGTGCCACCGATCGCCAAGCGTCGTCGTTGCAAAAGTCGATTCACAACGGTCGAGGATGCCGCTATCTTGATGCACACACCACATCCAAGATGTCTCGACTCGTCGTCCGGAACTCACATCATGCTCGCTCGCAAACTCAGGCTGATCGCGTTGCTCACTGGCATGCTCGTCTGCTCCTGGCCGGACGTGTCTTTTGCAACGGAGCAGGCGCAACAACGTCGCGCCGGCCGCGACGTCCGTCAGGATACGCGCCAGAACGCCCGGCACACCAAGCAGGACTGCCGCGCCGCCAATCAGCAAGCAAACGCGCATTGCCGACACGACAAGCGGCAGACAAAGCAGCACGGGCGTCAAGCTGCAAGAGACATCAAATACTGACTACGCGAGACGCGCCCACTGACGACAACTGGCCTGCATTTCACGCGCGGCGCAACGCCGTCCGAAACATGCTGCCTGAGCGATGATGCGCTCGTGCATGGCGGCACGCGTGCAACCATTTCTCAGCGGGCATGACTTTTCCCGTCGACAAGCCGCTCATGCGCAAGCCGCTGACGTCCGGGCATGCGTCCATGGGGCCGATGCGAGCATTCTCTTTGCGTGGGCCCGCATCGGAAGCGCTAGTTTGCGTCGGATTGCCAACGAAGGCTGCGCGGCCGATCGAAAACCAGCAGCATCAAGCACGCATAAAAGGAAACCGCGAGAAAAAGCCCCATGCGCACCGCGAACGCGGCATAGACGTCTTTGCCCGCGATGCTGTCCTGCACTGACTGGCCGAGCAGGATGATCATCGTGACGAGGCCGTTCACCCAGACGCCCGGCGAGTAGCGCGTCATCCTTATGCCATAGAGCCTGCGCCCGACCATCAAACCGAACAGCAGCATCCATAGGAAGAACATCCAAAGGTGCACGGAGAGTTTCAGCGCGAACCAAAATATGATCGCGAGCAGTCCACCGAGCAGTGTCGAGCCGATGAGATCGCGCGCCGCCCCACGCGCGGTCGTCGTGCAGCTCTGTCTGCCGAGGCTGACTGACTTCATGATGATCGGCATATAGCTTGTCGGATCGGTCAATGCGAGAAGGTACGCTGGCATGACCACGAGCGCGGCGCGCAGCGCAATGCGTCTCGCCTGACCGGAGGACACGGCCCTCGCCGCAGGCGGTGGCTGCGCGCTCGCTGGCTCGGGAAACAGGCCGTGCATGAGCGCGGACACCAGCAAGGCGAGCAGCAACCCCTTCACCAGCGCGCCGACCACCGTTACGCCCACCTGGAAGTCGGCCGTGCCGGCCGCGGAGATCATCGTGAGCCCCGCCACCAGAAAGGTCGCGACCAGATTGTTGCCCCCACGTACCCCGTAGAGGAACGCAAGGAATAGCAACAGGCCGACGAGCATCACGCCGGCAAGCGCGTAATGTCGAAGCAGCGGAACGAGCAGCAGGCCGCTGCCGGTGGTCAGCATCACGATCAGCGCCAACATCGCGGCTGCCTTGAACGAAAGCGGCCGGTTCTGTGTCGCGAGCAGAAAGACCGCGAACAACGGCGCGATCACGGGAACCGGGAAATCCAGCGCGAAACTGATCGCGAGGCACAACGCCGTCCCCGTCGCCATGCGCAGCGTACGACCATCTCGAAGCGGGAGCCTGTTTTCCATGGCGTCATCAATAGACGTAGGCCAGCCAGCTCATCGCACGCAGGAAAATGCGACCGAGCGGATTGAGCGGATTGCCTTCGCTCGGAAACGCCATCACCTCGGCCTGCCCGCCCACACGCATGTTGCTCAGGCGCGCGCGCTCGTCCTTATCGAACTCGACGATCACGGGGAAGCGCTGAGCCGGTCGCAGCCAATCGCGGCTTGTCTGCACACTAGGCAGACTGCCGGGTGGCGTGCTCTGCCCCACGCTCACACCGAACCCGATGCTGCGAATCCGCCCTTTGAAAACTTTGCCCGGGAGCGCATCCAGCACGATAGACACCGGTGTGCCGGGCCTGAGGCGGCCGAGATTGTTTTCGGTCATGTCCGCGCTGATCCACACGTCGCGGATTGCAATGAGCGTCATCACCGCCTTGCCTGCCGAGGCGAACTGGCCGACTTCGGTGCCGAGATCGGTAATGACGCCGCCGGTGCGCGCCCTGATGCGCGTGTTGGCGAGATCGAGTTCGGCCCTCTCGAGCGCTGCGGCGGCGCTGCGCAACTGCGCGTTCTCCGCCTCGATTCCGCCCTGCTGTTCGCGCGCACGCTCGACTTCCGCACGCGCCGCGACAACCTGACTTTGCGCTTGCTCGTACGTCGCTCGCGCCACTTCGAGACGCCGCAGCGAGATCGTGCCCTCGTCCTCGCGATACAGCCTTTCGAGCCGCTCGCTGTCCTGCCGCGCCTTGACCTCGTTTGCGATGGCCGCACGCAATGACGCACGCGCCGAATCGATGGCAGCCGTGCTCGCGCCGATCTGGCGGCGCATGGTTTCGAGATCGGCCCGCGCACGGTCGGCGGCGATGCGATATTGCTCGCCTTCGATCTCGAAGAGCACGTCGCCCGCGTTGACCTCTTGATTGTCACGCACCAGCACGCGCGTCACCCGACCCGATACTTCCGCGGCCACGGGCACCACATAGGCCTGCACGCGCGCCTGCTGCGTATAGGGCGTGATGCGGTCGGCAAGCAGATACCAGATCAGGCTCACGACGATCAAAGCGACGACCCACTTCACCGTCCTGCCCGACGGATCGTCGGCCGGTGGCGGCGGCGGAGCGGGTGACGGTGGCGCCGACGGCGTCCGCGCCGATGCGGTATCGGACGGCTCGGACTTCTCGCTCATCGGAACGCTCCTTCGGACGGCGCGTTCGCCGCCGGGGGCACGCTCACCTCGTTTAGCAGGTCGCCCCAGTTTGTGCGTTGCTGCATTTGCTGGCGTGTCGCGGGGTCGATGAGCGGCTGGCGCGTGGTCCAGCCACCGCCCAGCGCCTTGTAGAGCGCGATCAGACTGCCGACCGCATTGCGCCGGTTGACGACATACGCGTCCTGCTGGGCGAACAGCGCGCGCTGTGCATCGAGTACCCGCTGGAAGTCCGAATATCCTTCCCGATAAATCGTGCTCGCGAGCGTCAGCGAGCGCCGCGCAGCCAACTGTGCCTCGTTCAGGATGGCGTCGCGCCGCAACGCGGCGTTCATGGCCGTGGCGGCATCATCCGCCTCGCGCGCCGCCTCGCGCACGGTGTTCTGGTAGGCGACGGTCAACTGCTGCAGCCGCGCGTCCTGAACACGCACGTTGTTCGTGATCCTGCCGTGATCGAAGACGTTCCAGACGACGCTCGGGCCGGTCGCCACGGCAAGCGTGCTCGGTGAGCCGGCGAGCGAGCTCGCGCTGAAGCCGAGCGTGCCGAGCAGGGACACCGACGGATAAAAGTCCGCCTCAGCCACGCCGATGAGTGCCGACTGCGCGGCCATCTGATATTCGGCGGCGCGCACGTCGGGGCGGCGCAGCAGCAGATCGGCGGGCACGTCCTGAAGGACGGCATGGTCCACGAGCGGAATCACGCCTTCCTTGCCGGACGACACATCGAGTTCCGGCAACGGGCCGGGCGGTCGCCCCATCAGCAGGGACAGCGCGTGCCTGGCGAGCACGATCTGGCTCTCCAGATCCGGAATGCTGCTCAGCGTGCCCAGGTACTGAGTCCTCGCCTGCTGGAGATCGAGTTCGTCCGTCTCGCCGGCCTTGAAGAGCTTTTGCGCGATGTCGTAGCTGCGCTTCTGCAACCGGGCGTTCTCGCGGGCGATGCGCAGGCGCGCCTCGGCAGTGCGCAGCGTGAAATAAGTGTCGGCCACCTGCGCGTGCAACAGGACCAGCGCGGCATCGCGGTTCGCCTGCGCGGCGAAGAACCCGGCGTCCGCCGACTCGATCGCGCGCGCGAAACGCCCCCAGAAGTCGAGTTCCCATCCGACGACGAAGCCCGCGCCATATTGCAGATAGACGCCCGAGCGGGGCTCGAATCCGTCCGAGCGCTTGCGTGCCGACACGAGCACCTCGCCGCTGGCCTGTTGCACCTGCGGGTAGCGCCCCGCGAGCGCGATGCCGAGTTGCGCGCGAGCCTCGATCACGCGCAAACCGGCGATCTGCAGATCACCATTTCCCGCATCGGCTTGTGCCATCAAGCGTTCGAGGTTCTCATCGCTGAAAACCGCCCACCACTGCCGAACGTCGGGCTGCGGCGCCTGCTGCGTGACCTGCTCGAGCGACGCGCTGCTCCAGTGCTCGCTCCACCTCTCGTGCTGCGGATGAAAGTCCGGCCCCACGCGCATGCAGCCGCTCAGGAACCACGCGAGGCTCACGCTGACGCGGGCGGCCCGCCGCAGCCGTCTCATCCCGCTCGCGTGCATTGATGGGGACATGGCGCCGTCTCCGCGGCGCCCTTCACTGAGGCTCCCGTTGTTGCGCGGTTTCGGGGGCCGGCTGGTCTCTCACCCACCGCCAGAACAACTTGTAGGCGACTGCGAGCATCACGGGACCGATGAAGAGGCCGATCACCCCGCCCGTCACCATCCCGCCGAGCGCGCCGATCAACACGACGGGCATCGGTACGGCGACGCCTCGCCCCAGCAAGAGCGGCTTGAGCACGTTATCGGCCAGTCCCGCGACGAAAATATAGACCGAGAAGATGATCGTCGCCGTGCTCACTCCCTCGGTGACAATCACGAAGATGATGACCGGAACGGTGATCAATGTGGCGGGCAACTGCATGATGCCGATCAGTAGCACGGCGAGGGCAAGCAGGCCCGCGCCAGGAATGCCCATGACGATGAAACCGATGCCGATCAACAGCATCTGGATGAACGCGATCCCGACCACACCCTGCGCCACGGCCCGGATGGTAGCCGTGCACAGATCGGCGATCTGCTGGCCGTTTTCGGGCCCGGAGATGCGCGAAGCGATCTGCACGGCGCTACGATAGCCCTTCTCGCCGTGAGCCATGAAAATACCCGCGACGATCAGGGCAAGGAAAAAGACGAGCAGCCCGGCTCCCAGACCGGTGATTGTGCCGAGCATGGCAAGACCGGCCTCCTTGAGCTGGGGCGCGAACTTCTGCGCGAGACCTGAGATATCCGTGGATGCCTGCGCCCAGAAGCCGTATATTCGCTGCCCCACCAGAGGCCACGCGGCCACCGATTCTGCAGGAGGCGGAATCTGGAAGTTACCGCTCCTGATGACGGCCATCGCACGCTCGATCGAATTGGCCACCGCCACGCCCAGCAAATACGTCGGCACGAGGATGACGACGAAGGCGACGAGGACGATCAGCGAGGCGGTGAGGCCATCCTTGCCTGAAAGTACGTTGCGGAGTCTGAGCTGAAGCGGATAGAGCGTGACCGCAAGGATCAGCGCCCAGACCATCAGGTCGAGGAACGGGACGAAAACCCGGAAACAGAAGACGGCCAGAACGGCAACGAGTCCGGCGCGAATCAGGACGTCGAGCAGCTCTCTGGAGAGCGTGCGCTCGGGAATCGGCGATAGCATCTCGTGCCTCCTCGCAGTTTGCCGCGAGCATTTCCGTGGGCAAACCATGCTTGCCAGGGATCAACTTGGTAACCGGACGCAACTTCTCAATCGCTCGCGCGGCGGCATCGCCACTCACTGAGTCGTGCCGCTCACGTTCAGGACGTGCCGATGAATACGCACGCAAAGACTGCATGCCAGAAGATATGCGCTCCCGAGAATGCGCTCACCCGTCCAAGTCTAGGACGGGCAGCACGACTTCACAAACGAATCGGTGCATGGTGCCCGCGATCACCATATGGGCACCGTAATCGCGAAATGACGTCTACTCTGTTCGAGCCTGCGCAGTCGCCTCGAAGAGCCGCCGGTGAACGAGCAGCAAAAGAGGCGTCGAGACCATCGACAGCGCGACGACCAGCGTGACGAGCGATGCCTGGCGTTGATCGATGACACCGGCGGCCAGTGACGCGGCCATAACGACGAACGCGAACTCGCCGCCCTGTGACAGCAAAATGGCGAAGTAGCCGCGCTGCGAATCCGGCACTTCAAAGCGGCTCGCAAGAAACCACTGCGCGGCCGCCTTCACGCTGACCACCGCCACGACGAGCACCGCAACGCGCACCGGCTCACGCATCAGCACGCTGAAATCCATCGACATACCCACCGCAATGAAAAACAGGCCGAGCAGCAAGCCCTTGAATGGCGCCATGTCGACTTCGACTTCATGGCGGTAATCGGAATCGGCGAGCAGTACGCCCGCGACGAAGGCGCCCAGGGACATCGACAGATGCACGCTTTGCATGAGCAGTGCAATGCCGATGATCCAGAGCAGTGCGAACGCAGTGAAGATCTCGGCGACGCCGGTGCTGGTGATCAGCCGCAGCACGACGTTCAGCAGATAGCGGCCGACGAGCGCTATCGCGCCCAGCATGGCAAGTGCCTTCAGGGCGACGAGCCAGCCCGATTCCGCCGCGGGTACGGGCACCGTCGTACCGAGCAATGGCAGCAGCGCGATCAGCGGGATGGCGGCCATGTCCTGGAACAGCAGAATGCCGAATCCGGCGCGGCCCGTCGGCATGTCCATGAGCTTGCGCGCCTGAAGCTCGGACATGACCATTGCGGTCGATGACAGCGACAGCGCGAGGCCGCCAGTCAGTGCGACTCGCCAGGGCAGTCCCAGCATCATGAAAATCCCCAGCAAAGCAGCGGCACAGACGGTCATCTGCATCGTGCCGTAGCCAAAGATGGTGCGGCGCATCGCCCACAGCGCGTCGACCTTCATTTCGAGGCCGATCACGAACATCATCAACACGATGCCCAACTCGGAAAAGTGGAGGATGGCGTCGACGTCGGTCACGAGCTTCAGTACCCAGGGGCCGATCATGATGCCTGCCAGCAGGTAGCCGAGCACCGCGCCAAAGCCGAAGCGAACAGCCAGCGGCACGGTGATCAGCGCCGACGCAAGAAAGATGACCACGTCGATCAGCAGCTTCGTCATGCGTCGACCTCCCGAACCGGCACGCGATGAACGCGCATGGGGCACCCGAACCGGCTCAACGGATGGCACCGGAGCACCGAACGCGCGAGACGTAGGCGGCGTGCCCTATTGGAGCGCGACCGATCTCGTCTTATTCTGCGGGACCGGACGATGAGCATCGCATGCCGGGGCCTCTGGCATCGTCGACATTCTTCAGTGAAACGAAAAGCCTGCTCCCGGTGGTCGCCGTGATGATGCGCCCGCAACCGACAATCCGAATGAACTTGATATCGGTCGCGACGGCGACGGGCGGGCTTTGCGCGCCGTGCCCTCGATGCGCCCAATTGTCTTGCCTGCGTATCACGAAGTGTGCTGCGCGCCGCGCGAGGCAACACCGGACCAGTTCAACTATCTCAATCTCTCAGATAGTCGATTGTGCATTGTTTGTCATTAGTTTTTTGTGGGGGGCTTACACGTTGTGTCGCTCCCTAACCAGCATCAGCGGGATCTCGACGAGACTGGCTACCCGATTGGGAACGCTGCCAAGATAGGCTCGCGCGCCGCCGCGCCTGCCGTGCGTTCCCATCACGATGAGATCCGCATCGCAGCGTTGTGCTTCACGCAATGTGGCGCTCGCTATGTCGTCGGTGCCGGTCTCTGTGCTGATCAGAGCGGTCGAGACCAGTGAAGGCGTTACGTTGTGCAGGCATTCAAGCTCCTTGGCCGCGGCCGCGATCGCCAAGGTTCCCTCCTTGACCAAAGCCAGCTCGAGCGGGGTCGCCGGCATCAATCCGCCGGGACATATCGCGCGGTCCACGACATAGACCACGCGTATCTGCGTGTCGGCGGCTGCGAACCTCGCTCCGACGCCCACTGCCACAAGCGACGTTACGCTGCCATCGACCGCGAAGAGGACGCGCTGCACGCCGGCGTCGTATGTACTTTCGTATACGGCCGGCACGACGATCAATGCGCATGTCGCGAACCGGCTGAGCCTGTCCATCACCGCTGGGTCGAACCACCTTACCAATCCGTGATGCTGGCGGATACCAAGAATCAGCAGGCCCGCGCGATCCTCGCCCGCCTCTGCGGCAAGTTCATGTACGACGCTATCACCTTCCTTCGCGAGATCGATTACGCGACTTCGCACTGCAGCAACCGACTTTGCAAGCACAGTGCTCGCCTCGGTGATCGCGCGTTCCGCTCGTTCCATCAGTTCCCTGTGCTCCATGCCGCGATCCGGCTCCGAGCGAGCCGTGTTCGATGCGTACTCGTGCGGATCGAGCGCCAGGGAGAGAATCGTCAGTTTGGTGTCGGGGGTTGCAAGTCGCCGCGCGAACCCGGCGGCGCATCGAGACACTTCCAAAGAATCCAGGCAGAGAACGATATGCTGAGAGCCGCGGGGTTGCGGCGGCGCATCCTTGATTGGTTCCATGACTCATTCTCCCGGCGTGTACAGCAGACGCGGCGTGCCTCCGTCCGAGGCCATTGGCACTCATGCGCCTGTCCTGCACAGTTCCGTGCACTGCACGCTGCGAGAACCGTTCGTTGTTGCTAGCGCGACGACGAAACGGACGGCGGAAGCCCGAAGTGCGTTTTGACGTCTCTCACGCCCGGGACGTTCTCGGCCGCAACGCGGATCGCGTTGCCTTCTTCCGAAGGAATCACGGGCCCCCAGAGATGAACGGTTCCGTTCTCAACGGTGACGTTTTCCCGCGCGAGCGCCCAAGGATGATCTTTCATGGCCGCGAGCACGTCTTCGCGGATCGCGTTATCGCCGCTCTCCGCCGCAGTGGACACGTCGGGCGCCATGGTCACGAGCGCGCGAATCAGGTTGGCCCGGCTCACCACGCCGACAACTTTTCCGTCGCGCATGACCGGCACACGTTTGATACGGCGACGATCGAGCAGCTCGGCGATATCGGCGACGGGACATGTTTCAGTCACCGTCGAGACGTCGGTCGTCATCACATCTTCGACCTTCCTCGCGTGTTCCTTCACATACTGGTTTGCGAGTTCAGTCGTGGACGCAGCAAGCTCCAGCCACCACGAGCGCTGTTTGACGCCGGTCCCGATCTCCGCGCGCCGCATCAGATCGCCCTCCGTGACCATACCAAGTAGCCTGCCGGACTCGTCGACCACAGGCATCCCGCTGATGCCAGCGAACACCATCATCCCCGCGGCGTGCCGTATGGACATGTCCGGACTGGCCGTAATGATCCGGGTTGTCATGATGTCGGAAGCTCGCACGTTCATCTCCTTCGGGGAAGTCATCGCGGTGTGCCACGACGGTTGGTGTGCCGTTTGTGGGCCGTGCGCCTGACTTCGGAATCAGGGCAACTTCATGAGGTACACAACCGAATCCGCATTACCGGCGAGTTCTACACCGCGGGGCCCGCCCAGTCACAATTCAACTGGAGCGAGGCAATCCCAAGACAAAAAGCAGAATGCCGCTGTGGTCACAGTATGCGAACTCCAAAGTGAATTCAAGGAACCGGACGCGTGCGTGTCTCGTTGGATCCGGACGCTTTGAAGCTCGAATCGATCGCTCGTTTCGAATGTGAGGAAAAAATCCTCGGCGAGCCTGTCGCCGTAGTCAGCAATTAAAGAAATCGGCGACTGACTGGATTGCTCAATGCGATACGCCCTCCGACCGGACCGTTCTCCGCAATACGATGTCGCGTTCGGGATCGGGCAGCGCAAGGATCGCGTGCATTGTCACTCGCATCGCCCAGCATGCTTCGACGGGTGCCGCGGCTCTCGGGTCTCGGGAATAAGCCAGGTAACGCGCGATGTTCGCTGGAATATAACCAAGCTCATTCAGCAAAGACCGCTTCAGGCTCTCGTCGGCATGCGCGTATTGCTGGGCGGTGGGCACATCCGGCCGTGTTTCAGACCCGGCTGCTCGAAGGGCGGCCGACAACACATGAAAATACGCGTCGATATCGGCTTCAGATATCGCACTCAGCGAGATTCGATCGACGACTTCGCTCATTTCGTTCAAACCGAAGCAATCGGATGGAACCAGCGTGTCGAGGAACTTCGATATGAGCGAGACATATTGCAGCCGTAGCGCCGGCGACAGTCGTTCGAGGCCGTCCGACATCAGTTCGGCACGGGCGCGTGGATTCAAATAGATTTTGCTCGAACGACGGGCGTTTCCGGCGACCATGGAATCGGCATTGATGCGCGAGACCCAGGCGAGGATGAGTTTCCCTTTATCGGAAGCGGGATCGACGCCGTTTGCAACCAGCATCTCGTCGTAGACGGGTCGACGGTTTGCTGCGGAAAGCGCTGGCGAGTGATCGAGCACGGTCGAAGTGCCGAGCCAAAGCTCATCATATCTGAACGCAGCATGGACTTGAGACGCGTACATTGCCACAACCAGACAGGCGATCAGGCTACCGAACAAGGCATTCATGTCCCCCTCCGCGCCCGATGAACGCCCTTCGCGTTCGATCCGGTCGCGAGGGCTTCGCTTTCAAGATAGTTCAGCCAGAGCGATGAGCGCAATCGATTAAAAACTCGATACGCGACCGTCCAAAGCATTCCAGCTTTTCGAAAACGATTCGCCTCCTCATTGCACTATCCGCGGCAGTATTCCTTAGCGCCTGGCCACACGCGACGACCGCAACGCAACAGACATGACACCGTGGTGGCAGCAAGAGCGTCGTCCTGAAGGAAACTTTAAGTACTGACTTAAGCAAGGCCTCGTGCTACTTGAATTTGGTGCGCGTGCGTGATATCGACTCTATAACGAAGGGTCAGTTAAAGCTGTACATGACACCGGCAACGCTCAGCGTCCTCGCGGCGAAGGGACGACCCGTGCGCGGCGCAACGCCGCGCGGATACATGCCACCTATGTTCCGATGCACGTTCATTGAATGGAGACGTCGTAATGAGCAAGCACTCCAGAGGCGATACATCGCAAGAGCCTGTCCTCGAGAGCGACGAACTTCGACTCGTCGATGCGTGGTGGCGCGCGTGCAACTACCTTTCCGCGGGCATGATCTTTCTCATTGACAATCCGCTCCTGCGCGAGCCGCTCAAACCCGAGCACGTCAAGCAGCGCCTGCTCGGTCACTGGGGCGCGAGCCCCGCTCTCTCGTTCGTGTGGGCGCATCTGAACCGCGTGATCAAGCGTGACGATCTCGACGTGATCTTCATGGCCGGGCCCGGTCATGGCGCGCCCGGCGTGCTCGGTCCGGCGTACCTCGAAGGCACCTATTCGGAGGTGTATCCGGACAAGAGCGAAGATGAAGAAGGCATGCAGAAGTTCTTCAAGCAGTTCTCTTTTCCCGGGCATATCGGCTCGCACGTGACGCCGGAAACCCCGGGCTCCATTCATGAAGGCGGGGAGCTTGGGTATAGCCTTTCTCACGCGTATGGGGCGGCACTGGACAATCCGCGCTTGATCGTCGCCTGCGTCGTCGGCGACGGCGAAGCTGAGACCGGCCCGCTCGCGACGGCCTGGCACTCGAACAAGTTCATCAATCCCGCGCGCGACGGCGCCGTGCTGCCGATCCTGAATCTGAACGGCTACAAGATCGCCAATCCGACGATCCTCGCGCGCATCAGCCATGACGAACTCGAGGCGTTGTTCGTCGGCTATGGCTATCGACCGTATTTCGTCGAAGGATCGGATCCCGTCGAGATGCATCAAAAGATGGCGGAAACACTCGATGCCGCCACCGCCGAGATCCGCGCGATCTGGGACGAGGCGCGCAGCAATAAGGACGTCGAGCGGCCGCGCTGGCCGATGATCGTCCTGCGCACGCCGAAAGGCTGGACCGGCCCGAAGGAAATCAACGGTCACAAGGTCGAAGGCTCGTGGCGCGCGCATCAGGTCCCATTCTCCGATGTGCACGGCAATCCCGCGAATCTCGCGGTGCTCGAACGCTGGATGCAGAGCTACCAGCCCGAAGAACTTTTCGACGCCGACGGCCGGCTGCGCGCGGAGATTCGGGCGATCGCGCCCACCGGTACGCGCCGCATGAGCGCGAATCCCCACACTAACGGCGGCGTGCTGCGCAAGGAACTGAAGCTGCCGGATTTTCGCGACTACGCCGTCGATGTCGGTCAGGCAGGCAAGATCCAGCATGAGAACACGCGTCCGCTGGGCGCCTTCCTGCGCGACGTGATGCGTTGCAATATGGACAGGTTTCGCGTGTTCGGCCCCGACGAGACGGCATCGAATCGCCTACAGGCCATCTATGAAGTCAGCAAGAAAGTCTGGATGGCCGATCTCCTTCCGGAAGACGAGGACGGCGGCGAGTTGTCGCGCGACGGCCGCGTGATGGAAATGCTCTCCGAGCACACGCTTCTCGGCTGGCTCGA
Source organism: Caballeronia sp. INML2 (assembly GCF_023631365.1). Classification (NCBI taxonomy): domain Bacteria; kingdom Pseudomonadati; phylum Pseudomonadota; class Betaproteobacteria; order Burkholderiales; family Burkholderiaceae; genus Caballeronia; species Caballeronia sp. INML2. The sequence goes on along the minus strand of NZ_JALQDH010000074.1, from coordinate 329,092 downwards.
AGGCTATCTGCTGTCGGGGCGACATGGCTTCTTCCATACGTACGAAGCATTCGCGCATGTCATCGATTCGATGTTCAATCAGCATGCGAAATGGCTCGACATCTGCAAGAACCATGTGCCGTGGCGCGCGTCGGTTTCGTCGGAAACCATCCTGCTCTCGTCGACCGTATGGCGGCAGGATCACAATGGCTTCTCGCATCAGGACCCCGGCTTCATCGATCTCGTCACCAACAAGAGCCCGTCGGTGACGCGCGTGTATCTCCCGCCCGATGCCAACACGCTGCTCGTCGTGGCCGATCAATGCCTGCGCTCGAGCGATTGCATCAATGTGATCGTCGCGGACAAGCAGAAGCATTTGCAGTTCATGACCATCGACGAAGCGATCGTCCACTGCGCGAAGGGCATCGGCGTGTGGCGGCGCGCGAGCAACGACGAACACGAAGAACCCGACGTCGTCATGGCTTCCTGCGGCGATGTTGCGACGCAGGAAGCGCTCGCCGCGACCGCTATTCTCCGTGAGCGTTTGCCAGAGCTGAAGGTGCGCTTCGTGAACGTCGTCGATCTCTTCAAGATGCAGCCGAACACGGAGCATCCGCATGGATCGAGCGTGCGCAATTTCGAAAGCCTGTTCACCATCGACAAGCCCGTGATCTTCAATTTCCACGGCTATCCATGGCTGATCCACAGGCTCGCCTACCGGTTCCGAAATCATGAAAACCTGCACGTGCGCGGTTACAAGGAGAAGGGCAACATCAACACGCCGCTCGAACTGGCAATACTCAATCAGGTCGATCGTTTCAATCTCGTGATCGATGTGCTCGATCGCGTGCCTCGCCTGCGCGGAAGAACCGCGCACCTGAGAGAGGACATGAAGAACGCGGTCATCTCTCATCTGGATTACGCGCACACGCACGGCACCGATAAGCCGGAAATCGCGGAATGGGTGTGGCCGTTTTAATCGCGGAGCGCCGATGAAGTTCGCGTCAATTGCAGCAACATCGGCGCTGGATTCGAAGGGCGTAACGAACGGGGGCGGTCATGACGACACGGAGTGGACGGCTCCTTAGCGCGAGCCTCCTCGTCTTGCTGGCAGGCTGCCCCTCGAAACAACAGGATCAGCCGGCTCAGAACCCGCCCGCGGCCGCGTCGGCGCCCGCTAATGCTTCAGCAGCAGCTCCCGCCTCCATCGCGGCTCTTGCCTCTGCAGCGGCCCCCGCGTCCGTTGCGGCCTTGCCTCCCTTGCCCGCATCTGCGACGCAGCCTGCGGCCCAGCAATATCCGCCCGAAGAACTGGAGGCGCTGGTCGCGCCGGTCGCGCTTTATCCTGATTCGTTGTTGTCGCAGGTGCTGATGGCGTCGACGTATCCGCTGGAGATCGTGCACGCCGCCCGGTGGGTCAAGTCGCATCCGAATGTGAAGGGCGACGCCGCGGTGATAGCTGTCCAGGATCAGTCATGGGACGTCAGCGTCAAATCCCTGGTGGCGTTTCCCCAAGTGCTCGTACCCATGAACGACAAGCTCGACTCGACCCAACGACTCGGGGATGCGTTTCTCGCTCAGCCGAATGACGTGCTGGCCGCCGTGCAGCGTCTGAGGATTCGCGCGCAGGATACCGGACATCTGAAGTCGACTCCGCAGCAGAAAGTGAGCGTCGAAGCACGTTCCGCCACGAGCCAGACCGGCCAGCCGGGCCAAGCGCCTCCCACGCAGAGCATCGTGCGCATCGAACCGGCCGACCCGCAGGTCATCTACGTGCCCTCCTACAATCCGACCGTCGTCTATGGGGGCTGGCCCGCGCCGGCCTACCCGCCGACGTACTGGCCGCCGCCACCGGCCTATTACCCCGGAGCCGCCCTTGCGAGCGGATTTGCATGGGGCCTCGGCATCGCCGCGGCGGGCGCGATTTTTAGCGATTGCAACTGGAACAGCAACGACGTCAACGTCAACATCAACAAGGCCACGAACATCGATCGCAACTTCGACCGCACCAAGGTCGAGAGCGGCAAGTGGCAGCATGACGCGCGGCACCGCCAGGGAGTTGCCTATCGCGACAACGCGACGCGCGACAAGTACTCACGCGGCGTGCAAGGCGCAGATTCCCGGCGCGACTATCGCGGACGCAACGGCGCCACGCCCGAGCGCGTGAGCACGGCCGATCGGACGGCGGCACGCAACCAGGGAACGGCCAGCCGGCAGGGTCGCGCAAACAACGCATCGGTCGCCAACCGCGCAGGCGCGAATGCCACCGGCGCCGGCAATCGCGCGAATGCGCCCAATCGTCAGGCGGCAGCAGGCGATCGAGCGCAGACGGCGAACCGCAATGCGGTCGCGGGCAATCGTCCTCAGACCGCCAATCGGACGGCTCAAATGCCAGACCGCGCTCAGTCACCGGCCCGCGGCAACGCAGGGAGCACGCAGGCGGGCAATCGGGGGGCGTACGCCGGCGGCGCGCGCGATACCGCATTCCAGGGCGTCGGCGGCGGTGGCGCGGCGCAACGCGATTTCAACCGTGGCCAGTCGAGCTTTCAGTCGTCGAACTTCAACCGTGGCGGCGGTGGCGGCGCGCGTGGCGGTGGTGGTGGCGGTGGACGCGGCGGCGGACGGCGTTGAGGAGAGCGACCATGAAGAGACTATCGGAGATTGTCGCGCTCCTCGCCGTGGCCGGAAGCACGATGACCGTCGCGCTCGCGCTCGCCGTCATTCCGGTTCCGGCGTTGAGCGCACAGAAGTTCTTCCAGACACCTGAAGCGGCGATGAACGCCTTCGGGACCGCCGTCGCCGACAACGACGAAGGCGAACTCAAGGCTTTGCTGGGCGCCGATTTCCGCAACGTGATTCCTTCGGTCGGCGCCGAGCTCCGGAACAAGTTCCTGACCGCCTGGAAGGCTTCCCACGCGATTCAGACGACCGACAGCGAGCACGCCCGAATCGTCGTCGGCAACGACGGCTGGACGCTGCCCATCCCGCTCGTGAAAAGGCAGCAAGGCTGGGAATTCGACATGCGCGCAGGCGCCGACGAAATGCGCCTTCGGCAGATCGGGCGCAACGAGCTCGCCGTGATTCAGACGATGCTCGCAATCTACGATGCACAACGCGAGTACGCATCGAAGTATCACGACGGCAACAAGGTTTACGTCTATGCAGACAAGTTCGTCAGCAGCGACGGCAAACATGACGGGCTGTATTGGCCGACCGGCGCGGATGAAGAACCGAGCCCGCTCGGTCCCGCCTTCATGACGGCTGGCGCTCGCGCCAGATCGGAGGCCGGCTACTACGGTTACCACTACAAGCTGCTACGCGCCCAAGGGCCTCATGCACCGGGTGGCGCATACGACTACATGGTCAACGGCCGTCTGTTGGGCGGCTTTGCCGTGGTCGCATGGCCCGCCCAGTATGGCGAAACGGGCATCAAGAGCTTTATGGTCAGTCACGACGGACAGGTCTATGAGCGCGATCTTGGCCCGGACGGTGACAAAAAGGTCGCAGCGATGAAGTCATTCGATCCCGGAGCGGGGTGGGAAAAGGAGGCGCCTTGAACCGCTGCGTTGTTCCTTCACCTCGAGGAGGCTCGTCAGGCTTTGCCTCACCCCGATGTTCGCAATGCCCATTTGAAGTTGGCGGGTTCGACTGCGGTCGCATAAAGTGAGAGGAACACATCGCGCCTTTTCGTGTCGATGATTCGCACGGCTGCGCGCCTGAAAGACATCGAGGTCTGTGTAGAAAGCGTTCCGGGAGAATTGAATCTCTCGGTCTTGGCTGGAGCAGGCAAATGAACAAGATGCTTGGAATCGGCGCGACGGCGATTGTCACAGTTGCCGGAGTAGCGCATGCGCAAAGCAGTATCACGCTTTATGGCCTGATCGACGCAGGCCTCACCTACACCAACAACCAGATCAGCGGAACGGGCGGCGGCCACAGCAACTGGGAGATGACGAGCGGCGCGGTCCAGTACGGTCGCTGGGGTTTGCGCGGAGTTGAAGACCTCGGTGCGGGAGTGAAGGCCATCTTCACCCTGGAGAGCGGCTTCAATCTGAACAACGGGCAGTTCTCGTCGAGCAACCGCATCTTCAATCGCCAAGCGTATATCGGCTTGTCGAGCCGCGATTACGGTGCGCTCACGCTGGGCCGCCAAACCGACAGCATGGTCGATTTCGTCGCGCCGCTTTCATTGACGGGTACGGAATTCGGCGGCACGCACTTCGCGCATCCGCTGGACAATGACAACCTGAACGATTCGTTTCAGATCAATAACTCGGTCAAGTATCTGAGTCCGAATTTCGGCGGCCTCAGGATCGGTGCGCTGTACGGCTTTTCCAATCAGGCTGGCGGATTCACGAATAATCGCGCATATAGCTTTGGTATGTCCTATGCCTGGGGAGCGCTGAATTTTGGTGCTGGTTACCTCGGGCTCAGCAGTTCCGCGCGCACGCCGGCACAGTTGAATACGGGCGGCGCAGTCACCGATACGACCGGCGCGTCCCTGCAGGGCGCGCTCGCGCCGACGGGTGTGCCTCTAGGCGTGCTGGCGAGCAATCAGAAGACCTTCGGCGCCGGCGTGAACTACACCTTCGGTCCGGCTGTGGCGGGTTTCGTCTACTCGCACACCAAGCTCACCCAATTCTTTCAGTCCGGGCTGAGCGGCACTTTCCAGAACTTCGAAGGAAACTTTCGTTATGCGCTGACACCGGCGGTCGAACTATCGGGCGCGTACACCTATTCGCGCGCCGGCGGAAACGGCGGAGGCGGCATTCCCCATTGGAACCAGCTAAGCGCGATGGCCGACTATCGCTTCTCGCGGCGCACCGATATCTACATTCAAAGCGCGTGGCAACGGTCGAGTCCAAGCGGCACTTCGCCATTGGGCGTGGCATGGATCAACGGCGTCGCCGCGCCGTCTTCCACGAGTACTCAGGTTGAAGCGACCGTCGGCCTGAGGCACCGCTTCTGATGCTCCACGAACGGCCGAGTTCTTGATGCGACGTTCGGCAACGCGGCGGAGTTGATTATCGCTTTCGTCGCCTTGCACGCAGCGCTTCCATTGCAGGGAACATGCTGCTCGTGTCCGGCGCGGCATTCGCTATCCCGAGCAGCGCTTCAATCCGCCCGAATGTCTCAGGCGACTTTGCGCCTACTCGCGGCAATCACTCTGATGTATCTTCACGAGCAACGAGTACTCTCCTCGATGGGCGCCTGGCTCCACGTCATGCAAAATACCCGCTTCTGATATGCGGAGACAGCTTGTGGGCGTCAACTTCGATCTGAACGATTTGCAGGCGTTTCGAGCCGTCGTGGAGTTGGGCAGCTTTCGCAAGGCTGCGGACTCAGTCAACATCTCGCAGCCGGCACTGAGCCGGCGCATCGAGAAGTTGGAAGCGGCGCTCGGCGTGCGACTTTTCGAGCGCACCACCCGTAGTGTGACACTCACGACCGTAGGCCGCGTGTTCGCCCCAAGTGCGGAACAGCTTCTCGACGATCTCGATGTCGCGTTGCTCGGCATCCGCGACGTGTCCACCAGCCGCCTGGGCCATGTGACCATCGCGTGCGTGCCGTCGGTAGCCTACTACTTCCTGCCGAGCGTCGTTGCTGCCTACCACGCCCGCTATCCGCGCATCCGGGTCAAGCTGCTCGACACGAGCGCGAACGAAGTCCTCGGCTCGGTCATCAGCGGCGAAGCCGATTTCGGCGTCAGCTTCATGGGCAGCCAGGAGACCGAGGTCGAGTTCAAGGTCCTGCTGCAGGAAAAGTTCGTGGCCGCGTGCCGCCGCGATCATCCGCTTGCCCGAAAGACCCGTGTGTCCTGGAGCGAGCTGTACGAACACGAATACGTATCCGTCGACAAGACTTCCGGCAACCGCCTGCTGCTCGATCAGGCATTGACCACCGTGGCGCCGGCTGTGCCGAGCATCTGCGAGACACGCCATGTCACCACGATGCTCGGCCTGATCGAAGCGGGCCTCGGCGTGGCCGCCGTGCCTTCGATGGCAATGCCCATGCGCGACCATCCGATCCTGACCAGCGTGCCGCTCGTCGATCCGGTCGTAACGAGGCGAGTCGGCATCGTGCGGCGCAGGGGGCGTCCGCTCGCGCCGGCCGCGCAGCAGTTCTATCAAACCATCCTCGACACCAAGCGCAGCGGCATGGCCGCTGCAGCAAAGAAGACCGCGAAATGACCCTGCCGAGGCCTTTCAATCTGCTCTACGTCCAGGTCCTGCTCTGCATGGGGCTCGGCGTGATCGTCGGGCACTTCTGGCCGCAGGCCGGTGCGTCGCTCAAGCCGCTCAGCGATGCATTCGTCGCGCTGGTGCGCATGATGATCGCGCCCATCGTCTTCTGCACGATCGTGACCGGCATCACGTCGCTGTCGAGCGGCTCGAAGATCGGCCGCGCCATTTTGAAAGCGCTGGCGCTGTTTTACTTTCTCACGATCGTCGCGCTCGTCCTGGGGCTCGCAACCGCCTTCGCGCTGCATCCCGGCGCAGGACTGCACATCGACCCGCACCATCTCGACACGGCCGTCCTCGCCCAGTATTCGACGCGCGCACAGCCGCACGGACTCGTGGAATTCGCGCTGCACGTGATTCCGGAGACGCTCGTCGGCGCGTTCGAGAAAGGCGAAGTGCTGCCGGTCCTGCTGCTCGCCCTTCTGTTCGGCTTCGCATTGAACGCCAGTCGAGGCACGGGGCGGCGGGTACAGGAATTCATCGATGGAATCGCGCACGTGCTGTTCGGCATTCTCGCGCTGATCATGCGGCTCGCGCCGGCCGGCGCATTCGGCGCGATGGCTTTCACGGTAGGCCGGTTCGGCATCCGCTCGATCGGCTCGCTCGGCATGCTGATGGTGTCGTTCTATGCGGCGTGCCTGCTGTTCGTCGTCTGCGTGCTCGGCCCGCTCGCGCGCCTGCACGGCTTCTCGCTCTGGCGGCTGCTGCGCTACATTCGCGAGGAACTCATCATCGTGCTCGCGACGTCGTCGACAGAACCCGTGTTGCCGCGCCTCATCGTCAAGCTGGAAGCGCTTGGCTGCGACAAGGGGATCGTCGGGCTCGTGCTGCCCGCCGGCTATTCCTTCAACCTCGACGGAACGGCAATCTACCTGACGCTCGCTTCGATGTTCATCGCTCAAGCATGCGACGTCCACCTCTCCGGCGGACAAATCGCGACGATGCTCGCGGTCATGCTGCTCACGTCGAAGGGCGCGGCAGGCGTATCGGGCAGCGGACTCGTTGCGCTCGTCGCGACGCTCGCCGTCATTCCGGACCTGCCGCTGGCGGGCGTCGCGCTGCTCGTGGGCATCGATCGGTTCATGTCCGAGTCGCGCGCCCTGACGAGCGTGATCAGCAACGCGTGCGCGGTGATCTTCGTATCGATGTGGGAGCGCGCGTGCGACCGAGCGCGCCTGAAAGAAGCACTGAGCCTCGCGCACGAGCCTGAAGAAGACTTCGATCAGCCCGCCGACCTGCCGGGCTGAATCGTTGCGCTCTTCTCAATGCGCGGCGACGGAATCGAGTCCGGTCGATATCACCTCCGGCTGCACGGCGGGCGACGCGAGATAGTCGAGCAGCGCCTTCGCTTCCTTCGGATGTTGCGCGCCAACGGGAATGCCGGCCGCAAAGCGCGTGACGGACTGCATCGACTCCGGAATCTTGCCGACGTACGCGGCGCCCTTCACCGGAAGCAACTCGCTCACCTGCTGAAAGCCCACTTCGTAATCGCCGGTCGCCACCACGGAGGCCACCGGGATCTTCGGGATCATCTTCGCCTTGGCCTTCACCTGCTCTTCGATACCGAGCCGCTTGAACAACTCGCGCTCGATATAGACGCCGCTCGCGCTGTCCGAATACGCGATCGACCGGGCGCGCAGCAGGGTTTCCTTGAGCGCCGCCTCGGACCCGATGTCAGGCTTCGGCGCACCGTCGCGCACAACCATGCCGATGCGCGAGTCCGCGAGCTCCACACGCGAGTCGGGCATTACCTTGCCCTGCCTGATCAGGTCGTCGAGTGCATAGCCGACCATGATCACCACGTCCGCAGGCTCGCCGCGCTGAAGACGGTTTGGAATGGCCTCCGGCGACTTGCCCATCGACGGGCCGAGCGCGGTGTCTAGGGTATCGCCCGTCGATGCCGAGAACTTCGGTCCGAGCAGCTTGTACGCCGCGGTAAAGCCACCCGAACTCATCACATGCAGATCGGCGGCCTGTACGTTCGCCGCGGCGACGGCGTTGCCGAGCAGCGCGGCGGTGCAGAATTTCAGAAGGATGGATTTCATGTCTGGAAGAGATGCGATGATTCAGGACGCCGCATGCAGCGGAACGGAACGGCGACGATACAGTGCCAGCGTTGCTCCGAGTCCGCACACCGCGGCGAAGCTCATCCAGTAGCCGGGCGCGGCCTTGTCGCCTGTCATGTGAATGAGCGCGGTCGAGATGACTGGCGTGAAGCCGCCGAAAACCGCCGTCGCGAGGCTGTAGGCAAGCGAGAATCCGGCGACACGCACGTCGACCGGCATCACTTCGGTGAGCGCGACAACCATCGCGCCGTTGTACATGCCGTACATGAACGAGAGCCACAACAGCACGAGCAGCATGTTGACGAAGCTCGGCGCGTGAGCGAGGAGCGAAAGCGCCGGATAGGCGGTCGCAATAGCGAGGATCGTCATTCCAAGAAGAAGCGGACGGCGTCCGATGCGGTCTGACAGCGCGCCGCCAATCGGCAGCCAGATGAAGTTGGAGATGCCCACGCACAGCGTGACGAGCAGACTGTCGGCGGTGCTCAGATGCAGGACCGTCTTGCCGAAGGTCGGCGCATAGACGGTGATGAGATAGAAGCTCGTGGTGGTCATTGCGACCAGCAGCACCCCGGCGATCACGACAGTCCAGTTCTGCACGAGCGTCGCAAAGACTTCCTTCATGCTCGGTCGATGCTGGCGCTGCTTGAATTCCCGCGTTTCCTCGAGATTGCGCCGAAGAATGAAGATGAAAGGCACGATCATGCAGCCGACGAAAAACGGCACGCGCCATCCCCACGCGGCGATCGTCGCCGTGTCGAGCCATTGATTGAGCGCGAAGCCGAGCGCTGCCGCCACCACGATCGCAACTTGCTGGCTGGCGGACTGCCAGCTCGTGAAGAAGCCCTTGCGTCCCGGTGTCGCCATTTCGGCGAGATAGACCGATACGCCGCCCAGTTCCGCACCCGCCGAGAAGCCTTGCAGCAGACGGCCGATCAGAACCAGCGCCGGCGCGAAGAGTCCGATCGTCGCATAGCCGGGCACGAACGCGATCAGGATGGTGCCGCTCGCCATGATCGACAGCGTGACGATCAGGCCCTTGCGCCGGCCCACATCGTCGATATACGCGCCGAGAATGACCGCGCCCAGCGGACGCATCAGGAAACCGGCGCCGAACACGGCAAACGTCATCATCAGCGAAGCGAACTCGCTTCCCGCGGGAAAAAAGACCGCGGCGATCTGCGTGGCGTAGAACCCGAACAGGAAGAAATCGAACTGCTCCAGGAAGTTGCCGGCCGTCACGCGCAGTACGGCGGATGTCTTCGATTGGCCGGGGGCAGAGGTGGTTGAAGAGGGATGCATCGAGGTGTCTCCAGAAATTTCGACTTGGTGTCCGGGCGATTTATTGTTTGTCGAATACTCGCCCGAACGGCGCAAAACGATAAGTGCTATTTTCGGAACGATTGATGTGCGCTGATTATCAATGCACGCATCGCTGCCGGCTTCCCGTTCAGGCGACGAAGCGGCACTGGGAAGCGGGCGTGCGCGTGTCCATGTTGCGTCCACGGTTCAGGTGATCGTCGATTTCCGCCGCGCAGCCGAGCATCCTGGGATACAGGAAGATCGTGAACGCGGCAGTTTCCAGATCCGACTCCGCCAGATCGCCGCGTCGCAGCGGTTGCCACAGCATCTTGAGCAGCAGCGCCGCGATCACCGCATCGACGTTCACGCAATACACGTTGCGCGACACGCCGGCATCGAACAGCGCCTGCACGAGCTCGCGATAGAACGCATGGAACGCGTTGTATTCCCCGCGTTGCTCGCACAGATTTGCGATGAACACTTCGCGCGGGTCATGATTGACGGGCCTGTCCTTGAACACCGGATGATTGACCCCTGGCAGCTTCGCGATGTCCAGGCTGCCCGCGTTCTTCTTGCGCGCCTTGTATTGCGCGTAATGCTCCACCGCGCGCGCGGCCAGCTTGCGCAGATCCACGCCGTGGCCGGCGTCCGACGGATCGCTGAGCGGCGTGTCGCGGAACGCTTCGATCAAAAAGGCGATTCCCTCGTAGCCGTTGCCGCCATGCGTATAGCCGGTATGCGAAAGGAAGCCGACGAGCGCCTTGTTGAGTTGCACGCGCTCGGGGCTTTCGGGACCGTCGGCGGATACGGCGCCTTTCGCCCCTTGCGCCGAAATGGCTCCGGGACCGTTGGTGAGCAGCAGCCCCGCGAGCGTTTTGAAGGCGAACAGATCGTCGGGGCCGGGTTCGAGATCGAGCAATGCGGCGAAGCAAATTTCGGTGAGGCTGCGTTCGTTCAGGAGCGATTCGGTGGTGAAGCCGCAGAAGCCTCCCGGGGCGTGACGAGATGCATCGGCCGAAGCGCCGATCAATCGTCCGAACAACATGGTCCACCAAGGCAGGCTCTCGGCGGTCACGCGCGACACGCGCTTGCGCATGAGCGGCCCCCACGCCAGCGTGGTCGTGATCGCGGCGAGCACGGCGTCCGCCGTCGGGTGCGCCGGCTGCGACGTGAGCCAGCGGATCAATACGGACTTGGCGCCGCGCCTCGCAAGTCCCGCGAGCATCGCCTCGGCGCGCGGATCGCGAGCGTCCGTGAAGAGCGGCTCGCTGCCGGTGCCGTCGATCTGGCCGATATCGAAGCTGTCGTCGAGCGCATTCGTGAGGCCCGCAGCCGAGAAGTGGTCGATCAACCATTGGGCGGCATCGCGCGCGGCGCGCTGACGATTCGGCCCGACGATCGATGCCGCAGCCGCCAGAATCGCGTTGGGTGCATTGCCCGCCTCTCGCGCCGCCTGAGCCGCGACGAGCTCCGGCGTTCCATGCAGATTGACCGATGCCGCGACCGCCACGTTGATCAGCTTTTCGTCGTTCTCGCCGCCGGGTTCGTGCAGCAGCGCGAGATTCACGTTCGCTTCGAGTGAGCGCGTCGCGGCGTCGAGCATCGACGTTCCGTGCAGGCTGCTGACTTGCGTCTTCGCATCCATCTGCGATGCGCCCGATGCGTCCTTGAGCGATTGACGCGGCGCGACCGCCCCGATCTGGCTGTTGACCTGCAAGACTTGCTCGTCGTACGGAGCGACCGCACCGACCACGGGAATCGCAAGACCGGAGGGCAGCTCGATGCCCTGGTCTGAGCCGAACCACGGCTTGAGCGCGAGGCTGCCTTCGGGCTCGAAGTCGGGCATCGTCGCGTTGGCGCGCATGACGGCCGTCAGCGCCGCCGGGATATGCGCGATGTTCGTCACGACCGCGCCTTTTGCCGAGCAGCAAGGATCGTCAGGCGTGAAGAGCCGGTCGACGCCGAACTTCTCCATGAACCAGCGTTCTTTCGCCTGCGCGTCATCGGAACCGCCGGCCATCGCGCCTGCATGACCGACCGCACGCGTCAGGCGGCCCTTCCATCGGCCCACCACGCAGGCGACTACCGGCTTCGTGAACGTCGCGTCGGCTTCGTAATAGCCGCCCGGTTCGCAATAGAGCACGGCGGCCTTGCTGCGCGCGTCGTTGGCGAGTGCAAATGCAAACTCCGGCGCGGCGTAGTGGATGTAGACATCCTTGCCGCTCGAAATGACGGTCGATGTGCCCCAGCCGCTCATGCGCAAATATTGCGCGATCGTCGTGCTGAATCCGCCTGAGTTGGAGAAGATCGCGATCGACCCTTTGCGCAGCGAATCGTCCGGATTGTCGCCGCCGAGCGCTCCGCCGATCCTCACGCGATTCCACGAGTCCGCGACCCCCAGCCCGTTCGCCCCAAAGATGTCGATGCCGGCTTGCTGGCCCATCGCTCGAATTTCGCGGGCGTCGTGCACAGCGATCTTCTCGGTGATGATGAAAATCTTCTTAAGCTCTGGATTGACGCGAATCAGTTCGGCGACGCCGTCGCGCGCAGCCGATGGCGGCAGGTACACCACGCCGCAATTGAAACGGTGCCCGGCCTCCAGCCCTTCGCGGACGTTGTTGTACACCGGGATATCGCCGATCGGTGTCGCGAGCGTTTTCCCGCCCTTCCCCGGTGCCGTACCGAAGACGATATTGCCGCCCGAGAAGGCGTGGCTGACGGGCGTCACGTCCGACGACTCGCCCCCCAGAATGTTGAGCACGCACACGCGATCGTCGCGTGTGGCGATCTGCGCGAGCGAGTTGACGCCGACGAAATAGTTGAACGGTTTGCTGTGTTGCTTATGCATGTCGTACTCCTCAAGCCTGAGCCGTTTCGGCTGTCTTCACGGTCGCGCCGATCCGTGCTGCGATCTCGGCCCGGCCACCCTCACGCATCCACGCATCCGCCTTTCGGGCGTACTGGATGACTTCGCTGATGTCGGAGTCGAATCCGAAAAGTCTGTAAGGCAACCCGAGCGAGTCGCAGGTGTCTCTCAACGCCGCCATGCCGCGCACAAGGTTCGGCCCGCCACGGCCGAGCACCACGTAGAGCGGCGTCGGTCCATGCTCGCTGAAGTGTTCGCGAAGGGCATCGGCCATCGCTCGCAACGTCTCGAAGATGTCGGTGTTGTTCGACTTGCCGCCGATGATGAAAAGCACGTTCGATTGCCTGAGCCAATGCCTGAAGCAGATACGGGCCACTTCCTTCATCTTCGCGTAAGGTGGATTGCCACCGAAATCCGACGAAATGATCGCGGCGTCGCCGAGCATTTCGGTGACGAGCGAGTTGGCGCCCCCGCCAAAGGTCGGCGCGAGGATCGTTCCCTTGTCGTTGATCACGTACACATCGCTTTGGCCCTGATGCGTGCGCAACTGATTGATCTCCTGCTCGAAGTCGGAGTAGTCGGCGGCGAACAGGTGTTGCGGGAGTCCAAGGCGCGTCCAGCGCGGATCGTCGCGATCGAAGCCGCACTTGAAGTCGCATGCGACCGGCGTCAGGCGTCCGTTCCTGTCCTCGCGCATGCGGATCGGATTGAGCTCCAGCGTCGTCATGCCGAAGTCGTGAAAGAGCTCCCAGAGTTTCGGCAACTGCTGCACGAGCGGCGAGATGATCTCCTTCGGCGCGCCGATCTCGCTCAGCGCATTTGCCACGACGAACGCCTTCAGGCCCGTCAACGCGTCGAAAGGCACCATCGCCACATGCTTCGGATCGACCTCTTCGATGTCCATGCCGCCCTTGTGCGAGAGGGTCATCGTCGGTGCGCGAAAGCGGGTTGAATCGGTGATCGAGAAATAAACTTCGTGCTCGGCCGGCACGCCGGCTTCGAACGTCACACCATTTGCCTTCGCTTTCAGATGGCCGACAGTGTGTTCGGCGAAGTACAACCGTTCTTTTTCGCTCAACGCGGTCTTGAGATCCGTAGCGCGGCCGAGCAAGCCCGCTTTGCCCTTCTTTCCGACGCCTCCCTTGAAGACGGGCTTGATGAAGATCTGCCGATGACGATCGATCAACGTCTTGATCTCCTCTTCGCTGGCGCTCGGACCGAGGATTTCACTCGCCGGGAATCCGACGAATTGCAACAGGCGCGCGCCGTGCAACATTCCGGTGATTTGCATGAAGTTTGTCTCCTGAAGGCATTGCGATAGAAAAGAAACGGGTGTTTGGACGAGAGCCAGACGTGACGACGCGGCCGCCGCGCCATTTGACGCTCGGGTTCGGATGTCTGGTATGCGTTAAGGCTGGGCCGCGAGACCGGGCGGCCTCGAGCGGCAATCGTTAGCCGCGTTGAATGTGTCGTGCGACGTGCATGGCGTGTCTCCGATGCGTTTTACTTACGTTCCAATTTCGCTGGAATCTTGAGTACGGATACTCACGCAAACCGGCTGAAACCAAAAGTGCAATTTTTTCAACTATTGATGTTCCGTGGCTATCAATGCGTGCACCGAATCAGAGTTTTGCGGGACCGCTGCACGACGGCCGCGAGGCGTGCGACGATCGAATTACGCCTGCGACGACGCTACGCTGAATTGGGCGAAGCGAGCGGTTGGCGCATGGACTCGAGGCGGTCCAGGTTTCAATCATCCTTCAAGGGACTTCATATGTACCGTGCTCTGAAACTAACTGCGCTTTGCGCGATGCTTGCCATGATCAGCCCGGCAAGCGAGGCCGCATCGTCGGCTGCAAAGCGCACGGCAACCGACCGCTCCATCCTCTACCGAACGAAGCAGGTCGATGGGCTTTCGATCTTCTACAGGGAAGCGGGCAATCCCGATGCGCCGACGCTGCTTCTGCTGCATGGCTTTCCATCGTCGTCGCGCATGTATGAGCCTTTGCTGTCGCGCCTGTCGGATCGCTACCATCTGATCGCACCCGACTACCCGGGTTTCGGCCACAGCGATGCACCCGATGCGAAGACTTTCGCCTATACCTTCGATCATCTCGCCGAGATCACGGCGCATTTCACCGAAGCGGTCGGACTCACGCATTACACGCTCTACGTGCAGGATTACGGCGGCCCGATCGGCATGCGCCTCGCCGTGCGCAATCCGGAGCGCGTCGATGCGCTGATCGTTCAGAACGCCGTCGCGCACGAAGAAGGGCTCGGTCCGTTGTAGGAACCGCGTCGGGCATTCTGGAAGGATCGCGTATCGAACGAGGCGGCGCTTCGCAAGAACTTTCTTTCGCTCGAAGCGACGCGCCAGCGTCATGTGGGAACGAACCCGCATCCGGAGCAGATTGATCCGGATCGCTGGACCGATGAATATGCGTTCCTGAGCCGTCCGGGCCAGGCCGATATCCAGACCGATCTGTTCTATTCGTATCAGACCAATGTCGCGAGTTATCCGGCATGGCAGGCGTGGCTGCGCGAGCATCAGCCGCCGACTCTGATCGTGTGGGGCAAGTACGATCCGTCCTTTCAACTCGCCGAGGTTCCCGCCTACGAGCGCGATCTGCCCGACGCCGACGTTCACATAATCGAGGCGGGGCACTTCGCGCTCAACGATAAACCGAACGAGATTGCGGCACTGGTCAGAAGTTTTCTCGATCGGCGTTATCGTTCCCGCAAGTAGGACGCGCGCCGACGATGCTTCGGTAGGTCAGACGGCGTGAAGCCTGTCGTCAGTCTCCGGCCGACGTGAAAGAGGGTCATCCCGCCTCGCGTAACGCGACACCGGCCGCTTTAGACCGAGATGCTCGCGCAGCGTGTGGCCTTCATATTCACTGCGAAAACGTCCGCGCCGCCGCAACTCCGGAAGCACCAGTTCGATGAAATCGTTCAGCGAATCGGGCAGCAGCGCGGGCATCACGTTGAATCCGTCCGCGCCGTAGTGCACGAACCGCTCTTCCAGCGCATCCGCGATCTGCGCAGGCGTGCCGACGAGTTGCCAGTGTCCGCGCGCGCCGGCGATCCGGCGATATAGCTCGCGGATCGTCAGATTCTCGCGGCGCGCCAGTTCGATCATTAGCGTCTGCCGGCTTCTGCTTGCGTTGGTCTCGGGCAATTCGGGAATCGGTCCGTCGAGCGGGTACGCCGACAGATCGAAGCCGCCCGTCAGCGTCGAGACCATCGCGAGGCCCACGACAGGATCGATGAGCGTCTGCAGCTCGTCGAACTTCGCGCGCGCCTCCGCCTCCGTGCGGCCGACGATCGGCATGACGCCCGGCATGATCCTGAGCGAGTCCGGATGGCGACCGTGGCGGGCCATGCGGCCCTTGACGTCGGCGTAGAACGCGACGGCGTCGTCGAGCGTCTGTTGCGCCGTGAATATCACTTCCGCGGTGCGGGCGGCGAGTTCCTTGCCCGCCTCCGACGAGCCCGCCTGCACGGTCACCGGATGTCCCTGCGGCGAGCGCGCGACGTTCAATGGCCCGCGCACCTTGAAAAACGCCCCGCGATGATCGAGCACGTGGCGCTTGTCCGGATCGAAGTAACGCCCCGACGCCTTGTCGCGCAGGAAGGCGTCTTCGTCCCAGCTATCCCAGAGACCCGACACCACATCCGCGAATTCGTCCGCACGCTCGTAGCGCCTTGCATGCGCGAGATGCTCGTCGAAGCCGAAGTTGCGCGCTTCATGCTCGCTCGATGACGTGACCAGGTTCCAGCCCGCGCGCCCGCCGCTGATGTGATCGAGCGACGCGAACTTGCGCGCGATGTGATAAGGCTCGTTGAACGAGGTCGACGCCGTGCCGACCAGACCGATGCGCCGCGTGATTGCGGCAAGCGCTGAAAGAAGCGTGACCGGTTCGAACTGCGCGACGTAGCTGTGGGCGGTGCGGCTCAGGAATTGCGGATCGTCGCCGCGCGTCCCCGTGCCGTCGGCGAGAAAAATCAGATCGAACTTCGCCGCTTCCGCCGCCTGCGCAAGCTCGGCATAGTGGGCGAAATTGCTGCCTGCATCGGCGCTCGCATGAGGATGCCGCCACGCGGCGATATGATGGCCCGTGGGATAGAGAAACGCGCCGAGATGCAGATGTCCGTTTCGTTGAGTCATGTTCGATCGTTTCTGGTGGTCGTCGTGCGTTCGGGGTAGCCACGCCCCGCCCGCTCAGTGGCAATAGAGATCGTTCTGGGCGTTGAACATGTCGAATGCGAGGCGTGTCGCCTGATCTTCGCGCACCGTCGAGAGCCAGCGTTGCCGCCGCCAGCTCTCGACGATCCGTTCCGTGAACGCAGTGGTCGCGGCATCGCCGATGCGCGTCGCGATGAAGGCGGGCGCAGCCGCGACCGTGCCGGGCAGACGCCGGTAATACGCCCAGTCGGGCTGCCTGAGCAACTGCCGGATCACATACTCGTCGTCGACGAGCGCCGCGCACTCCCCCGCCTGAAAGGCCAGCAACGCATCGAGCGGACGGTCGAACGCCTGTACGCCCGCATGCGCGCGGCGCGCGGCCTCCCGCGCGAACGGACTGCCGTGCGAGACGCAGATCAGGCTTCCCGCGAGATCGCCCCAGTCGCGCACCGTGCCGCGCCGAAGCACGAGCGCCGTGCCGCGTCCGGACGTATAGGGGCTCGGCGCATAGGCGAGCAACGGTTCGGCGCCGAACGCGAGCCCCGCGACGGCGACATCCGCGCGGCCCGATCGCAGCGCGTCTGCGGCTTCGCCCGGCCCGGCGAGCAGCAGGGTGACGGGCAGTCCCGCGCGCTGTCCGATGTCTTCGGCCAGCGCCGCGGCAAAGCCGTCCGGTACGCGCGCGAAATGATCGACCCGGCCGACGTTGAGCGTCGGCGCGGGCCGCGACGGGACCGCGACGATCAGCGTTCCGCGTGTGAGCGCAGCGGCGAAAGGCCGGTCATCTCCCGGGCGATTGCGCCATGCATCGCGCAGCGGCAACGACGAGAGCGCCACCATCGCCATGACCGCGAGGGCGAGCCAGCGCAGGCGTCTGCCGTGACCCGGAAGCGCCGCGAGCGCGCTCCTAGCCATTTTGCGCGAGCCCCACACGCCAGCGCAGCAGGCGCCGCTCGAGCAGCGAAAGACTCTTGTTGATCAGCAGGCCGAACAGCGCGAGCAGCACGATGCCCGCGTACATGTCGGGAATCTGGAACGTCTCCTGCGAATTGAGCGTGTAGAAGCCGAGCCCGGAGCGTGCGCCGATCATCTCCGCCGCGACCAGCGCCGTGATGCTGTATGCGCCCGCGAGCCGGATGCCGGTCAGGATCTCGGGCAGCGCGGCGGGCAGCACCACCTTGGCGAAGATGAAGCCCTGCGAGGCGCCCATCGAGCGCGCGCAATCGATGAACACGCGCTCCACCTGCTTCACGCCCGAGATGGTATTGAGCAGCACCGGCCAGAATGCGGCCCACACGATGATGGCGATCTTCGACGACTCGCCGATGCCGAGGAACAGCATGAACACCGGAAACAGCGCGAACGCGGACACCTGGCGCAGCAGCTGATAGAGCGGATCGATGATTCTTTCCGCGCGGCGAAACCATCCCAGCGCGAAGCCCGACACGACGCCGCCCGCGATGGCCAGCAAAAGGCCGCTGATGGAGCGCAGCGCGCTCGCGCCGAGATGCGTCCACACGTCGCCGCTATCGAACAGGCGCGCGATCGCGAGCGCCACTTGTGAGGGCGGGCTCAAATAGGCCGTGCTCACGATGCCCGAGCGCGGCAGCACTTCCCACAACACCGCAAAAACGATCAGCGCGATCGAGCGCTCGAACGCGAACGAAAGGTTCACGCCGCGCCCGCGCCTTGCCCCGCGCGCAACGCTCCGCTTTGCGCCCAGCAAGACGGGCAGCTCGTTCAATGTCTCTTGTTCCGCCACTTTTCACGCCCCCGTCAGTGTTTCGGCGACGAGCTCACGCGGCGCGCCCCGCGCATCGTCCAGCTCATGGCTCAGGCTCGCCCACGCGCGCTGGCGCAGCGCGACAAACGCGGCGCTGTGTCGTACCGATGCCGGACGCGGACGCGGCAAATCGATATCGATGATCTCCTTCACGCGTCCTGGCCCGCGCCCGACGATGGCAACACGGTCCGCCAGAAAAATCGCTTCGTCGATGCTGTGCGTGACGAACACGACCGTCTTCGCGCTCTGCTCCCAGATGCCGAGCAACTCGTGCTGCAACGACTCGCGCGTCTGGGCATCGAGCGCGCCGAAAGGCTCGTCCATCAGCAGGATCTCGGGACCGTAGGCGAGCACCCGCGCGATCGCCACGCGCTGCCGCATGCCGCCCGACAATTGATGCGGATAGTGATCCGCGAAATCGAGCAGGCCGACGAGACGCAGGAAGCGTTCTGCCTCGCTGCGCCGTTGCGCCCGCTTCACGCCGCGAATCTCCAGTCCGGTTTCGACGTTCTTGCGCACCGTGCGCCACGGAAACAGCGCATAGCCCTGAAACACGAAGCCGAGCTTGTTGCGCGCGCCGCCGACAGGCTCGCCATCGACGGTGATCCGGCCCGAGGTCGGCGCGCTCAGGCCCGCGAGGAGGTTGAGCAGGGTCGACTTGCCGCAGCCGCTCGGACCGAGCACAGCCAGGAATTCGCCCTCGCGCACGCGCAGGTCGAAGGCGTCGAGCACGGTATGGCTCGACGCCGTCGCCTCGTTGACGTAGGTGAGCGACAGATCGCGCACGACGATCTTGTCGCGTGCCGCGCGTGTCCCGCTCATGAGGGCCTTCCGTTCGCGACCGGCGTCGCATTCGCCTGTGACTGCTTCGCGGCGAACGGGTTGTACTGGTTCGTGTAGACGTCCTTCACCTGCACCTTGCCCTTCGGTATCTTTCCGGCCTGCTCCAGGATGTCGATGTAGTACTGGATCGGCGGCTCGGTCACCACGAGATCCTTCACGTAGGCATAGCGCTCGACCAGCTTCACGTCGATGCCGAGCCGCTCCGCCGTGAGCTTGCGCGCCTCGTCGGGATGCGCGTTGACCCAGTTGCCGGCTTTCGCGATCGCCGTCACGAAATCCTTCACGGCCTGTGGATGCGCGCGTGCGAATGCGCCGTTCACGCTGTAGGGCGCCATGCCGCCGAGGCCGCCGTCCTCGTCCCAGTCGCTCCACAGCTTGTGCAGTTGCGGATCGGCCTCGGCAGCGCCGGAGAAAGGCGGGTGAATGATGGCGATATCCACGTTTTTCGTGACGAGCGCCTGCTGCGACTGGTTGTCGGGCACGACGAGCCAGTTGACCTTCGACACGTCCACGCCGTGCTGCGACAGATACTTCTTCGTCACGAATTCCGCGCACGCGCCGAAGCTGTTGAACGCCACCGTCTTGCCCTCGAAGTCCCTGGGTCCGCGAATGCCCGAGTCCTTGCGTGTGAAGTACTTCATATGCGGCGCATCGGGGAGCGTCTCGCCGCCCGCGGACACGACCTTGATATCCGCGCCGCTCGCGATCGCGGAGATGACGAGCGGCACCATGCGTGTGCCGAAGTCGATCTCGCCCGTGCCGACGAGCGGAATGATCTGCGGCGCGGCGATCTTGCCGACATACTTCGGCCGCGTGCTCGTGCCTTCGAAATAGCCGAGCTTGTCGGCGAGATAGACAAGATCGAACGCCGGGTTGTCGGGATACTTGAAGTACGCCACTTCTTGCCGGCCGCTCTGCGCGACCGGCGTCTGCGACGATTGCGCCCGCTCTTCGCGAGGCTTGCAGCCGCCCAGCAGAACGAGCGCGGCGGCCGCGCAGGCCACCAGAGTGAGCTTTCCGGCAGCGTATGGCCGGCGATGCGAATTGGACGCCTTCATGGAATCGGAATGAGGAGAGCAGCAAAAAGAAATGGTCTGGCGCAGCGCGGCCGCCATGCGGTGCTCACGCATTCTCACGCCGTGAGCGATGCGCGCGAACCAAGGAAATGTGCTTAGCTGCCGCGACGAAAACTGAAATGCAATTCAGCCGATGCGCAATGGCAGCGGCGCACAGGAACACTGAAAAGCAAAGAACAATAAAACGTTTGTCGTCGCGCCGTTCGACGGCTTCTAATAAGAAGCTCTCCTGCCCGACTCGCGGATAACGTTCATCGGAGCCCCCGTCCTTCATGGCTGATACGGAAATGAAATGGCTGACCTGACTTCCACCCGCAACAGCTATGTGACTTCGCATGCGCCGCGTGCGGGCATTTCGAGAGTCGTGCTCTACCGATGGCTTTCCTGGGCCATTCCCGCGATCGTCGTCCAGTCATGGGAAGCCGCATCGCGCATCGGACTGATCGCGCCGCAGGTGCTCCCGGCCCCGAGCAGCGTCTTCGACACCGCCGTCAATCTCGGCAGGAACGGCGAGCTCTTCGTTCATCTCGGCGTCTCGCTAGTGCGCGCCGCGGCAGGCTTCGTCATCGGCGGCACGATCGGTCTCGCGCTCGGCGTCGTCGTCGGGTTCTCGCCGTTCGCGCAGGCGCTCTTCGATCGCTCGATCCAGATGGTGCGCGCGATTCCTTTTCTGGCGATGCTGCCGCTCGTCATCGTCTGGTTCGGCGTCGGCGAAGTCGCGAAGATTTTCCTGGTCGCGCTCGCGGTACTCTTTCCGATCTACATCAACACCATGCTCGGCATCCGGCAGATCGATCCGAAGCTGATGGAACTTGCCCGCGTGATCGGCATGGACCGCATCGCGGTCGTGCGGCGAATCATTCTTCCCGGCGCGATGCCTTCCATCCTGACCGGCGTGCGCTATGCGCTCGCCCACGCGTGGCTCGCGCTCGTCATCGCGGAGACGCTCGCGACGACCAAAGGCATCGGCTTTCTGGCGATGGACGCCCGCGAATTCCTGAACACCAACGTCATCCTGCTGACCGTGATCATCTACGCGATCATCGGCGTCGTCGCTGACGCGCTCGTGCGCCTGCTCGAAGCCCGCTACCTCTCGTGGCACGCGAACTACGCCAAAGGAGCGCGCAAGTGACGCAGAGCCAGGTTCTGTCCCGCGAGCGCGTCGGCGCATCGTCTTCAATGGCCGTATCGGTGCGCGGACTACAGCGGCGCTATGGCAGCCGTGTCGTCATCGATGCGCTGGATCTCGACATCCGCAAAGGCGAATTCGTCGCGCTGCTCGGTGAAAGCGGATGCGGCAAGACTACGCTGCTGCGCGCGCTGGCGGCGCTCGATCGGCCCGACGCGGGCACGATCCGCGCGCCGGCGCGCCCCTCCGTCGTGTTCCAGGAGCCTCGCCTGCTGCCCTGGGCGCCGTTATGGCAGAACGTCGCGCTCGGTCACGAGAACACGATCGGCCGCGACGGCGCGGCGCGCGCACTGGCCGAAGTCGGACTCGCCGGACGCGAGGACGACTGGCCGCGCAATCTGTCGGGCGGTCAGGCGCAGCGGGTGGCGCTCGCGCGGGCACTCATTCACGATCCCGCGCTGCTGCTGCTCGACGAGCCGTTCGCGGCGCTCGATGCACTCACGCGCATCCGGATGCACGGCCTCGTCAAGGAACTCGTCGCGCTCCATCAACCCGGCGTGCTGATCGTGACGCATGACGTCGATGAAGCGCTCACGCTCGCCGACAGGATTCTCGTGATGCGCGCCGGGCGCATCGCGGCTGCGTTCCAGCCCAAAGACCACGCGCCGCTGGCGCTGCGGCCCATCCTGCTCGCCGAGCTGGGTGTCCGAACTCACTGACCTCTTTCCCGCACAACCAGAAGGACCTCAAAGCATGACTGATTCTTCGCTGAGCCGCCGCCAGTTGTTGCGCGCGGCGGGTGGCCTGCTGGCCGGCGTCGCCACCAGCGGACTTTTCCCGGCGCAGGCGGCCGAGCCGCGCAAGCTCACGCGCAATACCGACACGGTGCGCATCGGCTGGGGCTACGGCAGCCTGCCCGACATCGCCAAGCAGCGCGGCGTGTTCGAAAAAACGCTCGCCGCCAAAGGCATCAAGGTCGAATGGATCGGCCCGTTTCCGAACCATGCGCCGTCGATTCAGGCCGTGGTCGGCGGCAGCGCCGACTTTGGTTTCTGGGGATCGACGACACCCGCGCTCGCCGCGATGCTCGCCGGCTCGCCGATCGTCTTCAACGCGTTCGATATCTATTCGCCGCGTTCGACGGCCATCATCGCGAAGAAGTCGAGCGGGATCAGTTCGGTTGCCGATCTGGCGGGCCGCAAGGTGGCCGTCAACCGTTCCGGGCTCGGCGAATTTCTGCTCATCGCGGCGCTGGAAAAGCATCGCGTCGATCGGGACAAAGTCCAGTTCGTCTATCTGAATCCGCCGGACGCCGCACCGGCTTTCGCGCAAGGCAAGGTCGACGCATGGTCGATGTGGTCGCCGGGCGTCGACATCTCGCGCTTCTCGAATGACGCGAAGGACATCTTCAACGAAGGCCGCGATCTGGACTTCCTGATCGACTACAGCTCGCTCGTGACGCGCCGGAAGTTCACCGAAGAGAACGCCGAGCTGATCCGCGCGGTGATCGATGCGTACTACGTCGAAGGCGCATGGCAGTCCGCGCATTCCGCCGACGCCGAGCTTCTCGTTCAGCGCGAAGGCAAGTATCCGGACCAGGTGCGCGATTATCTGGCGAGCCTCAAGCGCGTAAATCAGTTCCACGAGCCCGACGACGCCGCTTTCATCGCGCAGTTTCAGCGCGCCGCCGACTGGCTCGCGGAACGCAAGATCATCAATTCGCGCATCAAGGTCGCGGATTACAGCATCAAGGTCTGATTCGAGGAACGCACGATCATGTCTGAGCTCACCTATCCCGCGAGCGGCGGACCCACGCTCGTCTCGCCATTGTCCGCAGCCCTCGGCTTCGCGCAGATCATCGGCGATATCGCCGCGACCGCCGCGGAACGCGAACGCGCGCATCGCCTGCCGCACGAGGAAATCGCAAGTCTCAAGGCGCTCGGCTTCGGCGCGCTGCGTCTTCCCGTCGATGCAGGCGGGCGGGGCGTGTCGCTGCGCGAATTGCTCGCGCTCGCGCGCGATGTGGCCGCAGCGGACTCGAACATCGCCCATGCGTTCCGCAATCATCTGTGGCAAGTGGAGGCCGCGCTCAGACGGCGCGAGCATCCCTTTCATGCGCGTGTGCTGGAACTCGCCGGGCAGAAGAAGACCATCGGTCTCAGCTTCGTCGACAGCGACGTGACAGCGGCCGGCGCGCGCCCGACGAAGGTGCTGAGCCGGCTCGAATGGGACGCATCGCGCGACGTCTACGTAGGCTCGGGCGACAAGGTCTACGCCACGGGCAATCTGTACAACGACGCGTTCATCGGACTCGCGGTGGAGAGTCGCGCAGGCCGCACCGTGCAATACGTGCTCGATCGCGGCGAAGGCGTCAGCGACGAGGATGACTGGCAAGGTTTTGGCCAGCGCCTGACAGGCTCGGGCACGGCGCGGTTTCGCGACGTGACGGTGCCAGCCGCCCACCTCTACCCGACGGACCCGCCGAAGTCCGACGAAGCGGCGCCGTGGGGCTACACCTTCCATCAGGTCTATCTGACCAACTGCATCGCGGGCATCGTGCGGCGCGTGGCGCTGGACGCCGTCGACGTGCTGCGCGCGCGCGGGCGCAACTTCTATCACGGCGAAGCCGCGCATCCCGCCGGCGAACCCGTGCTGCAATCGCTGCTCGGCCGTATTCGCGCGTACGCGGCGAGCGTCGAGGCGACCGCGGACCGCGCGGTCGGCGCCCTGCAGCGCGCATGGGATGCCCACGGCACGCGCGACGAATACGAAACCACGCTCGCCGCCACGCTCGCGGCCTCCGAAGCGAAAGTCGTGATCGACGATCTCGCCCCGCAGATCGCGAGCTGGCTGATCGATCTCGGCTCGGGCTCGGTCGTCTCGCGCATCGGCGCGCTCGACCGGCACTGGCGCAACATCAAGGTGATCGCCTCGCACAATCCGCGGCTCTACAAGGAGCGTCTGCTCGGGCAGAACCTGCTGAGCGGGCGACTGCCGCCCACGGGCGCGTTCTTCTGATCGTGCGTGACGTGTCCGCTCGCGCGCGACCGACGCGGCGAGCGGACCGCGTGCTCAGCCGCCCACCAGACGGCGCACGCGCGGCATCACTTCGTGTGCGAAGCGGCCCATGTCGGCCTCGAACGGCTGGAACTGCAGCATGAACAGTTCGATCCCCGCACGATGAAAATCCACGATGCGCCGCGCGACCGTATCGTAATCGCCGACGAGATCCGCCGCCGTGCCGCCGTTCGACCCGACCCGCGCCGAGCGCGCGAAGGTCTGGTGCATGACCGCCTTCGGATCGGTATTGGCTTTCTGCCGTTCGCGCAGCGGCTTGTCGAGTTCCGCCAGCGCGAAGAGATGTTCGAGATGCGCCTGCGCTTCGTCCTGCGTGTCGCGAGCGATCACGAACGCCGACAGGCCGAAGCGCAAGGCGTCGCGGCCTGCCGGACGCGCGCGGGCGGAGACATCGGCGATCAGGGCGGCGACGTCGTCGTGCGGCTGGCCGTTGATGAACCACACGTCGCCATGCGCCGCCACGAGCGAGCGCGCCGGATCCGACTCTCCGCCGACATAGATGCGCGGACGCGCGCGGAACGGATCGGCGGGACGCAACTGGTAATCATCGATACGGAAGTGGTCGCCGCGATGCGTGACGGCTTCGCCGCGCAACAAGGCTTCGACGACGGCGATCCACTCGCGGCCATACGCATAGCGCTCGTCGTGCTCGGCAAAGCCGATGCCCGCGCGTTCGAGCTCCGGACGATTCCACGCGTTCACGAGGTTGATCGCGAAGCGCCCGCCGCTAATGTGCTCGATCTGCTGCGCCATCTTCGCGAGCACGACCGGATGATAGAGATAAGGCTTGATCGCGGCGATGATCTCGATGCGCGAGGTGAGCGCCGCCAGTGCCGCCGACGATGTCCACGCTTCGAGCTGATCGAGCGAGGCATCGTGCGGATTGATCGTATGCTGGGCGACGAGCACGGCGTCATAACCGAGGCGCTCGGCCTCGAGCACGAGCGCCTTGTTGCGCGTCCACGAGGCGTCGTACGGCTCCGCGGGATCCTGCAGCGCCGCGCGGCTGCCATGCACGAGCGCCCAGACGCCGAAACGGGGAAGTTTGGACATCGCTTGAATGAACGAAAGACAGAGTAGAAAGGATGCTCATGCTAACGCCGGGTGTGCTCATGGCGATCCAATTTCTATCGATAAGGAATTGCCATATCGGCATTTGGCGCACGGGGACACGTCCCGGATCGGGCGGCGCGCCGGAGAAACAACGAGCGCGCCGCTCAACGCATTGGCGAGCGCGCCGGCTCGTGATCGGCGAAACTTTGTCATAGGCCTTCACTTTCGCCGCACGCCTTCGCTGGGAGCGCCGCAGGGGTCGTCGATGATCCGCCGCAAGCATACGAACGAGCCACGAAAAGCCAGAACCGACGAATCAATCCATGGTTTTCTGCATAGCCAAAACCATCACGATCAGGAGAAAAGCGCAATGAATCGTACCGAAGACGCCGCATGGCTCGAGCCGCTCAATGCGGTGTTGCATGAATGGGCAACCACGGCCGCCGCGCGCGACAGGTCGGGCGGCACTGCCTTTCACGAGCGCAACCTGCTGCGCGAGAGCGGCCTGCTCAGGCTTTCGGTGCCGGTGGAGTTCGGCGGCGACGGCGCCAGCTGGTCGACGACCCTCGATGTCGTGCGGCGCATGGCGCAGGTCGACAGCTCGCTCGCGCATCTGTTCGCGTTCCATCACCTGCAACTGGCAACGATCCGTCTGTTCGCAAGCGCCGTGCAGATCCGTCGCTGGCTCGGCGAAACCGTCGCGCAAGGATGGTTCTGGGGCAATGCGCTCAATCCGCTCGACAAGAGCACGCGTGCGCTACCCGATGGCGCCGGCGGCCATGTCTTCGACGGCCGCAAGAGTTTCTGTTCCGGCGCTCGCGATTCGGACCAGCTGCTCGCCTCCGCTTTCGACGGCGACGGGCGGCTCCTCATCGGTGTGACGCCGACGAATCGCGCGGGCATCACCGTGCTCGACGACTGGGACAACATGGGGCAACGTCAGACCGACAGCGGCACGGTGGTGTTCGAGCGCGTACCCATCGCGACGGACGAACTGCTGCTTCAGCCCGGACCGCTCTCCAGCCCGTTCGCCACGCTGCAGCCGCTGCTCGCACAGTCGATCCTGAGCCACATCTATCTGGGCATCGGCGAAGGCGCGTTGCAGGCCGCGCGCGCCGCGACGCTCGCGCAGACGCGGCCGTGGATCGCATCGGCCGCCGAGCGTCCCGCCGACGATCCCTACGTGCTCGCGCATTACGGCGACTTCTGGCTCGCGCTCGAAGGGGCGCGGCTCTTCGTCGAGCGCGCGATGCAGGCATTCGATCAGGCGTGGTCGCGCGGGCTCGATCTGACCGAACATGAGCGGGGCGAAGTGGCCGTCGCGGTGGCGGCATCCAAGGTCGCGGCGGCGCGCGCGGGGCTGGACGTCGCGCATCGCATGTTCGAAGTGACGGGCGCACGCTCGACCACCGCGGCATTGCGCCTCGACCGCTTCTGGCGCAACGTGCGGGTACATACGCTGCACGATCCGATCGACTACAAGGTGCGCGAGCTGGGAGACTGGGCGCTCAACGGGCGGATTCCGAAGCCGTCGTTCTATTCGTGAGCGCCATGCCGCCCGGTCAGCAACGCGAGAATGGGGCGCTTATCTGTGACGAAGCGCATTTCGCCGGGCGCCTTCGAATCAGCGATGCTCGAAGAAGCGGTTGGCGGGCCTCGGCAAGCCGAGATGCTCCCGCAAGGTCGCCCCTTCGTAGGCGCGCCGGAAAATGCCGCGCCGCTGCAACTCGGGCACCACCTTCGTGACGAAGTCATCCAGGCCTGCGGGCAGATACGGAAACATCACGTTGAAGCCGTCGCTGGCTTCTTCGACGAGCCATTGCTCCATCTGATCGGCGATATCCGTCGCGGTCCCGACCATCTGCAAGCCGGAATAGCCGCCGACGCGCTGCGCCAGTTGACGCACGGTGAGCCCTTCGGCGCGCGCCATGTCGATCACGCGCTCGCGCGCGCTCCGGCTCGCGTTGGTCTCGGGAATCTCGGGCAAGGGACCATCCGGGTCGAACGACGAGACATCGTGACCGAGCGCGATCGACAGCGACGCGAAGCCGCTGTCGTCATGCACGAAGGTATCGAGCAGCCCCCGCTTCTCCTGCGCTTCGTCGCGCGAGTCGCCCACCACGACGAACGCGCCCGGCAGAATTTTCAGATGCTCACGCGCGCGGCCGACGCGTTCCATGCGGCCTTTGACATCGGCATAAAAACGCTTGCCCGCGGCTAGATTCGGCTGCGCGGTGAAGACCGCATCGGCGGTTTCGGCGGCGAGCTGCCTGCCCGCTTCCGATGATCCCGCCTGCACGACCACCGGCCATCCCTGCACCGGCCGCGCGATGTTCAGCGGGCCGCGCACCGACAGATACGCGCCCTTGTGGTCGAGGACGTGCAGCCGGTCGGGATCGAAGAACAGGCCGCTTTCGGTGTCGCGCACGAAGGCGTCATCGGCCCAGCTATCCCAGAGGCCGGTGACGACATCGTAGAACTCGTGCGCGCGGCGATAACGCTCGTCGTGCTCCATGTGTTCCTCGCGGCCGAAGTTGCGCGCGGCGTCGGGGTTCGACGTGGTGACGAGGTTCCAGCCCGCGCGCCCGCCGCTCAGATGATCGAGCGACGCAAAGCGCCGCGCGATGTGATACGGCTCGTCGAAGGTGGTCGATGCCGTGGCAATCAGCCCGATGCGTTCGGTCACGGCGGCGAGCGCGGAAAGCAGCGTGAACGGCTCGAACGACGTCGCGGTATGGCTGCGCTTCAACGCGTCTACCGGCATGTTGAGCACGGCGAGGTGATCGGCCATGAAGAACGCATCGAAGCAGGCGCTTTCGAGCGTCTGCACGAATCGTTTGAGATGGCTGAAATTGAAGTTGGCGTCGGGCCATGCACCCGGAAAGCGCCACGCGCCGGTATGCAGGCTGACCGGCCGCATGAACGCGCCCAGATGGAGTTGTCGGGTGGTTGACATCGCGTCGGTGATGAACGAGTGGCGGATTGCGTCAAGGTACTGCAAGCCGCAAAAACGCGCTTGAACGAGCGGCCGGCTTCACGCACGCCTGAGATCGCGGCCCGCAAAAAACTGATCGTCCGGCACCACGTTCAGTGCGATCGTCAACCGATTGGCATAGTTGAAGAACGCCGATATCTCCAGCACCTCGGTCACGGCCTGCTGCGTGAAGCCGATCGAGCGCAGCGATTGAAGATCTTCTTCGCGAATGCCGCCCGGCTCGCGCGTGAGACGCTCCGAGATTTCCGCGAGCGCAGCCTCCTTCACCGAAAGACGCACATGACGAAAGCCCTGTGCGATGCGCTGCGCGCGCACCGTATCGCCCAGCACGTTCGCAAGCGCCTGCGTGTGATTGAACACGCAGTAGCTGCACTCGTTCGCGGCCGACGTGACCACCGCGATCAGTTCGCGCTCCGCGGCCGTCAGATGACTGCGGTGCGGATCGAAAAGATGCTCGTAGAACGTGACGAGCCGATAAGCGGTATCGGGATTGACCGAGAGCGCCGCGAGCCAGTTCGGCACGAAGCCGTACTGTCTGCGGAACTTCGCGTGGATCGACGCGACGTGCGGCGGCAGGCGCGTCTCGTCGGGCACGCCGAAACGCGAGACCGGCTCGCGTTGCAGATCGGCATCGAAGGGGTTGAGATGATCGGCGAATGGATCGGATGCTGCGATCGTGGACATGGCGGTTTCCTGGCGCTCTGTCGAGGCGCTCCAAGTTAGCGCACCCATCGGCGCGCGGTTGGACTGATTTCTCATAAGCTAATCGGCGTGCGCCCACATCACGCCGCGCTGATTGCATATCGCAGGCTGATAGTGGATCGCCTGAGCGGGCGCTGCGCATAAAGGCAGCGCTCGCGCAGTTGTCGAACGGTCGCGCCGACATGGCGCACCGGTGTGCTCATGACGAGACAGGCTCGGTCCGCTGCGTCTGGGCGCGCCGCGCGGCCTCACCGCTTTGCGACAGCGCCTGCGTGACCGAAGCGCCCGGCGCGACGTCGTGCGTGAGCCATACATTGCCGCCGATGACCGCGCCGCGTCCGAGCGTCACGCGTCCGAGGATCGTCGCGCCGGCGTAGATCACGACGTCGTCCTCGACGATCGGATGACGCGCGAGCCCTTTCTCGAGTTGACCTTGCGCGTCGCGCGGAAAGCGCTTGGCGCCGAGCGTCACCGCCTGATAGATGCGCACGTGGTTGCCGATCACCGCCGTCTCGCCGATCACGACGCCCGTGCCGTGATCGATGAAGAACCCCGAGCCGATGCGCGCACCGGGATGGATGTCGATGCCGGTTTCGCCATGTGCGAGCTCGGCCACGATGCGTGCGAGCAGCGGCAATTCGAGCCGATAAAGCTCGTGCGCGATGCGATGGTGGATCATCACGAGGATGCCGGGATAGCAAAGCAGCACTTCGTCGACGCTGCCCGCCGCCGGATCGCCCTGATAGGCCGCGAGGATGTCGCTGTCGAGCAGGGTGCGGATGCGCGGCAGGGTTTTGGCGAACGCGCGTATTGCGTTGATCGCGCGCGTGTCGATCGCGTGGTCGTCGCGCGGCTCATGCCGTGCCTTGTATTGCAACTCCAGCTTCGCCTGCGCGAGCAGGCCCTGCAGCGCGAAATCGAGCGCATGGCCGACGTAGAAGTTCTCGCTTTCCTGACGCAGATCGGGCGGGCCGAGCCGCATCGGAAAGAGTGCGCCTTTCAGCGCGCCGATGATGTCGGCGAGCGCCTCGCGCGCGGGGAGTTCGCGCCCGCCCGGCTCGAGCGAGCGCTTTTGCATTTCCCGCCACTGCTGGCGGACCGTCTGAAGCGATTGGACGATGTCGTCGATGTCGAATACAGCCACAGTGCAGTCCTTTCCATGATGTCGGCCGGGCAAGCCGGAATAGCGCCAGCGGTTCTGCATGCCGCGCCGCCGCCGGTCATAGTCACGACGTCGCCGTATTTCTTGTTTCGTCACAGAAGCGATGGCGGCGGTACTCGTCCGATGCAAAGTCAACCGTCGATAGCCAATACGTACGACTATGCGAGACATCCGCCGGAGGTGGTACCAAGTATTTTTCATTTGCAAATGACGGCTCGTGCGCGACCGTTCGCGGTTCGGCCAGGCGTATATGCGAAGCGCGCTCCACGTCATTTGCTACGCACAATTGATTGGTAGCCGCGGCACACAAAGTGCCTATAGTCGAAGGCTTCACCACACCACTCCGTTCGCTCCATGAAACATACGATCCATCGCCGCACACTGATCGCCGGCGCCGCTGCCTTCATGCTTGCCGCCGTCGTTTTCGCGCCCGTTCATGCAAAGGCCGAAACACGCGAGGTCGTCATCGGCTATCAGGACATGGTGGTGCCGTGGCGCTATGCGCAGGCAAGCGGAGCCGTCGAGAAGGCCACCG
This sequence comes from Caballeronia sp. INML2, assembly GCF_023631365.1. Lineage (NCBI taxonomy): Bacteria > Pseudomonadati > Pseudomonadota > Betaproteobacteria > Burkholderiales > Burkholderiaceae > Caballeronia > Caballeronia sp. INML2. The sequence continues at coordinate 298,098 of NZ_JALQDH010000074.1, read as the reverse complement.
GATACAAGGTCACTTATCGCAAGCTCGGCAGCGGCGCGGACGTCATCCGCGCGCTCGCGTCCGGTTCCATACAGGTGGGCGAAGCGGGCTCCAGCCCGATCGCGGCGGGACTCTCGCAAGGCGTCGATCTGTCGCTGTTCTGGATTCTCGACAACATCAACGATGCCGAAGCGCTCGTCGCGCGCAACGGGTCCGGCGTGAGCAAGCTCGCCGATCTGAAGGGCAAGACGCTCGGCGTGCCGTATGTATCGACTTCGCATTTTCATGCGCTCGTCGCCTTGCAGCAGGCGGGTGTCGATCCGTCGACGGTCAGGATCGTCAATCTGCGTCCGCCCGAAGTCGCGGCGGCGTGGGAGCGCGGCAACATCGACGCGACTTACATCTGGGACCCGGTGCTCGCCAAGGCCAAGCAGAGCGGCCGCGTGCTCATCACGTCGGGTGAGGTGGCGAAGGAATCGGGCAAGGCGACCTTCGACGGCTTCGTCGCGGCACGCAAGTTCGCGCAGGACAATCCCGCGTTCCTGAACGGGCTCGTCAAGGTGCTCGCCGATACCGATGCGCAATACCGCGACCACAAGGCCGACTGGACCGCCGCATCGAAACAGGTGCAGGCGGTCGCGCAGGAATCCGGGGCGAACGCCGCCGACGTGCCCGCGAGTCTCGCGCTCTACGCCTTCCCGAGCGCAGGCGAGCAGGCTTCGCCGACCTGGCTCGGCGGCGGACAGCAGTCCGGCGCGGCGAAGTCGCTCGCCGCCACCGCGCAGTTCCTCAAGCAGCAGGGCACGATCCAGAACGTGCTCGCGGATTACTCCACGGGCGTCGATCCCCGCTTCGCGCAGCAGGCCGCGAAATGACATCGCTTGCCATCCGCAATCTCGGCGTCACGTACGAAGGCGCGCACACGCCCGCGTTGAAAGGCGTCGATTTGCAGATCGGCAGCGGCGAGTTCGTGGTGGCGCTCGGCGCGTCGGGCTGCGGCAAGACCACGCTGCTGAATTGCCTCGCCGGATTTCTCGAGCCGACCGAAGGCGAGGCATCGCTCAATGGCGAACCGATCGCCGGGCCCGGCGCGGAGCGCGGCGTCGTGTTCCAGAAACATGCGTTGATGCCGTGGCTGAATGTCATCGACAACGTCGCGCTCGGCCTGCGCTTTCGTGGCGTGAAGCGCGACGAGCGCCTCGAGATCGCGCGCCGCACGCTCGCGCTCGTCGGTCTGGCGCAATCCGAGCGGGCAAAGGTCTACGCGCTTTCGGGCGGCATGCAGCAACGCGTCGGAATCGCGCGCGCACTCGCGAGCGATCCCGAAGTGCTGCTGATGGACGAGCCGATGGGCGCGCTCGACGCCCTCACGCGCGAAAGCGTGCAGGAACTCGTGCTCGACGTGTGGGCGCGCACCGGCAAGACGGTCTTCTTCATCACGCACAGCGTGGAGGAAGCCCTCTTCCTGGCGACGCGCCTCGTGCTGATGACACCCGGCCCGGGACGCATCGAGGAAGTGCACGAGCTGCCCTTCTCGCGCGATTACATTCGCAACCGCGACGCGCGCGCCGTGAAATCGTCGCCCGCTTTCATCGAATGGCGCGAACGGCTGACGCGCCGACTGCATCGCACCGACACGGAGGTGGCGTGACTCACCCCGCTCGAGACGTCCCGCTGCCGCGCGCCGTCACGACGCCGCAGACCACACGAGCTGCTTCGCGCGCGAAAAGGCGCGCGCGCTATCGCGGCATGCCGGGCGCGGGCCCGACGGCGCTGCCCAGTGCGCTGTGCGTCGCGACACTCGCGGTGCTGTGGTGGGCCGCCACGCATTTTCACTGGCTGCCGCCGCTCTTTCTGCCCTCGCCCGAAGCCGTATGGCAGGCATTCACCGATGCGTGGCATGGACGGCTTCAGGGCGGACTGCCGCTCTCGGAACATCTGCTGTGGAGCGCGATCCGCGTGTTCGGTGCATTCGCGCTCGCGGTCGTCACGGCGGTGCCGGTCGGCATCCTGATGGGCGTGAGCCGCATTGCGCGCGGCGTGCTCGATCCGCCGCTGGAGTTCTATCGGCCACTGCCGCCGCTCGCTTATCTGCCGCTCGTCGTCATCTACTTCGGGATCGATGAGACCGCGAAGATCGTCGTGATCTGGCTCGCCTGCTTCGCGCCGATCGCGATGGCCGCGCGTGCGGGCGTGAAAAGCGCGACCGCCGAGCAGGTGAACGCAGCGTGGTCGCTCGGCGCGAACTTCCGGCAGGTGGTGTGGCATGTCGTGCTGCCCGCCGCGCTGCCGGAGATCCTGACGGGCCTGCGCATCGCCGTGGGCTTCGGCTGGACCACACTTGTCGCTGCCGAGATGGTTGCCGCGACCGCCGGCCTCGGGCAGATGGTGCTCAACGCGTCGAGCTTCCTGCGCACCGACGTGGTGGTGATGGGCATCGTGCTCATCGGCGCGATCGCGTGGATATTCGACTTCGGCATGCGCGCGCTGGAGCGGCGGCTCGTGCCGTGGAAGGGGCGCTGAGCCGCTCGCGGGACGGCCGGGACGGCGCGATGCGTATCGGCGAATGCGGCGATCGTCGGCACTTGCGCGCCCCGCCCCTCGTATTCCCGCTTGACAGACACTCTTACGATATATATCTTTAGATATGTTTTAAGACATATCTGGAGTGTTCTGATGAAATCCCGCTGCATTCAACGCGCGCGTGAAGCCGGCTTCCGCGCATTCGGATCTGGTTTTCCCTTCGACGCCCCCGAGTGGTCTGAGCGTTCGATCTTCGAACGCTGGGGCATGATCGGCCGTCATCGCCACGGCGCCGGCGGTCGCTTCGGCGGCGGTCCCGGCGGAACGGGTGGCATGGGTGGCATGGGTGGCATGGGTGGATTCGGCGGCGAGGACGGCATGCCGCGCGGACGCAAGTTCTCCTCCGACGATCTCCAACTGCTGCTGCTCGCGATGCTCGCCGAAGCGCCGCGTCATGGCTACGAACTCATCAAGGCACTGGAAGACCGCTCGAACGGCTTCTACACGCCGAGCCCCGGCATGGTCTATCCGGCGCTCACGTATCTGGAAGAGCTGGGCTACGCCACCGTCGAACTGGAAGGCAATCGCAAGCGCTATGCGCTTTCGGATGCGGGTCGCGACTATCTCGCGTCGAACCGCGAGCGCGTGGACATCATGCTCGCGAAGCTCACGCACTTCGCACGCAAGATGGATCTCGTGCGCCGCGCCTACATGGGCGAGGAAGCCGATGACACCGCCGCCGATAGCGGCTGGGCGCCCGAGCTGATCGCCGCGCGCCGCGCGCTGAAGAAAGCGCTGCTCTTGCGCACCGACGCATCGCAGGACGAGCAACGCCGCATCGCCGCGATCCTTGCGCGCGCGACGGCCGAAATCGAACAGAACCCGGCGCCGAAGCAGGCGTAAGAAGGAGCCATACACGATGACAGATTCCATTCTTCAAGACAGACCCGATCTCGAAGTCGCGCGCATTCGTCACGCGCTCAAGTTCCGGTTGCTGCAAGTCACGCGCGTAACGGCGCTCAATCCGTATCTCGTGCGCGTGACCTTCACGGGCGATTCGCTCGACGACTTCGTGAGCGCCTCATTCGACGATCACGTAAAGCTCTTCTTCCCGCAGCCCGGCGAGGCGATGCCCGCGCTCCCGCAGGCCGGTCCCGACGGGCCCATATTCGATGCGTCGAAGCCGCGTCCGATCGCGCGCGATTTCACGCCGCGCCGCTTCGACCGTGTAGCGCGCGAGCTCGATATCGAATTCGTGCTGCACGAAGCCGGCCCCGCGACGGCATGGGCCGCGCAAGCCGCGCCGGGTCAATATCTCGGCATCGGCGGACCGCGTGGGTCGTTCGTCATTCCGACGCAGTTCGACTGGCATCTGATGATCGGCGATGAAACCGCCCTGCCCGCCATCGCGCGGCGTCTGGAAGAGCTGCCCGAAGGCACGCGCGTCGCGACGCTGATCGAAGTCGCCGATCAATCCGCACGCATCGAATTCGATACGCGCGCCGATCTCTACGCGCAATGGCGCTATCGCAACGAGAGCGAGCATCCCGGCGGCGCGCTGCTGCTCGCCTTGCGCGAAACCTACGTGCCCGATGGCGAAGGCTACGTGTGGGCCGCGGGAGAAGCCACGCTGATGCGCGCGGTCCGCAAGCTGCTATGCGACGAACGCGGCGTCGACAAGAAGCGCATTCGCGCTTCCGCTTACTGGAAACGCGGCGAACAGGGCGTGCACGAGACGATCGACGGCTGATTTCCAGAGCGATTTCGCAGCAGGACCGCCACGGATTGATCGACCTCAGGCGACGCGCTACAGAGCCGTGCACTGGGCATCGCAGGAATTGAGCGGACTGTCCCTGAAAAGCGGACATTGCCGCATGGCGCGCGCAGACGCTGCGTCGGATTGCTTTAGGGACGCTCGTCCGCGCGACTGCGCCTCGCGCAAGCGTTTCTTGCCGCCGCCGAATCGGTCCGAAGAAAGTGACAACGTGAGGGGCCATTTGCGTCTGGCGCTTGCGAAAGCAAAAACGTCTTCGGTTCGAAGCACGCGCCAAGCGCGCACAAAGCCTGGGCAAAGCCGCGATAATCGAGGCACGCAGACGTTCAACGCTCATCAAACGGTAGTGCGACCATGACCGACACATTCAGGAAAAAGCCCGGCGAAGAGCCCGCGAAACCGGGCGGCTTGCGCAAATCGCTCACGAGCTATGGAGACAACGGTTTCTCGCTGTTCCTGCGCAAAGCCTTCATCAAGGGCGCGGGTTATACCGACAGCGCCCTGGATCGCCCGGTGATCGGCATTGTCGATACGGGCAGCGCGTATAACCCGTGTCACGGCAATGCACCGCAACTGATCGAAGCGGTGAAGCGCGGCGTGATGCTGGCGGGCGGCTTGCCGATGGACTTTCCGACGATCTCGATCGCCGAATCGTTCTCGCAGCCGACGAGCATGTACCTTCGCAACCTGATGTCGATCGACACGGAAGAGATGATCCGGGCCCAGCCGATGGACGCGGTCGTGCTGATCGGCGGATGCGACAAGACCGTGCCCGCGCAACTGATGGGCGCGGCATCGGCCGGCATTCCTGCGATTCAACTCATCACGGGCTCGATGCTCACGGGCGCGCATCGCGGTGAGCGCGTCGGCGCATGCACGGATTGCCGCCGCTATTGGGGGCGTTTTCGCGCGGAGGAAATCGACGAAGCGGAAATCGCGGCCGTGAACAATCAGCTCGTCGCGAGCGTGGGCACCTGTTCCGTGATGGGCACGGCGAGCACGATGGCATGCATCGCCGAAGCGCTCGGCATGACGGTGCCGGGCGGCGCATCGCCGCCCGCGGTCACGTCGGATCGCATGCGTATCGCCGAACTCACGGGCACGCAAGCCGTGCAGATGGCGCGCGATGACCTCACCATCGACAAGGTCCTCACGGCCGAGGCATTCGAAAACGCGATGCGCGTGCTGCTCGCGATCGGCGGCTCGACGAACGGCATCGTGCATCTCACCGCGATCGCCGGACGCATGGGCTATGACGTCGATCTGAAGGCGCTCGATCGCATGGGTCGCGAAACGCCCGTGCTAGTCGACCTGAAGCCTTCCGGATTGCATTACATGGAGGACTTTCACAAGGCCGGCGGCATGGCCACGCTGCTACGCGAATTGAAGCCGCTCCTGCATCTGAACACATTGACGGTCACCGGACGCACGCTCGGCGAAGAGATCGAAGCCGCAGGGCCGGCATTCGAGCAGGACGTCGTGCGTCCCTTCGACAAACCGATCTATCCGCAAGGCGGCATCGCGGTGCTGGAAGGCAATCTCGCACCGGGTGGCGCGATCATCAAGCAATCGGCGGCGAACGCGAAGTTGATGGAACACGAAGGCCGGGCGGTCGTGTTCGAGCATGGCGCGGATCTCGCGGCACGCATCGATTCCGACGATCTCGACGTCACACCCGACGATATCCTCGTGCTCAAGAACATCGGGCCCAAGGGCGCACCGGGCATGCCGGAAGCCGGCTACATCCCCATTCCGCGCAAGCTCGCGTTGAAGGGCGTGAAGGATATCGTGCGCGTCTCCGATGGACGCATGAGCGGCACGGCGTTCGGCACTATCGTTTTGCATGTGACGCCGGAATCGGCAGTCGGCGGCCCGCTCGCGCACGTTCGAACCGGCGATCGCATTCGCCTGAGCGTGTCGAAGCGTGAAATCAGTCTGCTCATCAGCGAAGAAGAACTCGCCGCACGCGCGAAGGCAACGCCCGTCAGCGTGCCGAGCGCGGATCGTGGTTATCGCAAGTTGTTTTATGACACGGTGACGCAGGCAGACAAGGGCGTCGATTTCGATTTTCTGCGCGCGACGCAGATGCGAGGCGTGATCCCGCGCCGGTAAACCTGATCGACCAGTGGCCGCTTTCGAGCGGCTTTTTTCTGTTCATCGCGATCATATCGATGCGATCGCGGCAATCTTCGACTACGCGCGGACGGATTGCATCCAATATCAGGCATGCAAGATGCCGATTCGCGCGCTTCGTTTTAAGATAGCCACATCATCGCAACCGGCTCTGGCGCCAGGAGTAGGCAGGTGCTTCTATTGAATCGTGGACGTGGCGCGGCGCTGTGCATGACCTGCGCGTTGTCGTGCGGGCCAGTGTGCACTTTCGCAGCCGCGCCGCATGGTGGTCATGCTGCAAGTGCAGTCGAGGGCGCGAGCAGTACATCGGCGCAAGTCATCCTGTCCGCCAACGCGCTTGCGCCGAACTTCACCGGCGACGATCCCGCGCAAGTCCGCGACGCGCTCGCGGGGCACCCTGCGCCGGGACAATCGGCATCGATCACGAACCGCGTACGGGCCTTTCTCTCGCGTCCGTTTCACAAGGCGCAGCAAGGCGCATCCGCGGCGTCGGGCGCGAGTCAGCCTCGCGAGCAGACCGAGCGCACGTTCACGTTCGTCATTCCGGTTTCATATGGCGTGCGCTATCTGTCGAGAAAGAAGGTCCTTTCAGTGAATGTCTCGCTCGCGGCACCTGAAAATCCCGATGCCATCCTGCTCAAGCAGACCGTGAAGGGACAAAGCGGCCGCAAGCTCGTCGTCGCGCCAGAGGCCAAGGAGAAGGGATTCGTTCAGACCTTCGACGTCATTCAGTTGAAGCCGCAGAGCGGCATCAAGACGACCGTCAGCGGCCGGATCGTGCTCCCGAACTTCGATCATGCGCACGGCAACGGCGACTTCGCGATCGTGCTCATCTGCTCGCTCGCGCCGCCCTACCTGACCGATGACATCGAACACAGCGCGCCTACCGACGAAGAACCCACGGATATCACGCGCAGGACATCGACATTGAATGGAAGAGTTGATGCAGCGTGGCTCATCGATCGCAAGGAAGGTACGATCATCACGAAGCGGCTGCACCTCGTGAAGTAGCGGGTGCAGGAGACGCCAGCTGATCACGAGATAACGCAACGGCTGATTCATGGGCGCCCGTGCGAAACCGCTGCGTTCCAAGCGACTACAATCGACGTTCGATTACACGCAGCGAATCCCCCCTGAAACATGGAGTTTTTCGACGCAAAGCGTGCTCGCACCGCAGGCCATACCGCGCCGGGTCGTGCGGAAATGGCGTCACGCGGAGAACCTGAATGCCCGCCAGATTGAACGCCGTTCGCAAGACCGGACGCATGGTCAGCCGCCGGCTGATGCGGCGCAACAGCACCGCCGCGATGCGCTTCGCCGATGCGTTTTCGCGGTTTCCGGCGCTCGCCGGACTCATTGGCACCGCCATCGCCGTTTCCATGGCCGCGTTGTCGTTTGCCGCGCTTTGGCAAGGTCGCGCGCAGGCATTGCAGAACGCGAATCAGGCAGCGGCCAACCTCGTCGCTACCTTGAGCGCCGATATCGCGCGCAACATCGAATCGAGCGACCTGTCGCTGCGCACCATCGTCAGCGGCATACAAAACCCCGCCGTGATGACGCTTCCTCCCGATCTGCGCAAACTCGTGCTCTTCGATGGCGCCACCGGCACGAACTATGTCGGCGGCGCGTTCGTGATGAATCGCGAAGGACGCATCGTCGTCGAACGCGATCCTTCAGAGCACGCCGACCTGCTCTTCAACGATCGTGATTACTTCAAGGCGCATGCCGAACATCCCGACGCCGGCCTCTTCATTTCCGGACCCTACGTGTCGCGGCTGCGCAAAGGCGCGGTCTCGCTCGCGCTGAGCCGGCGCATCGATGCACCGGACGGGTCGTTCGCGGGTGTCGCGGTGATCGCGCTGGACGTGGCCTATTTCAAGAACCTGCTTTCGCGCGTGAACGTCGGCAGGTCGGGGTCCGTGTTCATCGTTCAGCAGGACGGCGTGATGATCGCGCGCAAGCCTGCATTGCCCTTGGACGAAGCCAGGTACGTCGCCAGATCGCCGACCTTCGCCGCGATGCGCGACGCTCCGTCCGGCTCGTACATATCGAAATCGCCACTCGACGGTGTGCGACGGCTTTATACCTTCCAGCACGTACCCGGCACGCAGATGATTGCGGCGGTCGCGCCCGCGGAGCATGAAGTGCTCGCTGCGTGGCGCGAGCGCAGCATCGTCATTGGCGGACTGACGATGACGTTCGGCGGCGGCTTTGTCGTCATCTCCTGGCTGCTTGCGATCTCGCTGCGGTCGCGGGCGATCGCGCAAGCGAAGCTGCAACGCCTTGCAGGCACCGATTCGCTCACCGGCCTGTCCAATCGCCGCGCGCTGGACCGCCGGCTCGACGAGGAATGGCGGCGCGCCCGTCGCGCCGATCAACCCCTATCCGCCTTGTTCGTCGACGTCGATCACTTCAAGCTGTACAACGACACTTACGGTCACGCGATGGGCGACGATGCGCTCGTCGCAGTGGCCGATTGCATACAGAATTCCACGAAGCGGCCCGGGGATATCGTGGCGCGCTACGGCGGCGAGGAATTCGTGGTCGTGCTGCCGGGTGCCGAAGCGAACGGCGCGATCACGTTCGCCGAGCGCCTGCGCGAGAAAGTGGAGAAACTCGCCATCACCAACAGTGCCGCGCCCAAGGGCGTGCTGACGATCAGCATCGGTATCGCGACCGCCTCGCCGCGCCAGATCGAAGATGCGCTCAAGCTGCTCAATAGTGCCGACGCCGCGCTCTATCTCGCCAAACGAACCGGCCGCAACCGCGCGATCCACGAGGACAGCGTCGCAGGCGGCGCTGGCTAGAGCGAGGCGCGCAACATCGCGCGTATCATGCATCGTGAATGCAATCGTGCGTTTTGCATGCCGCATTCAAACCGCATTCGAGTGCATTCAGAATGGGAGGAGACAATCCGATGACCGCATCCACCGCCGTATTCGCGATTCTGTTCTCGCTGCTGCTGGGCGCGATGATTCCGGGCCCGAGTTTCGTGATCGTGGCCCGCAATGCGATCGGCATATCTCGCGCCGATGGTCTCGCGACCGCGCTCGGCATGGGCGTCGGCGGCATCTTCTTCGGCGGCATCGCTCTGGCCGGCCTCTATACGCTGCTCGTGGCCGTCGAGTGGCTCTACGTCGGGCTGAAGGTCGCGGGCGGGCTGTATCTCCTCTACGTGGCGTCGAAGATCTGGCGCGGCGCCGCGCAGCCGATGCAGATGTCGACGCAAGACGATCCGCCCGCACTCGCGACGAGCGCACGCAAATCGTTCTGGCTCGGCCTCACGACGCAGTTGAGCAATCCGAAGACCGCCATCTGGTACGGCAGCATCTTCGCGGCGCTCCTGCCGCAACATCCTCCGCTGTGGTGCTACTTCGTCTTGCCGCCGATGGTCTTCGCGATCGAGACGGGCTGGTACACGGTCGTCGCTTTGGGTTTCTCCAGCAAGCGTCCGCGCGAAATGTATCTGCGCGCGAGGAAATGGATCGACCGGATTGCCGCGAGCGTGATCGCGATACTCGGCTTGCGGCTCGTACTTACCGCGGGCCGAACCGGTCTGTGATTCCGTATGCAAAAGACATAACGCAAACCGGCATCAAACGTTTTGAATGCAAGAGGAGAAGGGCCGGCCGCGCCACGGAGCACGTCCGGCCTTCTATCACGAGGAGATTAGACGCACTCGCATCACAGTGGATGCAGCTTGCCGTTCAGGTCCATCGTCCATTGTGAGCCGTCCTTGAACGTCAGCACGCCGCTTTGAGCGTCGATATGAATCGGCTTTCCGGCCGGCTCCTTCTTGTCGCCTCCGACGATCCGGGACATCTCGGAAGAGGACAGATGCTGGGCATGTTGCAGATCGTCGAGCTTCAGGTTCGCCATGGCGTTTCTCCTTGCGGTGCGTGAGCGAGAGTTCGTTAGATTCGAATCGAGCGTTTGTTGGCGCCCGCTCTGTCTTTTGCATTTGATATGCCAACCCTTGGGTATATGGTCTCGAAGCCGCTGCGCCTTATGCCGCGGCCTTGCGGCAGGCAGACCCGCATCATCATCAACGCGGCAGGTCAGACGCCGGCCAACACACGATGCGCGGCACTGTGGGCGTCGCGACGACATCGCCCATCCTTTCGTTTCGCCAACACGGAAATTTGTTTGCCCTCATTGGCGCAGGACTTGCTTTTATCCGCGCTCAGATATCCGGCGATACGACCGGTTCTGCAAAGGAGGAGGCGATGCAAGACGTTATTCACCAAATCGCGGCGAGCCACGATGAACAAGGGAGCGGCTGGCTGATCCCCTCGATCCGCAAGGCGCACGAACGGTCGGAGACGTTCGGCCTGAACGCATCGACCCGCCCCGATTACGACGTGCTCACCGAAGGCGAGTTGCTGCTCAAGCTCGAACAGAACCGTGTGCTGTGCGCGCACGCGACGCCGGTAATGGAAACGCTGCGCGAACAGATCGTGAACACGCAAAGCATGATCGTGCTGACCGATGCGCAAGGTCTCATCCTCCATTCCACCGGCGACGACGATTTCCTCGCACGCGCCGAGAAAGTTGCGCTGAGAGCCGGCGCGAACTGGGCCGAGGAACGGCAAGGCACGAATGCGATCGGCACCGCAATTGCGGAACGCTCGCCCACCGTCGTGCATGGCGATCAGCACTATCTCGCGGCCAATCGCTTTTTGACGTGCTCAAGCGTGCCGATCCTCGATCCCTATGGCGATCTGATCGGCGTGCTCGATGTGACCGGCGATCATCGAAGCTACCATCGCCACACGATGGCGCTCGCGCGCATGTCCGTGCAGATGATCGAAAACCATCTGTTTTCCAGCACTTTTCAGGGCATGCTGCAGATCGCGTTTCATAGCCGCCCCGAATTTCTCGGCACGCTGATGGAAGGCATCATGGCCTTCACCTGCGATGGTCGCTTTCTCTCCGCCAATCGCAGCGCGCAGTTTCAGTTCGGCCTGTCGATCGCGTCGCTGCGCGCGCATACGCTCTCGTCGCTCTTCGGACTGACGAGCGCACAACTGATCGATCGTTCGCATGCGAGCCGCGCTCCGCATTTTCCCCTCGACCTGAACAACGGCGCCGTCGTGTGCGCGCGTGTGCGCCTGAACCGTGCGCCGCTCGCCGGAGTGGCGCCCACATCCAATGCGATCAAAGCCGCGCCGCGCGCATCCGCTGCAATCGATGCGTCATCGAAGCTCGCTTCACTCGACACGGGCGATCCAAAAGTGGCTGTGGTGATCGCCAAGGTCCGCAAGGTCATCGGCAAGGACATACCGATACTCGTCACCGGCGAAACAGGCACCGGCAAGGAACTGCTCGCGCAGGCGATTCACAGCGATTCGCCGCGCCGCGCGGGACCGTTCGTCGCGGTGAACTGCGCATCGATTCCCGAGAACCTGATCGAATCGGAACTCTTCGGCTATGAGGAAGGCGCCTTCACCGGCGCCCGGCGCAAGGGCGCGGCCGGCAAGCTGCTGCAGGCGAACGGCGGCACGCTGTTTCTCGATGAGATCGGCGACATGCCCTATCCGCTGCAGGTGCGCCTTCTGCGCGTTCTGCAGGAGCGCGTCGTCGATCCACTGGGTTCCAGCAGGTCGATACCGGTCGATGTAGCCATCATCTGCGCGACGCACCGCAATTTGCGAGAGATGATCGAGCAGAACCGCTTTCGCGAAGACTTGTATTACCGACTGAACGGACTCGTCGTCAAGCTGCCGCCATTGCGCGAGCGCACCGACCTCGCAACTGTGATCACGAAGATGCTGCACGCCGTGAGCGCCGACGAATCACGGGGCACGCGCCTGTCCATCGACGATGAAGTGATGGCGCTCTTCCAGCGCTACGCGTGGCCCGGCAACTTCCGGCAACTGTGCAATCTCCTGCGCACCTCCGCCGCGATGGTGGACGACGACGGCTGCATTCGCCGTGAACATCTTCCTGATGACTTCTTCGAGGAGCCTCGCGTTAATACGCAAAACGTGTTTGAAGCATGCCCTTCATCGGCGCCCGCTTCGGGACGACTACAGGAAGTCACGGCGTCCGTGATCGCCGCTGCGCTCACGCGACATCGTGGCAACGTATCCGCCGCCGCGCGTGCGCTCGGCGTTTCGCGCAACACGATCTATCGCAAGATGCCCGCTTGTTCAGCGATGGAGCAGTGAGTTGTTCCATGCGGTGTTCCACTTCGAGACACCCCTGTTCCTAAGGGGTACAGCGCGGCACGTGAATCGCGCTACTTCGAAATGAAACTGAAAGGCTAAACCGTGCACATGCACTGCGTTTTCTTCGAAGGCATGGAGCTTGCATTTTCGATGTCCGATTGCGAATCCTTCGCGATCCGACTCGAACATCACCTTAGGAGATGAACATGCAATGGACGACGCCTGCCTTCACCGATCTGCGCTTCGGCTTTGAGATCACGATGTATATCGCCACACGCTAACGCTTCGATGAAGCAAGCCCGGGTCGAACAGCGCCCGGGCCTGCGTCCTTCTCTTCCCGTCCCACATGAACTCAACGACCGCGCATACGGGCGCACCCACGCGCCCGCGCTTGCGTGCGCCTCTTAAGCTGCATTGGCATGCGGGCATGCGCACGTGCGAGATCGTGCATCCGCGCGGCAGCATCGAACTGAATCGCAGCGCTGGCGAAATACTCGCGCGCTGTGATGGAACGCGCGAACTCGACGACATCATCGGCGAGCTGGAAGCGCGCTTCGGAATGGCGGGGCTCGCCGCCGATGTCTATCGCTTCATCGATGAAGCGCGCCGTCTCGGCTGGATCGACTGAACGCGCGTTGTCACATCGGGCAACACGTCGATCGCCCCACTGCTCCACGATGCAACACCCCTGCATGAACATCGCACGACGCTTGCGTCCAGCTCCTCGTGCATGAGATCCGCATGCAGCAAGGCAAGCGGGCACATGAATCATCAATGGCACATGACTTGCCTTGAAGATGCCGCAACCGTTCGCATCGCTATCGAGATTCAAGTAGACGTTGCATCGACAATACCCAGGAGACAACGATGAAGATTCGCTTCAGTCCGGCAATGCGCATCGCGGCCATTGCAGCAGGCGCCGTTGCTGCATTCTGCGTAGCGCAGCAACAAGCCATCGCGGCGAGCGGCACGCCGGCGCCGTATCCGGAAGTCAGCTACGAGCGTCTTACCAGCGCGCAGGAGGATCCAGGCTGGCTCACGTACTACCGCACGTATAACGGTCATGCGCATTCGCCGCTCAAGCAGATCGACACGAGCAACGTAAAGAACTTGAAGCAGGTGTGGAGCTATAAGTTTCCGAAGGACTTGCAGCAAGGCTTCGAAGCGACGCCCATCGTCAACGGACGCTTTCTTTTCGTGACGACGCCCAAGGACAACGTTTATGCATTCGATGCTGCAACGGGCAAGCAGCTATGGAAATACGAGCCGAATCTCGATGCGAAATCCTTCAAGACCGCATGTTGCGATGTGGTCAATCGCGGCGTCGCGCTATACGGAAAGAATGTCTATGTCGCGATGCTGAACGGCGAAGTGGCGGCCCTCGATGCGCAAACAGGCGCGCTCGTGTGGAAGAAGGCGATGTTCGATCCGGGCGTCGGCTACGCGTTCTCGCTTGCACCTCTGGCGCTCGATGGCGCGCTCGTCGTCGGCAGTTCGGGCGGCGAGTATGGCGCGCGCGGTTTCATCGCCGCACTCGATCCCAATGACGGCAAGGTGCTCTGGAAGCGTTATACCGTGCCCGGCGCGAAGGAACCTGGCGGCAATACATGGCCCGACGGCATGCAGGAACATGGTGGCGCGCCCGCATGGCTCACCGGCACCTACGACTCGGCGACGAAGACGCTTTATTGGGGCGTCGGCAATCCGGGACCGTGGCTCGCCGATCTTCGTCCCGGCGACAATCTCTATTCCGATTCCCTGCTCGCTCTCGATCCGAAGACGGGTGATCTCAAGTGGCACTACCAATACACGGCCCATGACACGTGGGACTATGACGGCGTGAACACGCCCGTGCTCGCGAATATCAAATATCAGGGCAAGGACTACGACGCGATCGTTCACGCGGACCGCAACGGCTTCTTTCACGCAATCGATCGCAGCAACGGCAAGCTGATCTATGCGCGGCCTTTCGTCACCGCGACATCGGTCACGGGCTATACGGACGATGGCAAGCCGATTCAGGACCCAGCCAAGTATCCGAAGACCGGCACGACCATCGAAACATGTCCGAGCTTTCTGGGCGGCAAGAACTGGTGGTCCGTGTCATACGATCCCCAAACGCATCTCGCGATCGTGCCGGCCCTGCATGCGTGCATGTCCTTGTCGGGCAAGTCGGTGAACTACATGGAAGGTCTGCCCTATCTCGGCGAAGGCTTCGAGATCAAGCCCGAGCCGAACAGCAAAGGTTATGGCGAGTTGCAGGCCATCGATGTCGATACGGGCAAGAAGGTCTGGAGCCACTGGAGCAAGCTGCCCTGGAACGGCGGTGTCGCGACGACGGCGGGCGGCCTCGCATTCAGCGGCTCGCTCGATGGTCGTCTCTACGCGTTCGACGAAAAGACCGGCAAGGTCTTGTGGCAAAGCCCGAAGCTCGCGAGCGGCATCATCGCGCAACCTTCGGTGTATGAGATCGACGGCAAGGAATACGTGGCGATTCTCGCGGGCTATGGCGGCGCGAACCCGATCTGGGGCGGACCGATGGCGAAGGCCGCGGACAAGGTTCCGCGCGGCGGCACGCTCTATGTCTTCGCGCTCAATCGCACCTGAACCAACCTGATCGAACCGCGAGCGCGCATCGTCGCGCGCTTGCGGTGTTCACCGACATCACCGGACGCTTCGACATGAATCATCCTCTCCACTCCATACGCGCAGCGGGCATGCTCGCCGCATGCATCGCGCTCGCGCCATCGCCCTCCGATGCAGCAGTGAAGATCTGCACGTTCCCCGGCAGCCCGTCGGCGTCGCTGGATCGCAGCGTCGCGCAGGCAGTCTTCGCGCGCGCCCATATCGCGGCATCGATCGTTTCGCACGGCATCGGTGAAGGCGACGACGACGGCGTGTCGCTTAGCGAACTCGACAAGACACTCGCGCGCGATTGCGATGTGATCGCGGGCTTTCCGCGTTCGACAGTCGCCGACGCATCCGGCGGCAAGATGCAATTCTCGCGCGGCTATCTGCGCGCGGGTTATGTCAGCATCGAAGCGCCCGGTGCGAAACTCGGGGACGCCGCAAAGCACACGGTCGCCGCGACCTATGCGAGCCCCGCACAATTGATCGCCGTGCAACAGCACGACGTGACGTTCGATCTGGAGAACACATCGGCGTCGACGGTCGAAGCGGTGGCGAAGGGACGCGCGCAACGTGCGATCGTGTGGTATCCCGCCGTCGTCGCTTATCGCATGGCGCATCCGGAGCGCAGCTTCACGGTCACGACCGCCGATTCGCCCTATGCGGACTGGCATCTTGCCTTCGCGTTCGGCGACAGGGCCGCGGCCTTGCGCACACGTATCGACGACGCGCTCACGTCGATGACCAACGATGGCAGCTTGCAAGCATTGACGATGCAATGGTCCATGTCTGCGCAAACCGCCTCCGCAACACGCTATCTCGACACGCCGTCGACCGCATCGTCCGCGCACGCGGGCATCATGCTCGCGGATACGAACCCAGCGCGCGCAGGCCGCTTCATCAAGGTCGCAAATGAGGGCGGCGCCGAGCCGCCATCGTTCGAACAGGCGCAAACCACGCACGGCAAGACACTGTATTCGAGTTCGTGCGCGAAGTGCCACGGTGCGCAGCTTCAGGGCGTGACCGCGCCCGCGTTGCAAGGTCCTTCGTTCGCGCCGCCATCGAATTCGCATCTCACCGTCGGCGGCATTTTCACTTACATGGCGACCAACATGCCCGCGGATCGTCCCGGCAAGATGAAGGATCAGGACTACGCCGACATCATGGCCTTCCTTTTGATGTCGAACGGCTACAAGCCAGGCGGAGCGAAGATGACGGCGGACAGCGCGCGCGCGTCGAAATTGCCGCTCAACGCGGGGCCCGCCCGCTAACTTCGAGCTCCGCACTTCGGCCGCGCGACTTTTAATACATCACACCGTGACATATAATGGAACTGTCGCGCGGGCGGATCGACATGGGCCGCAACGCGGCGCAATGTGCAAGTCAGCCGGTTCCAACCGGCGGGAGGCCAGCGTCGTGCTTATCAATAACGAGTTTGAAATCGGCTACCTTGTCGTCGTTTTCGCTTTGCTCGGCGTTATCCTGATCGGCGCGCTGCTCACGGCGCTGCATCTGGATCGCTGGCATCCGAAGCTCATCAGCGCAGCCATCGGGGCGTTACTCGGGCTTGCACTGATCGAAGCGGTGCCGATGCTCACCTGACGACACACCCTGACGCTTCGTCGAGACTTCGGTTCGTCGCGGCACAAGGGCGGCAGCATGCTCGGCAACACAGAGCATGCGTGCCGCCCTGTTTCTCCTCGTCCCTGACATCCTCTTTCATTTCGCGCCCTGCGCATTGGCATAATGCAGCAGCGGGCGCGCGTGTGCGTCGCGTCTTCGCCAACCATTCCGCTTCATCACCGATAGAGACCGCATGATCGCGATCACCCGCACCCGACGCCGCGTGCGCGCCTTCTTCGGCGCACCGGAAGCGAGGCGCCTCCTTCGTACGCTGATGAGTTGCGCGATCAGCTACGCCGCCGCGCGGCTCGCGGCGCTGCCAGAAGGTTATTGGGCGCTCATCACGACCCTCGTTATCGTGACGCAACCGAGCCTCACGCAAGCCGTCGATATCGCCCGCGATCAGATCATCGGCGCATTCATCGGTGCGGTGACGGGCGTGCTCGGTATCGTCGCAATGGAACGCGGCGCGCCGCCGCTCGCCGTCTTCTCCGTCGCGCTCGTGCCGCTTGCAGCGTTGAGCGCCAAACGTCCCGCGTTCAGGCTTGCGTGCGTGACGCTCGTGATCGTCGTACTGATTCCGGGAGGACCGGGCTCGCCTTTCGAACGGCCCATGCATCGCGTGCTGGAGATTCTGATCGGCGCGGCATCGTCGTTCGTCGTCTCGGCGGTCTGGCCGAATCGTGCGCTCGCGGCCGCACATGCCAGCGTCGCCGATACTTTGAAGAGCCTCGGTCGGTTGATCGGGCTGTATCTGTCGGGCGAACGGGACGACGCGCGTGCGAGGCGCCTCGAAACGCAAAGCACCGACGCGCAAAAAGCGTTCGACGATGCGCTGAAGGAAGCGGAGCGCGAGCACATCATCGTGCTCGTGCAGAATCGCCGCGCGGATGCAATCGACAAGGCCGCGCCTTTTTTGCGGCGTCTGCATAGCGATGCGCTCTTTCTTGCGAAAGCGGTATCGCGCCTCGATCGCGATACCTGCGCGGCACGGTTCGGCACCACGGGCCGCGAAGTGCAGTCATTGTTCGAGACGCTCGCAAGCGTGCTTGCATCGAATCGTCAGGACGATGCAGGGCTCGCGCGCGCGCGCTTTGCCGTGAATGAACTCAAGAACATACTTGCGAAGCAGGAGGCAACGCACGGCGCGCAGGAAGTGGCGCAGTTCGTCGTCGGCCTGATCGTCGCGGATCTGGATGCGCTGACTACTACGATCTATCCGCCCAAGGAGCCATCGGCCTAGCGTGAAAGACCGCGCGCATCGATCGGCCATAGGTCCGTCACTCGGCCGTTTCGATGGCACACGTATTCGTCGTAGAGATTCACGGTCGGATCGCAATGCCCGGGAGGCAACAGAAGTCGCTTGCCGACGAGTCGCGCGAAGTCGCCTTCAGATTCGTGCTGCGCCTGCAACATGCCGTGTTCGTCGTTCGCAGAAATATAGGTCAGCGCTGGCTCGTCGATCGCATCGAGCCACTGCACGCTGCGCGGCAAGCCTGAATCCACTGCGAGCCCTTTCAGGCCGACATCGCACACGGCCATGCCGGGCCGCGTCGCGCTCATGACCGTCGACAGCACGAAAAGGCTGTGACGCCAGTGCAATTCGCCGCCCCAGCCGATGCCGCCGTAATCGCCGTCCATGAAGAGATACGAGCCGGGTTGCAGCTCCGTGAAGACGCCGCTCGCGGCATCGAACTCGACCGTGCCGGTACCGCCGCCCGTCACGATGCCGCAACGCACGCCGCGTACATCGAGCGCGCGCACGTAGCGTGCGGCAGCGTCGGCGGCACGGCTTGCTTCGTCCTTGCGCGCCGCCCAGTCGGCGACGTGCTGTATGCCGCCGTGATACGCCTGAATGCCCGCAAAGCGCAACGCGCCCTGCGATGCGATCCCATCGACGAGTGCGAGCAGCGCATCCTCGCTCGTCACGCCGCAGCGATGTTGCCCGGCATCGATTTCAGGCAGCACGTCTATCGTCACACCTGCACGCGCCGCCGCGTCGCCGAGCGCATGCACTTGCGGCAACGCATCCACGCAAACCGAAAGGCGCACGTGCGATGCCAGCTCGACGGCCATGGCCAGCTTGTCCATGCCGACGAACTCGTTGCTCACATGAATGCTCGCGATGCCCGCCGCCGCGAACGGATAGGCCTCCGACAGCTTCTGGCAGCACACGCCGACCGCGCCCGCTTCGATCTGACGCCTCGCGATCTCGCTGGACTTGTGCGCCTTCGCATGCGGACGCAACGCGACGCCGTGCCGCGCCACGAACGCCGACATTGCCGCGAGATTGGCGTCGAAGGCATCGAGGTCGATCGTCAGCGAAGGCGTGGCAACGGATACGAGCGGGTCGCCCACGCGGGCGGCGGGCGGCGGTAGGAGCGTCATGGCGGGTCGTGTCGATGAAGCGGGATCAGGCATCGATCATAGCGCCGAATTTTGCATGTCGAATGCAAAAAACCGGCACGATTGATATCGAGATCATGCCGGAACTTCCGTTTCCAGGATCGCGCCTTCATCCTTGAGCGCCTGAATGCGTGCATCGTCGAAACCGTATTCGTTGAGCACCTCGGTGGTGTGCTGCCCGAGAAGCGGCGCGGGACGGGAAGCCTTCGTCGACCCTTCGGAGAAGTGAATCGGCAAACCGATGCCCCGCATCGGCCCCGCGAGCGGATGCTCCGTCTCGACGATCATCCCGCGCGCGATTGCCTGCTCGTGCGACGACGCCTCCGGTACGCCCAGCACCGCGCCGCTCGGCAAGCCGATTTCGTCGAAAGTGACGAGCCATTCGTCAGTGGTCCGCTCGGCGAGGCGCGTGCTCAGGATCTCGACGAGCAACTCGCGATGCCTCAGGCGGCCCGCATTGGTCTGGAAACGCTCGTCCTCGGCGAGACCGGGAATGTTCAACACGCCGACCAGCCGCTCGTAGTTCCTCTGATTGGCCGCGCCGATGTTGATCCAGCCGTCGCGCGTGCGAAACGCCTGATACGGCGCGCTCGTCGGATTGGCGGAGCCCGCCTTCGGCAGTACCGTGCCGTCCGCGAAATAGTTGGCGAAGGCCCAGTACATCTGTTGCAGGCCGGCTTCGAAGAGCGACGTATCGACCATCTGGCCAAGGCCCGTCGTCTGCTTTCTCGCATAGGCCGCGCTGATGCCGAGCGCCGCCAGAATGCCCGCGTTGATATCGGTGACGGGCGAGCCCGCCTTGATCGGCGCCTGTCCCGGCTCGCCGGTCATGCTCATCAGGCCGCTCATGCCCTGCGCTATGAGATCGAAGCCGCCTTTATCGGCCATCGGTCCGCTGCGGCCGTAACCGGAAATCGCGCAATAGATGAGGCCCGGATTCATCGCCCTGAGCGTTTCGTAACCCATGCCCAGTTTTTCCATCGTGCCGCGCCGGTAGTTCTCCGTCACGACATCCGCGCTCGCGAGCATTTTCCTGAGCACGTCCTTGCCGCCGTCCGTCTTCAGATTAAGGGCGACGCCGCGCTTGTTGCGGTTCACGATCAGGAACGACGCGGATTCGCCGCTCGGGAGCATCGGCGCGAAACGCCGGCAATCATCGCCGTTTGGAATTTTTTCGACCTTGATGACATCGGCACCCATGTCCGCGAGCATCATCCCGCAGATCGGCCCCGACATGATGTGTGCGAGCTCGATCACGCGCAAGCCCGCAAGCGGCCCCTCGCCGGGCGCGGCTGCCGGTTTCGTGTCTGTCATGTCAACGTCCCTTGAATTGCGGTTTGATCTTGTCGAGGAAGGCCTGATAGCCGGTGCGGAAATCTTCCGTGCCGAAGCACGCGAAGCCTTCGTCGCGCTCTTCACCGGTGAGCGGCGCGGGGTCCATCACGCGGCGCACGAACTGCTTGTGCCAGCGCGCGACGAGCGGCGCGCCGTCCGCGATGCGTCGCGCGGTTTCATATGCGTGCGCGGTGACGTCGCCATCCGCGACGACGCGCGTGACGAGCCCCTTCGCAAGCGCTTCCCTCGCATCGAAAATGCGTCCTTCGAGCAGCATCTCGAGCGCAATGGCCGGCCCCGCCAGACGTACGAGCCCTTCCATCTCCGCATGCGCCATCACGAGGCCTAGATTCTTGATCGGCACCCCGAAGCGGCTCGACTCGCCGCAAATGCGCAGATCGCACATCGCCGCGATTTCGAGGCCGCCGCCGACACAGATGCCATGAATCATCGCGACGATCGGATGCCGGCACTGGCGCAATGCATTCAAAGTGCGATGCATGATGGCGCCGTACTCGCGCGCCTGCTCGACATTCGAGCGATCCGTGCGGAACTCGCCAATGTCGTTCCCCGGCGAAAACGCCTTTTCGCCGGCGCCGCGCAGCACGATGCAGCGCAACGTGTCATCGCCTGAAAGCGTTTCGATGGTCTCACCGAGCGCGTGCCACAACGGCTTCGTCATCGCGTTGAGCTTCTCGGGCCGATCGATCACGACCGTCGAGATGTCGCCTTCGCGCTCGACCAGGATGGATGGTTCCGCCACATCGCCTCCTTGAATTGAATGCTGCATGCTGAATGCGTTATCCGATGCGGTTCAATGCATGCAAAATGCATTGAACCGCCGCGCCCGTCGATTAGACGAACTTGCGCGCGTCTGCCGCGTCTTTCGTTTCCTCGACTTCGAGCGCGCGGTCCGGGCGCATCATGAACGAGAGGATGATGCCGGCGGCCATCAGGATCATCGACACCGTGAACGGAAGGTTCCAGTTGCCCGTGCGGTCGATCAGCCAGCCGCCCACGACCGGGCTGATGATGGCCGCCAGCGCCGAGCCGGAATTCATGATGCCGGACGCGGTACCCGAGTGCTTGGGCGCGATGTCCATCGGCACGGACCACATCGGACCGATCGTCATTTCGTTGAAGAAGAAGCCGGCCGAGAGACACACCGCCGCGAGCGTGATCGAAATGTCGGAGATCAGCATGATCGGCGCGAGCGACAGTAGCGTCAGCAGCATGCACACGCCCACCATCACGTTGCGCGCGAGCCGCACGTTGCCGCTCTTTCTCAGGATGCGGTCGGTGAGGGAACCGCCGAGCCAGTCGCCGAGCACGCCTGCGAAGAACACCCCCGACGCGAACAGCGCCGACTTGCCGAGCTGCATGTGGTAGCTATGCAGGAAGTACTGCGGAATCCAGCCAAGAAACAGCCACAGCACCCATCCATAGCAGAAATACACCGCCGTGACGGGAGCCATGCGGCCGAGCAGCGTGCGCCACGGAACCGGCACGCGTTGCTTCACGCCAGAGTAGCTCGCGAGCGTCGCGCATTCGGAATCCGTGATGCGCGGATGATCGCGCGGATTGTCGCGAAAGTAGAAGACCCACGCCAGCGCCCACAGGAAACTGATGATCCCGGTGATGATGAACGCGCCGCGCCAGCTCGTCGCGACCATCAGCCAGACGATGAGCGGCGGCGCCACCGCATTGCCGATGCGTGATGCTGCATGCGTAATACCTTGTGCAAAACCGCGCTGATCGGCGGGCATCCAGTTCGACATCGCGCGCGTCGCAGTCGGAAAGGTCGCACCTTCGCCGAGGCCGAGCAGCACGCGCGCCACGATCAGCGAGACGAAGCCGCCGGACAGACCGGTGAGCACCGTGGCGCCTGCCCAGATGATGGCGCATAGCGTGAGCGTGCGGCGCGGCCCAAAGCGGTCGCCCACCCATCCGCCGATGATCTGGAACACGAGATACGGATACGCGAAGGCGGAAAACACGAAGCCGACTTGCGTGTGCGACAGGCCAAGCTCGGCGCCGAACTGGGCCGCCGCGGTACTGACATTGACCCGGTCGATATAGGTGATGAAATACATCGCGCATAGCAGCAGCAGAACGCGTGTCGTGGCTCGACGGAACATCATCGTCTCCTTGTTGGCCGCGTGCGTGCGCGCGACGCCTTCGGTTCTCGAGAGGCGCCCTGCACTGCATGCGGAACTTCGCGTGGGTACGTCGGATGAGGACTGCGGGCTCGGTATGAGCCTGCTTATAGCGTTCTTCTGCGCAGCTTGCGTATGCGTGGTTTGCGCGGTGATGTCATTGCTCGTCTCCTGGTCGCGGCTCGTTCGTGTCCGCTGTTTTGCTTCGGTGAATGAAACTCTCGTCTAGCTGTCTTCAATCCTTTGCATCGAGCGCCATCGCGAGCACGCGCGCAACATGCAGCGCCTCTCTTTGCGCGCCATCCGCGATCTGATGACGGCAACTCGTGCCGTCCGCGACGATGAGCGCATCGCGGGCCGCACGCACGGCCGGCAGCAGCGACAGCTCCGCCATCGCTTGGGAGGCGGCGTAATGTTCCGCCTCATAACCGAAGCTGCCCGCCATGCCGCAGCATGACGATTCGATCGTCTTCACATCGAGCCCTGGAATCCAGCCGAGAACTTTCTCGATGGGACGCACCGCATCGAATGCCTTTTGATGGCAATGTCCATGCAGCAACGCGCTTGATCGATCCAGCGCCTTCAGCTTCAGTCGCAAGCGCCCTGCCGCCTCTTCACGCACGAGAAACTCCTCGAACAGGAACGACGCTTGTGCGAGCTTGCGAGCTGCATCGCCATAGCCGTACCCGAGAAATTCGTCGCGCAACGAGAGCAGGCACGACGGCTCCAGGCCGACGATCGCCACACCGCGCTCGACATAAGGCATGAGCGCATCGAGCGCGCGGCGCGCTTCGGCCTTCGCTTCATCGACGAGACCGGACGAGAGGAACGTGCGCCCGCAACACAGCGGCCGCTCGCCCGTCTTGACGTTCAGATGAACCGTGTATCCCGCCGCTTCGAGCACACGCTTCGCGGCACGCGCGTTGTCGGGCTCCATGAAGTTGTTGAACGTATCGACGAAGAGCAGAACTTCATTAGTTGCAGATGCAACTGGCTTGCCGGCCGCATCGGCGAGATAGGGTTTCGCGAAACGGGGGAACGCTCGCTGCGGCGCGAGGCCGAGCTTCGACTTGAGCCAGCGTGCAACACCGGGCATATTCGCTTCGAATGCGTTCGACAGCGCCGGCATGCGGCTCGCATAGGGCGCGTAGCGCGGCAGGAATGCGATCAGCCGCTCGCGCAGGCGCACGCCATGACGCTGCGTCCATGCGGCGCGCGCCTCGATCTTGATGCGCGCCATGTCGACACCTGTCGGGCAATCGCGCTTGCACCCCTTGCATGACACGCACAGGTCCAGCACGTCCTTCACATCCTGACTCGCGAGGCCGTCATCGCCCAGCTGTCCCGACAACGCGAGCCGCAAGGTGTTCGCACGGCCGCGCGTGACATGCTGCTCGTCCTTCGTGATGCGATAGCTCGGGCACATCGTGCCTGCATCGAACTTGCGGCAATGGCCGTTGTTGTTGCACATCTCGACCGCTTTCGCGAGTCCGCCCGACAGGTCGCCGCCCGATCCCGGCACGCCTTCGTCGCCCGTCGACGGATCGCGCGTCACATTCCACGCCGACCAGTCGAGCTGCGGCGTCAACGCGCGCTCGGCATAGGAAGGCGGAAAGCGGAAGTTGCGCGCATCGTCCATCTTCGGCGGAGCGACGATACGATCCGGGCTCAGCCGGTTCTCCGGATCGAAGAGCTGCTTGATGTCGCGAAAAGCCTCGTTGATACGCGGGCCATATTGCCATGCGACCCATTCGCCGCGGCACAAACCGTCGCCGTGCTCGCCAGAGAATGCGCCCTTGTATTCGCGCACCATCGCCGCGGCTTCTTGCGCGATTGCGCGCATCTTGATGGCTCCGTCCCGACGCATATCGAGAATCGGCCGCACATGCAACGTGCCGACACTCGCATGCGCGTACCACGTCCCTTCGGTTCCGTGCTGCCTGAAGACTTCGGTCAACCGACTCGTGTACTCGGCCAGATGCTCGAGCGGCACTGCGCAATCCTCGATGAAGGACACCGGCTTGCCGTCGCCCTTCATGCTCATCATGATGTTGAGGCCCGCCTTGCGCACTTCCCATAGCGCCTTTTGCGGACCGGCGTCGGGCATCTGCACGACCGAGCCGGGCAAGCCGATATCGCTCATCAACTCGACGAGCTGCGCGAGCTGCGCGACTTGTTCATCGCGATCCGCGCCCGCGAATTCGACGAGCAGGACAGCCTTCGGCTGGCCGACCAACGCCTTTTCGATCACGGGGCGGAACGCGGGATTCGACATCGCGAGATTGATCATCGTGCGATCGACGAGTTCCACCGCCACCGGTCCGAGCTTGACGATGTGCTGCGTCATGTCCATCGCATCGTAGAAGCTCGGGAAGTTCACCACGCCGAGCGTCTTGTGCGCGGGCAACGGCGCGAGCTTCAACGTCAGCTGACGGCTGAACGCAAGCGTGCCTTCCGAGCCGACGAGCAGGTTCGCAAGATTCGGCTCCCCGTCGTCGCTGAAAGCGAGCGGGCTCTGACAATCGAAGAGATCGAGGTTGTAGCCTCCCACGCGCCGCAGCACCTTTGGAATGTGCTCGCGCATTTCCTGCTGCTCGCGCATCGCGATGCCACGCACGCTATCGATGAGATCGCGCGTGCGTGCATCGTTCATCATGGTCGAGACCTTGCCGAAACGCGCTTCGTGGCCATCGGCGAGGATCGCGTCGATCGCCTCGACGTTATGAACCATGATTCCGTATTCCATCGAGCGCGAGCCGCACGAGTTGTTGCCCGCCATGCCGCCGATCGTGCATTGCGCGCTCGTCGACACATCCACCGGAAACCACAGGCCATGCGGCTTGAGCCACGCGTTCAGATGATCGAGCACGACGCCCGGTTCGACCGTGACGGTGCGCGCGTCCTTGTCGAAGTGGATGATGTTGTTCAGCCACTTCGTCGTGTCGATGACGAGCGCCTCGCCGATCGTCTGCCCGCATTGACTCGTGCCCGCGCCGCGCGCAAGCACGCTCGCGTGGCTGTCGCGCGCGATCTGCAAAGCGAGGCGCAGATCGTGCTGATCCTTCGGCACGACGACACCGAGCGGCATGATCTGATAGATCGACGCATCGGTGGCGTAGCGCCCGCGCGATGCGTGATCGAACAGCACATCGCCTTTCAGTTCGCGTTGCAGTCGCGCCTGCAATGGCGTCGGCGTCGATGCGAGCCGCGCGCGCGCGGAAGCGGGCATCAGATGGATCGGCTTGACGAGCCGGTCTGTGGGGGAATTGAGCATCGTCGCTGTCGGTGAGTGCCAGAGCGCTGTGCGGTTCCTGGCCTTATGAATGCGTTATGCGAAATGCAATTCGACGGCAGGCAAGCCCTCGATGCGGCCCACGGCCGTGCCTGGCGCATCGGGAAAAGCCATGCCGGTGTACGAACCCGCCGTGAGCACGGTCCCGCGCTCGACGGCAAGCCCGCGCGAGACACTGTGGTTCACCGTCCATGCGAGCAGGCGACGCGGGTCGCCCGCGGGGTTCGCCGGAGCGCCGTGGAAGAGCGGCGCGCCCTCGAACGTGAAGGTCATCGCGGGCGATACGAAGGGAAACGCCGCGTCGTATGGCACGGCATCCCCCACGATCAACGCGCCATGATTCTGCAAGTCGGCGAGTTGCCAGGGCTTCTCCACATCGGGCCATGCGGCGAAACGGCTCGCCACCACTTCAATTGCCGCATGCACGGATTCGATGGCGGCGATCACGTCGTCATCGCTATAGGGACCGCTGCCCGGTTCGAACCGCCGGCCAAGCTTGAAAGCGACTTCGAGTTCGAGTCCGGCCTTGCCGAACGCGTGCATCGACAGCCGCGCGCCGGAATAATGAATGCCATCGGCGGGAAGCGGCGCGCCCTGTATCGGGCCATCGTGCGATTTCGCGCCGACCTTCCATCCGCCGATCTCCGCGCCCAGCGCGCGCAGCGTCGCTTCCTGCGCGGCGTACGCTTCTTCGGCGGCGTGCGGACGTGCGCCTTCCGGCAATACGTCGAGCTTCGCGCGGTGCGCGCGGGCCTCGACGAAGAGCCTTGCGAGCGCGTTGGCGTCAAACGCGGCGCTCATGCGGCCGCCTTCAATGCGGGCTTCGCGACGTGGCTCGTCAGATAGTCCATCGCCGCCGTGACACCGCTGCCCTTCAATTCGATGCCCGCGAGCCTCAAGCCCATTTCGCAGCCGGAGAGCGCGGCCATCAGCGTGAGATCGTTGCAATCGCCGAGATGCCCGATGCGGAACATGCGGCCCTTCACCTTGCCGAGCCCCGTGCCAAGCGACATGTCGAAATGTTCGTAGATGAGCTTGCGCACTGCATCGGCATCGACGCCTTCGGGCGTCATCACGCCTGTGAGCACCGGCGAATACACGGCGGTATCGGCGCACTGAATCTCGAGGCCCCATGCGGTGACCGCCGCGCGGCACGCCGCCGCGAGCCGTTGATGACGAGCGAACACGTTCTCGAGCCCTTCACCGAGGATCATGTCGAGCGCTTCCGAGAGCCCATAGAGGAGGTTCGTGTTCGGCGTGTAAGGCCAGTACCCCTGCTTGTTCATCTCGATGATCTCGGTCCAGTCCCAGAACGCGCGCGGCAGCGTGGCGCGTTTCGACGCCTCACGCGCCTTCTCCGATACCGCGTTGAAGCTGATGCCCGGCGGCAGCATCAAACCCTTCTGCGAGCCGGAGACCGTCACGTCTACGCCCCATTCGTCGTGGCGATACTCCGCCGATGCAAGGCCCGAAATCGTGTCCACCATCAGCAGCGCGGGATGCTTTGCGGCGTCGATGGCGCGCCGCACGGCGGCGATATCGGACGTCACGCCCGTCGACGTTTCGTTATGCACGACGCACACGGCCTTGATCACGCATTGCGTGTCTTCGCGCAAGCGCTTTTCGATCATGTCGGCCTGCACGCCGCGACGCCAGCCTTCGATGCCGGGCAAGCCCAGAAACTCAGGCTTGAGCCCGAGGTTCTCGGCCATCTTCTTCCACAGCGTCGCGAAGTGGCCCGTCTCGTACATCAACACCGTATCGCCGGAACTCAACGTGTTGCATAAGGCGGCCTCCCATGCGCCCGTCCCCGATGCCGGATAGATGACCACCGGTTGACTCGTTTTGAAGATCTTCCTGATGCCTTCGAGCACCTTGAGCCCCAGCGCGCCGAACTCCGGGCCGCGATGATCGATCGTCGGATAGCTCATCGCCCGCAGGATGCGATCGGGTACGGGGCTCGGCCCCGGAATCTGCAGGAAGTGACGGCCAGCAGGATGGAAATCGAGCTTCAACATGGGTCCGAGTCCTCTTGGATGTAATTTTGCATGCAAAATACAATAACGCAGCGATCGAGACGCGTAAAGGAATACATAGGCCAGACGGCCTAGGGATAACCCGCTGGCGGTTTTTCCCGCTAGCACTGGGTTAAAATTGCCGCAAACGCGATTAGAGGTATTGAATGCAAAATCCCGATCTTCCAGAAGTGCATGTTTCGTCGCCGCTGCCCAAGGTGGAGCGTCTGCGCCTGCACGACACCGTCGTCGATCATTTGCGCGGCTTCATCGTCGAAGGCCTGCTGGCACCGGGCGTGAAGCTCAACGAGCGCAAGCTGTGCGAGACGCTCGGCATTTCGCGCACGCCGCTTCGCGAGGCATTGAAGGTGCTGGCCGCCGAAGGCCTGATCGAGATCTCGCCGAACCGGGGCGCATCGGTATCGCAGATGAGCGAGTTCGAAATACGAGAGATGTTCGAGTTGATGAGCGGGCTGGAGGCCTTTTCAGGCGAACTCGCATGCGAGCGCATTACGCCGCTCGAAATCGCGGAGATCAAGGCGCTGCACTACGCGATGCTCGCGTGCCGCGCACAAAACGATCTCTCCGGCTATTACAGCCGCAATCAGGCGATTCACGACAAGATCAACGAGGCCGCGCGCAACACGGCCTTGCGCCAGACCTATGTGTCGATCAACCGGCGTTTGATGGCACTGCGTTTTCGCTCGAATTTCCAGACGCCGAAATGGGACAGCGCCATTCGCGATCATGAAGAGATGATCGAGGCGCTCGAGACCCGCGACGGCAGGCGCATGGGCGAGATTCTGCGCAAGCATCTGCTGTCCAAGCGCGATGCGGTGCTCGCCGAGCGCACCATGACAACGGTGAAACCCGCGACGCAGAAAAAGCGTGCGGCGGACAAGTCGGCAGCGGATGAGCGCTAGCGAATAGAACGGTTGCGCGATTCCTCAAAAGGTAGGGGTACGATACCGGCTCACGGCCGCCAGAGCCTGCAAACGGGGAAAACGTTGACCAGGATTCGAGCAGCATGCATTGCGCTGGGCGCGGTGCTCGTCATCACGGACTTCACTTTCTATCACTCGTCGGACTTCGAGACTGCGCAGGCCGCAATGGACCGCCAGACGGTCGACTGCCTCACGCGTGGACTCACGCGTGACGAGAAAGTCGGCATCGCCCGACTGACCGCGCTGCACGATCGCGAGGGGCTGGCTCCCATCTACGGCGATGTTCTCGCGCGTTGCGTCGTGCGTTCCGATCAATGGGACCGCCGTCCTCAACTCGTAACGAGTGGGCCCCAGCTTCTTTCCCAACACCCCGAATTCAGGCCCATGCTCAACACGAGCACGATGGAACTGGCGCGGCGCCCCTGATACGGCGCGCATCGATCAAGCCGTCAGACCGCTGCCCGCGCCGAGATGAACCTCGGCGCGTGAGCTCGCCGCATGCGCGCCCAGCACGGCAATCTCATGCTGCGTGTAATGCGTGACCGGCGCAATGGCCGCAAGCGCGGCGGTGATGACGATGGCGACGATGCTGATCGAGATGGCGTTCATGTTCGGCTCCTTTGGCTGGCTGACGTTGCTGGGTCGTTTGCTGTCGATGTGAGGCATTGTCGTCGCGCAGAGTTAGCGGCGAATGAGCATCGCAGCGCGGCGACCATGCAGAACGCCGGAGTAAGATCGGCATGCAATCGACCATCGCGCAAACGGCATCCAAAATGCATTCGACCATCGACACATCGACCGCCACCCTCGAACTGCCCTTCAAGAGGCCTTTCGACTGGATGCGCATGCTGACATTCATCGGCGGGCGCGCGTCCGCGGGCGTCGAGTCGGTCGAGGGCGGCGTGTATCGACGCGCGATCGAAT
Source organism: Caballeronia sp. INML2 (assembly GCF_023631365.1). NCBI lineage: Bacteria > Pseudomonadati > Pseudomonadota > Betaproteobacteria > Burkholderiales > Burkholderiaceae > Caballeronia > Caballeronia sp. INML2. The sequence continues at coordinate 268,196 of NZ_JALQDH010000074.1, read as the reverse complement.
GGCAAGGCGACGACGGCACTGTCGACGTCAGGCCGCATGAAAGCAGGCATCGGCTCGTCGTGCATGTCGATGGCGCAGCGGCACGCCACGCCGGCGCGCTCGCCGCGCCGCTCGCGCGCATGTTCGATCTGCATGCCGATCCCCGCGAAATCGCCCGATGCCTCGGGGCTGACCCCATGCTCGCGCCGCTCGTCGCGTCCGCACCCGGCCTGCGCGTGCCGGGCGCGTGGTCCGGCTTCGAACTCGTGGTGCGGACGATCGTCGGACAACAGGTGAGCGTGAAAGGCGCCTCGACGATCATGAGCCGCATCGTGCAGCGCGCGGGAAGAAGGATCGACGGCCACCCGCACGAAGGCACCGCGTGGCGTTTTCCCACGCCCGCCGAGCTCGCCGTTGCGGACCTGCAGAAGATCGGCATGCCGACGAAGCGCATCGAGACCGTGCAACGCTTCGCACACGCGGTGGCAACGGGCGCGCTGCCGCTCGATGAGCACGGCGCCGATCTCGAATGCCTGAAGCGCGACATGCTCTCGATGCCGGGCATCGGGCCGTGGACCGTCGGCTATGTCGCGATGCGTGCGCTACGCGATCCCGACGCGTGGCCGGACGCCGATCTCGTTCTCATGCAGGCGATCGCGCGCCGCGATCCGTCGCTTGCAAGGCCCGTCCTGCAGCGTGCGCGCACCGAACGCTGGCGTCCGTGGCGCGCCTATGCGGCCATGCACCTGTGGAACGGCGTGGCGATGGAAACGGGACTTGCACGCGGCGGCTGATATCGCATGCATTCGATTAGATCGCATCTTGCGTGCAATACGCATGCATGCAAACTGAAAAATAGACTAATCTGCTTCGAGAGACCGGGCGCCGCCGCGGGCGCGTATCCGCGTGCGCAGCGCAGGGACAGGATACGAAGCAGCGCTGACGAAACGCCATCGGGAGACGCTCATGAACGCATCGTCCCTTGACGCGCAAGACATCAAGAACGAACACGCGGCATCGCCGACGACGGCCGCGTCCGACATGCCGATCGCGCCACGCGTGCAGAAGATCGTCGTCGCGATACACGGCATTGGCAATCAGTTGCACAGCGACACGGTGCGTTCCGTGGCGAGCCAGTTCGGTGCGCGCTACGACCCGCCGCTGCCTGTCATGCCGCTCGGCTATTTCGACATCGCGGGCGTCGGTGAAGTGGACGTCCGCCAGCTCGATCTTCCGCAGGGCGGCCCCTACACAGCCGAGCAGCGCGACTTCTATTCCGCGCTCGGTTTCGCGGAAGTATATTGGGCCGACATTCCGCGCGAGGTCGTGAAGCAGGACGACACGCTCGAGGAAAGCAAGGCATGGGGACTTTCGATCGTGAGTCGCGCGCAGGCCGCCTATATGCTCAACGTCGACGAACGCAAGCTCGAGCCCGCCGATTTCTCGCTTGCGTCGGGCGTCGTCGAGGAGGTCATCGAAACGGTGGCCGTCATGCAAAGCCTGCTCGCGGTTACCGAGAAGGCCGGCATCTTCAAGTTCGATCTCGCGCCGATGCTCCGCGATTATGTCGGCGACGTGCAGCTGGTCGCGGATTTCAGGCAGCATCGCGAGACGATCGTCTTTCGGTTTCATCGCGTAATGGAGCGGCTCGTCGCGCTCGCCACCGCGCGCTGCCAATGCGCGCCCGAGGTATATATCGTCGCGCACAGTGAGGGAACCGTCATCAGCTTTCTCGGCATTCTGCAGGCGCTGTCCACACCGACCGTGTCGGACCCGAAGGACGGCAAGCAGGTCATCAGCACCGACTGGGTGCAAAGTCTGCGCGGCTTCATGACCATCGGCTCGCCGATCGACAAGCACATCCTGCTATGGCCGAAACTCTGGGAAGGCATGGCGCTGAAAAGCGACATGCAGGGCGATGCCGTGACGCAAGCGGAACGTCCGGGCGGACCGATCACGCTGCCCTCGCGCATCAGGTGGCGCAACTATTACGACTTCGGCGATCCGGTCGGCTTCGCACTCGATACGGCGCGCGCCTATCTCGATCATCGCGGCTGCCGTGCGTTCGAGTTCGAACCGGTGCATGACATCGGCTTCTCGCGCTACTGGTTGCCAGGCAAGGCGCATACGGACTACTGGACCGATGGCGATGTCTTCGGCCACTTCATCGAGAACGTCGTGCTCGACAAAGACACGGCAAAAGCCCCGCAAAACAGGCGCTTTCGTGGCATCGTGAGCACGGCGATTCCTTATCTGCTGAGCTTCTCGCTGCATCTTCTCGCGGTGTTCTTCATTTACAAAGCCGTCACGGCATCGTCCGATTCGGGCGCGGGGGGCACGAGCACCGCGCCCGAGTTCATCTATCTCACACGCTCGGTGTTCGCACTCGCATGCCTGCTGATGGGAACGACGGTCGCCGCGCGCCTTCCGCGTCTCGTGAAGGCGCGCGGCGTGAGACGCACGGGCGCGTGGCTGCGCTGGCGCATCGTCGCGCTTCTGGCGTTCGTCGCAGGCGCGCTGATCTTCTGGTTCGTGCTCTTGAGCGGCGTGGCCGCGTTTCTCGCGAGTCCGTTTGCGGACTTTGTGCATCGCGATGTCGCCGATCCTGCCGTCGGCAAGGCTGTATTCGTGCTCGCGGGACTGGTGTGCGCGTTGAGCGGATGGCTCGCTCCGCGCAAACCGCATTGGGGACGGCGCATTCTCGTTGCGCTCGGCACGCTGATGATGGTGTTGATCGTCGGCGTGAGGTTATGGGGCGATCTGGCGGGCAAGCAGTTATGGCCCGTCGTGCTCGGCGGTGCATTCTTTCTCTATGCGTGGTGGCTCGCGATTCTGATCTTCGATCTCGCGTTCGTGTGGCATCGCTATGTGCGCAACTCAGTCGCGCTCGATACGCTGCGTGCATGGCGCGAGAACCGATGCGATGCGCAGCCGAAGCCAATCATGTCGATGCGGGCGAAGGCTGCGCCTAAGTAATGCGGACCGATGCGAAGTTATCCATGCAGCACGAGTTTCTGCACTCGCCAGTTGAGCAACTCCGCGACGAACAACGTGTTCTCCGCCGGACACGCCATCTCGTGAATCCATCCGAACTGCTTCAGTTGCTTGCCCGATCGACCGAGCACGCCGAGCAGTTTCCCATCGAGCGATAACTTGTAGATGCGGCCGGGAAACGCATCGGCGCAATACAACACCTGATTCGGCCCCGGCGATATGCAAATGGCCCAAGGCGATCCCGGCGCAAACGTGCCCGCTGCAATTGCCGCTTCATCGGGCATGTTGCCGATAGCCGGGCGCGCATCCGACGGCACGGGCACGTCGATCGTGAATTGCCGCTGAAAATTCCCTTCGCCGTCGAAGACCTGAATGCGCCGGTTACTGCGATCGGCAACATAGACCATGCCGTTTCTATCGACTGCAATGCTATGCGGCGTATGGAACTGCCCCGGCTCCTTGCCGCGCTCGCCCCACGACTTGAGCCAGTTGCCGTCCTTGTCGACCTTCGCGACGCGCGAGTTGATGTATCCGTCGCTGATATACGTATTGCCCGCGGTATCCCAAGCGACATCTGTCACCTGTCGAAAGCGTCCGGGCTCCGAAGGCAGCGGCGGATTCGGATGCTTGAGCGGCGCGGTCTCTTCGTCCGATGCCTCCTGCTTGCGTCCGAACACCATCGCGACGCGGCCTTCGGGCGTGAACTTGATGATCATGTCCGAGCCCTTGTCGGTGACCCAGACGTTGTCCTGCCGATCCACCTTGACCGTATGCGCAAACGACCACGCATAAAGGTTATGGCCGATCTCGCGCACGAAGCGGCCGTTGCGATCGAATTCGAGCAGCTGGGCCGCGGCTGCGCCGTATGCGGGACCGATGCTATTGCCGCGCGAAAGCACGAAGATATGCCCCGCCGAATTGAGCGCGACGCCAGAGCATTCGCCGAAGTAGACGTCGCGCGGCAAACGCACCGGATCGGGAACGGAATCGTAGGCTATGGCCGGCACGTCGTTGTCGGCGTACGCGAGATGCGGAAAGAGCGCGAGCGCGGCAGCGCCCTGGACCCCTTGGGCCGCGAGCATCAGGAAGCGCCGGCGGCTTGCAGCGCCCGGCGCGATGTCGCAACATGGGCAGTACATCGGGTGTCGAAGACTCACTGTTACCCTCCTCTTGTTCGTCGCCTGCAATGATGAACACCGATGGCCGGCTTGCTTCGCGATGCGAGAGGAAGTGTAGTGCATGAACCGCATTATTCACATCCGCGTGCTTTTATCGCTTTCAATGCTGAAAGGACATCATGACCGAATCCTGGCAATATCAAGTTCGAATCCGCCTCGCGCCCGAGTACGCAGCCTTGGCGCGTCAGGACCCGGCGAACGAAAAGCTTGCGCCGATCAACACGCTGCTCATGCGGCACGGCGCTCATATGAAATGCCAGTACGACGCCTTCGCCGACTACGTGGCGCAAGCGCAACGCGACGGCGTCGAACACTATCCGCTTTATCGCTGGACGCGCGAAACCATCGAGAATCCCGCTAAGAAAGCGAAATATCTGGAAGCGTTCACGCTCTATGTGAATGGCGATGAAGTCTATGACAAGGCGCTCGCCGATGCACTGGAAGCCGATCTTCAATCGCTCAGAAGCGATGCGCTCATCGATATCCGCAAGTTCGACACGAACCCCGCGCACAATCCGCAACCGCCTTCGTATAACAATTCATGAGGTTGACGCCTTGCATCGCGCACGCTAAGGTTTGGTAAATCAACCAAACATGGATCGCGCCCGTGCAGGATCGTCGACAGTCCATACTCGAAGCCGCGCTCGCCACATTGCGCGAAGAAGGCTATTCGGGCTTCACGCAACCGCGCGTCGCTGCGCGCGCGGGCGTGCGGCAGAGTCATCTCACGTACTATTTTCCGACGCGCCTCGCATTGATCGAAGCCGTAGCACGCACCGCAATCGACGGCCAGCTCGCCGCTGTCGATGCCTTTGCGGGCGAAGCGTCTGCCAAGGTCACGGCTGCATCGATCGCCAATGTCGCGATGCGCCATGAGAACACCCGCGTATTGATGGCGCTCGCGCAAGCCGCCGACGAAGAGCCGACCATACGCAGCCTCTTTCGCGAGCTCGCGGAAGGCGTCGCTGTGCGGATCACGCGCATGCTCGAAGCGATGGGCCTCGCCGTCACGAAAGAGCATGTGTCAATGGTGCACGCGCTCGTCGTCGGGCTTGCGGTCATCGATCTCGCGGTCGGCCGCGCGGACGGCAAGCGCCGCGCGAGCAGCGCAATCGAATTGTTGTTTTCATTGTTGCCGCCCGCCGAACCGAAAACGTCATAAGCGCAGTAGTCACGCCTTGCGCGCGTCGAGCCATTCGACGATATTGCGCACCGTATCGCCATAAAACGTGCGATACAACTCCTGCGCGACATAGCCGATATGCGGCGTCGCCAGCACGTTCGGTAGCGCGCGCAGCGGGTCGTTCGCCGCGAGCGGCTCTTCGTCGTACACGTCGATGGCCGCGCCCGCGAGCCTCCCCGACTTCAACGCATCGACCAGCGCCGCGCTATCGACGATCGGGCCGCGCGATGTGTTCACGATATGACTCGTCGGCTTCATCTGCGCGAGCTCCTTCTCGCCGACGAGATGACGCGTGCGCTCGCTCAGGCGCAGGTGAACCGTGAGCACATCGGAGGTACTGAAGAGCGTGTCCTTGTCGACGAGTTGCACGCCCTTTTCTTCGGCGCGCTCGCGCGTGAGGTTCTGGCTCCACGCGATCACGTTCATGCGAAACGCGCGTCCGATCACGCCGACCGCCGATCCCACGCGCCCGAGTCCGAGCAGGCCGAGCGTCTTGCCCGCCAGTTCGGTCCCAAGGCCCACTTGCCAGCCGCCTTCCTTCAGCGAGCGGTTTTCGGCGGGAATATTGCGCATCATCGCGAGAATCAGCGCCCAGGTAAATTCGATCGTCGGCGTGGACGAGTAGCCCGTGTGACGCACTTCGATGCCGCGTGCGGCTGCGGCATCCAGATCGATCGATGCATTGGCCGCGCCCGTCGACGCGATCAGCTTCAGGTTCGGAAGATGGTCGATGATGTCGCGCGAGAACGGCGTGCGCTCGCGCATTGCACACACGACGTCGAAGGGGCGCAGGCGTTCGAGCAGCGCTTCGCGCCCGGCGATGTGATCGTTGAACACGGTGAGCGTCGCGCGCCCGTCGAGCGGCGACCAGTCGGCCATGGAAAGCGCGATGTTCTGATAGTCGTCGAGAACGGCGACTTTGATCGGGTTGGATGGGGTCATGGGGATTTCGTTTGTTATGACGAATGGAGTGAACGGCAGGAGCTAGTGTGACGCAATGCGCGAATTCATGTCGCGCACGGCCGTCGCGAGCCTTTCTGAAATCCCGCAAAGCCTTGCGCCATAAGCGCTAGCGGGAATCCCAAATGCATGACATGGCGTGAAATAAGTTACCGCGGGACTTCGCGCGGCCCCTTCTCTATAGTCACTTCCGTCGCCACACGAAACGCAACGTGGCCTACAGAACCGAGAAGGACATCCCGTGAAAAACAGATCGACTTTCGCTTCAAACGGCCGCGTTGCCTCCGTCTGCGACGCGAGTTCCAGCAAGCGCCGCGTGCGCCATTTGCTCGTCGTCGCGGCCGCCGCCGCTCTCACGCTGTGCAGCAGTTCCGCCTTCGCCGGCTGGGCGCGCGGCGGCACGGCCTACACCGGCCGCGGCGAGTATCAGGGCGCGCACGTCGGCTCCTGCGGCGGCGGCAGTTGCTCGCATGCGGGCGGCGTCGAGAATCCGTGGGGCCGCGTCGCCACCAACTCAGGCACCGTGACGCGCACCGCGCCCGGCCAGTTCTCGAACTCCGGCACCGCCTACGGCCCGAACGGCCGCTCGGTGCAGCACGCGGGCGATACGAGCTGCGCCGGGGGAAGCTGCTCGCACACCGGCAGTGCGACCGGCCCGAACGGCAAGACCGCGACCGGCAGCGATACGGTGACGCGCACGGCGCCTGGACAGTACTCGTCGTCGGGCTCGGTGACCGGCCCGAACGGCAACACGTCGACGCACTCGGCATCGACGAACTGCGCGGGTTACACATGCAACCGCTCCGGCACCGTCAACACGGCGAACGGCGGGACGGTGACGCATTCAGGCAGCGCGACGAGCGTCGCGCCGGGCGTGGTCACCACCTCGGGCACGGCGACGGTCGCCAATGGCTCGCACAGCACGACGGTGGTCGGCGGCGGCACAGTCACGTCGAGCACGACGGTGGTGGCGACGGCGCCGGTCGTCACCGGAACCACAGTCGTTGCCGCGCCCGTGATCGTGCCGCCGCCCCCGCCGCCTTCGACGACCGTGGTGGTCGCACCTCCCCCGGCTTCGTCGACGGTCGTGGTGACGCCGCCCCCGCCGCCGGCCAAGACCGTCGTCGTCGCACCGCCGCCGGCAAAGACTGTGTATGTCGCGCCGGCTCCGGCTCCGGTCAAGACCGTGTATATCGCACCGCCGCCGCCCGCGAAGACCGTTTATGTCGTGCCGCACCGCGCGGTTCTGATCCCGGGCCACTGGGTCGGCAGATTCTGGATTCCCGCGCACTGGGCATAACAAGGACAGCAACATCTAAAGGCCGGCCGCATGCGCGCCGGCCTTCTCGTTTTGCGCGCGCCTCGCGTTACACTGCGGATCAACGCCGCTTTCGACACAGGCACGACGTGCTCGATGTCTTTCACGGCACGCAAGCAGTCGCCACCGTACGCTCACGACGAGACATCGCATGAAACGCCCGCATCTGCCTCGAGATCATGCGAAAGGCGTGCTGCACGACATCACCTGGACCGCCGGTCCCGTCGTGCTGGTCATTGCGACCATCGTCGCGCTTGTCTACTGGCTCGTCGATCCCGCGCCGCCGAAAACCATCACGATGAGCGCGGGCCAGCCCGACAGCTCGTTCTACGTCATCTCGCAGGAATATGCGAAGCTGCTCGCGCGCAGCGGCATCACGCTGAAAGTGCTGCCCTCGGACGGCTCCGTGCAGAACCTCGAACGACTGCTCGATCCGAAGCAGCACGTCGATCTTGCGCTCGTGCAGGGCGGCATTGCAACGAAGGAAGAAGCGTCGACGCTGATGTCGCTCGGCAGCGTGTCGTATGTGCCGCTCGTCGTCTTCTATCGCGGCAAGGGGCTCACGCTGCTGTCGCAACTGGAGGGCAAGCGCATCGCGATCGGCCGTGAAGGCAGCGGCACACGCATGCTTTCACTGAAGCTACTGGAGGCCAACGGCATCTATCCGGGCGGCACCACGCAGCTTCTGCCGACGGACGGGCTGCAAGCCGCCACGCAACTCGTCAGCAACGAAGCCGACGCGGTCTTTCTCTCCGGCGACTCCGCGACGCGCGGCCTGATGCTGCGCCTCTTGCGCGTGCCCGGCATCTCTGTGATGGACTTCAACGAAGCACGCGCCTATACGCGCCTTTTCCCTTATCTCGACGAAATCGAACTGCCGCCCGGCGTACTCGATCTCGGCCGGCGCATCCCGCCGCAGGCCGTGCATCTGATCAGTCCGACGGTCGAGCTGATTGCGCGGCCGACCCTGCATCCGGCGCTGTCCGACCTGCTCATCGAAGCGGCGCAGGAAGTGCACGGTACGGCTGGCTTGCTGCAGCGCACAGGTCAGTTTCCGAGTCCTGTCGCGCACGAGTTTCCCATCAGCGAGGATGCCAGCCGCTATTACCGCTCCGGCAAGAGCTTCCTGTATCGGACGCTGCCGTTCTGGCTCGCGAATCTCGCGGATCGCGCGCTCGTGCTGTTGCTGCCCGCCGCCGTGCTGATCTTTCCCGCGCTGCGGCTCGTGCCCGCACTGTATCGCTGGCGCGTGCGCTCGCGCATCTATCGTTACTACGGCGCGTTAATCGCAGTGGAGCGCGGCGCGATGCGCGTCAACAACGAAGACGAGCGTCGCGCGCTGCTCGTCGAGCTCGATTACATCGAGGAATCGCTCGATACGCTCAGGTTGCCGCTCGCCTATGCCGATGCACTCTATGTCCTGCGCGAGCATGTCAGCTTCGTGCGCGCGCGTCTGACCGAAGCGGCGCGGCGGGAAAAAAGCACGGTCTAACCAAGGGTCAAGCGATGAAACTTCGTTCATGGTTCGCCATTGCATTGACGCTGTTGATGACGGCCTGCGCGAGCCTTCCGCCTCAAACCGGACGCGTGCAGACGCACGCCCTCACCGACACTGCCAACACGCGGCTCGGCACGGCCTTCGCGGCGAGCGAGGCTGCGCATCCCGGCGACAATGCGTTTCACTTGTTATCCGATGGCACGGATGCGCTCATCGCGCGCGTGATCCTCAGCGAGACCGCCGATCGCACGCTCGATCTCCAGTACTACATCTGGCACGACGATCTGACGGGCCGCGAAATGGCCGCGTCGATCATGCGTGCCGCCGATCGCGGCGTGCGGGTGCGCCTTTTGCTCGACGACCTCGGCACCAATGCCGACGATCAGTTCCTGCTCGCGCTCGCATCGCATCCTAACGTGCAGGTGCGCCTTTTCAATCCGGTGGCGAATCGCACCTTCAAGAAGCTCGGGTCCGCGGCCGAGTTCTTTCGCGTGAATCGTCGCATGCATAACAAGGCGCTCATCGCGGATAACCAGGCCGCGATTCTCGGCGGCCGCAATATCGGCGACGAGTACTTCGGCGCATCGAGCACGGTCGCCTTTGGCGATCTCGATGTGCTGGTGCACGGGCCTGTCGTGCGCGAGGTATCGAGTGCGTTCGATCTGTACTGGAACTCGGATGCGGCCTATCCGATCGATAACCTGATGCGACGTCACGCCGACCCTGACGCGCTTGCGGGTTATCGCGCGAAGCTCGATGCTTATCTTCTGTCGGAAGAGCATTCACCTTATGTGGCGCAAGTCCGTGAACGTCTCGCGAGCGTGATCCAGCGGCGCGACACCGAATTTTCGTGGGGCAAGGCGACGTTGCTCTACGACGATCCCGCGAAGATCACGCGTGCGCCCGGCGACACGGAAGGCCATTTAATGTCGCAATTCAAGGCATTGAATCTCGCTCCCGACAAGGACATGCTGATCGTGTCGCCCTATTTCGTGCCGCGCGAGGAAGGCGTGCGATGGCTGCGTTCGATGACATCGCGCGGCGTGCGCGTCACCGTGCTGACGAATTCCCTCGCCGCCACCGATGTCGCCGCGGTGCATGCGGGCTATCAGCGTTATCGCAAGGACATGCTCGAAGCGGGCGTGCGGCTCTACGAGTTGAAGCCCGTCGCATCGGCCGAAAGCGACAGAAGCGCGAAGAAGTCCACGTTCGGATCGTCGAAAGCGTCGCTGCATGCGAAGACATATGTGTTCGATCGCACGCGCATTTTTATCGGCTCGATGAATCTCGATCCGCGTTCCGTGGAGCTGAACACGGAAATCGGCGTCTATTGCGAAAGCGCGGAAGCGGCCGCGCAAGTGGCGGATGGAATCGGCACGAATATCGATCGCATCGCGTGGCGTGTCGAGTTGCACGATGACGGCAACGGCGGCACGCGCATGGTGTGGATCGACACCGACGCCAATGGCAACACGACCGAGCTCGACAGCGAGCCGGGCGTGTCTGCGTTCAAGCGCGCGGGCATCTGGATGCTGGGGATCCTGCCTATCGAATCGCAGTTGTAAGCCGCGCGCTGAGGGTCCTTCATCGCTGCATCATTTGAAGCCCGCGACCGCATGCGGCACATACGGCGCTTCGAGTTGCGCAATCTCGTCCGCCGTGAGATTCAGTGTCAACGCCGCGACCGCATCGCTCACATGATTCGGCTTCGATGCGCCGATGATCGGCGCCGTCACCGGCGCCTTCTGTGCGACCCACGCCAGCGCCACTTGCGCACGCGGCACGCCGCGCGCCTTCGCCACGGCCGCCACGGCTTCGACCACCGCGCGATCCGCATCGTCCGTGCGATAGAGCGTGCTGCCGAATGCATCCGACTCCTGCCGCTCGCTCGTCGCGTCCCAGTCGCGCGTAAGACGTCCGCGTGCCAGCGGACTCCACGGCAGCATGCCGATACCCTGGTCCTTGCAAAGCGGCACCATCTCCCGTTCTTCCTCGCGATACAGCAGATTCAAATGATTCTGCATCGTCTTGAACTCGACCCAGCCGTTCGCGCGCGATGTGTAGAGCGCCTTGCTGAACTGCCACGCATACATCGATGACGCGCCGATATAACGCGCCTTGCCCGCCTTCACGACGTCATGCAGCGCTTCGAGCGTCTCCTCGATGGGCGTGCCGTAATCCCAGCGATGGATCTGATAGAGATCGACGTAATCGGTGCCCAGGCGCTTCAGGCTGTTATCGATCTCGTTGAAGATCGCCTTGCGTGAGAGCCCCGCGCCATTCGGACCGGGACGCATGCGATTGAAGACTTTCGTCGCAATTACGATGTCATCGCGTTTCGTGAAGTCGCGCAGCGCGCGTCCGACGATTTCTTCAGACGTGCCGTCCGAATAGACGTTGGCCGTATCGAAGAAATTGATACCCGCTTCAAGCGCCTGCTTGATGAGCGGGCGACTCTTTTCCTCGTCCAGCGTCCACGGATGCGTCCCGCGATCGGGCACGCCGTAAGTCATGCAACCAAGACAAAGCCGCGATACGTCGAGGCCGGTCGAACCCAGTTTCACGTAATCCATCGTGCGAATCTCCTTGCAAACCGAAAGGCATGCGCGAATGCTTGCGCATGGCGACGAAACGCTAGACATTACCTCAGGTTGGCATCGCGTGCTTTGACGACCCTGACAGAACAACGCGATGTATTACTGTGCCGCGCGCCTGATTTCGTCGATGCTTGCTTCCGCGAGCCAGTGACAATAGCCGCCGAGCGTCGCGCGGTCGATGCTGTCGCGCTCGATATGCGCATACCCACCCGCGCGATAAATGTGTTTGGACCAGTAGCTATCTGTCTGCCACGCATGGACATGCAATACGTCGCTCGACAGCTTTCTGTCAGACGTAGGGAACGCGTCCAGCAGCCCGAGAGAGCAACGTTGCGGATACGTGCTGCGAAGCGCGAGCTCGCCCGCGTACATTGTGACCACCTGCTTGCACCATCCGGGCCACACGCCCTCGTACTCGCTAAACTCTTCGCGCCACAAGCGATTGCATGCTTGCATCTGCGCGATGAGAAAGTTCGTCACGCACTGCGCCGAACCGAGCACCGACGCACCGACGTTATGCATTCCAGAATGCGGATAACCCCATCGCGCGCTCACTTCCGATAACTTCACACGCACGTCATCCTGGTACGCATAGCCGCCCACGCCCGCGCACAGTCCCGATGGACGGAAGTCGCGCAAGGCGGGCGTGACGAATGTATCGCAATCGGTCTTGAGGACGAATTCGAAACGCTTGCACGCATCGAGCACGGGTTGCTCGATCAGGTTCGCGACGGAATTGATGAACTTGTAGCCGCTCCATTCGGAATGGCGTTGCGCATAGGGCACGCTGGGAATGATCGTGATGCGATCGTCGTCTGGCAACGCATTTGCGATGTCTGGATTGCACACCGCGATTATTCCGCTGCGCGAAATTACACCCGAATAAATCAGGCTCTTATAAAGCCAATCGAACTCTTCGAGCATCGTTGGGTGGTTGTCGACGTACACTAAAACAGCAAGATCCATCGTGCTCTCCACTAGCTTCAATCAAGTCAATCCGTTCGATTTTAGCCGCAGGCTTCCAGAGCAAGACACGTGCATCTCATAATGCCAGCACATTTACCGCCACATCCACATGATGCGCACCGCCGCCGAGAATCATCCCGCGCAATAACGACACATCGCTATAATCGCGCCCCGTCGCAAGCGTGACGTGATCGAGGTCCGCCAGCACGTCATTGGTCGGATCGAGATCGATCCATCCGCTTTGCGGACAATGCACCGACACCCACGCATGCGACGCATCCGCGCCGATGAGACGCGGATGCCCCGGCGGCGGATCGTTGCGCAAATATCCGCTCACATAGCGCGCCGGCAACCCGAGCGCGCGCAGACAGCCGATCATCACTTGCGAGAAGTCCTGGCACACGCCATGCCGCAATTCGAACGCGCGCGATGCGGGCGTATCGAACGCAGTGGCCGAGGGCTTGTAGTCGAAATCCTCGTGAATGCGATGCATCAGATCGATAGCGCCCGCAACGAGCGGCGTGCCCGCATCGAAACTCGCTTGCGCATAAGCGCGCAATTCATGATCGAGCGAGATATTGGGCGACGCATAACAAAACTCGCTTTCCGGATAAAACGACTCACCGGCACGATAGCGCAGCCGCTCGGCGACGTCTTCCCACGGCGGCGTGGCGTCTGCATCGAGCGCATTCCACCGTGGCGTGAGCCGCACCGTGGTTTCGCTCGTCATCGAAAGACGTTCGTGCGACGCGTCGAGCGAGAAGTACAGCACGTCATTGCCGAATGCATCGACGCGGCTATGCACATAAGACGGCACCGGCTCGATGCGCTCCGTATGCGAGATAACCTGCTGCCACGGGCAATGCAACGGACGAATGGTCGCGAGATGCTGCGCGATTTCAACCGGCGTCGAATAGCGATATGTCGTCCGATGCGTCACCGCGAGCACGGTATCGTTCATGCCGAGCGTCATGACGACACCTGTGCGCAAAGCGTGTTCGCATGACTGAAGTAGCGGGCACTGACTTCATTCGATGCCGCGAAAACCGACGCGACGAGTCTGTCGCACAGCGCGATCAACGCATCATGACGGCCGTTCTCATTCGTGCCGCACAGCGCGGCGAGATCCGGCAATGCATCGGCGTGAACGAGCAGGTCCGCGAAACGCGTCGCTTGTGCGCGGCGTGCACCGCCGGCAGCGGCCGCGATCTCGTCGAGCTTCGTGCGCAGGCGTGCATAAACGCCATAGAGCCCGCGCGGATTGGTCTGATCGACTACGATCAAATCGATGAGCGCCGGCACTTCGAGCCTGCCCGGATAGAGCGAACGATACGTGAGCGTGCTGTCGAAGAACTGCAAGAGCAGATCGAAGCCAGCGGGCGATGCGAGCGTCCCGCGCTCGGCGACCACGCGCAGAATCGTCGCCATCGTCGAGACGCGCTCGATGTGCCGTCCAATGAAGAGGAGCCGCCATGCTTCATCGCGCGTCATGCGATCGCCCTGCGCGCCGCTGATCGCGCAGAGTTGCGTTGCAAGATGTTCGAGCGCGTTCGCGAGCATCAAACGATCGTAGTCGCGACCGATGCGCACGGCGCTTTCGTCAGCGCTATCGCTGAACACGAGGCGCGCGAGCGCATCGCGAAAGTCATTGCGTGATGCGAGAATCGTGCGCCAGTGATCCGTCGAAAGCCGGTCGCGTATCTCGCCGCATGCGCGCGCCTGATCCGCGAGATTGCTGCCGATGCTCGTCGCCCTGCCCGATTCCGGCAGCCCTGCAACGAGCACGCGTTCGAACGCTTGCGGCGTGCTGCGCGCGAGCGTATCGCCCGATGGAATCAGCCCGCATTCCGATGCGAGTTCCGCGAGCGTCGGAAAGAGTTCTTCGGCGACACTGCCATCGAGCATCCCGAGCAAAAGACGACACAAGCGCACGTTGTTTTCAGCGCGCTCGCCATAACGCCCCGCCCAAAACAGATTCTCCGCGGCGCGGCTCGATACGATGCGATGCTTGCGCAAATCGCCCGGCTTCATCGGCGTGGGACGCAACGATACCGCGCCGCCCGGCTGACTCGACATCACCCATGTATCGACACTGCTGCCGCCGAACTGCATGGACACCGTCGCGCGCTTGTCGGCCGCGAGCCGCGTGAAGCCACCGGGCATCACGCTCCAGCTTCCGTCGATGTTGGCGATTGCATAGGCGCGCAGCACGCAGGGACGCGATCCGATCGCGCCGTCATGAAAGCGCGGCGCGGTGGAAAACGGCAGATTCTCCTGCACCGTGAAGACATCCGGCGCACGTTCGATGCGCTCGCGCCATGCCGCGATGTCCTGCACGCCAGCATCGATGCCCGGTGCGTGATCGGCCTGCGCGCCCGGCCATGTCGGCGCAATGAGGGCGCTGTCGACGCGCTCGAAGACTTCGCGGCGCGCGGCTTCCTCGCCGCACCACCATGTCGGCACGGTCGGCAACTCGAGTCTTTCGTCCAGCAACGCTTTCGCTATGCCGGGCAGAAATGCATTGAGCGCAGGCGATTCCGTGAAGCCCGCGCCCGGCATGTTCGACACCATCACGTTGCCCGCGCGCATCACCTGCAAGAGACCCGGCACGCCTATCGTCGAGTCCGCGCGCAATTCAACGGGATCGCAGAACGCATCGTCCAGGCGCCGCACCACCGCATGCACGCGCGACAAGCCGGCGAGTGTCTTGAGATAGAGCTTGTCATGACGAACGGTGAGATCCTTTCCTTCGACGAGCGTCACGCCGAGATACCGCGCAAGAAATATATGCTCGAAGTACGTTTCGCTGAACGGGCCAGGACTCAGCAACGCGATATGCGGCGCATCGTTCGATGCATCGCTGCGGCCGTCTTCGTCATCGCGCATCGTCGCGCGCGCGGCCTGCGCGATGGTCGCGATGAGTTGCGCATAGGTCTCGGCGAGACGGCTCACGCGCATCGCACGAAACGGATCGGCAAACAGGCTCGCGACGATAAGTCTGTTTTCCAGCGCATAGCCGAGGCCCGACGGCACTTCCGTCCGATGCGCAATCACGGTCCACGCGCCCGATGGCGCGCGAGCGAGATCCACCGCGACGATCTGCAGAAAGCGGCCGAGGGGCGGCACGAAGCCCTTCACCGCGCGCAAATAGCCGGGATGTCCGAACACGAGCGCGCTCGGCAAGAGCCCCCGTTGCAGCAGCGTCTGCGGGCCGTAGACATCGGCGACGATCGCTTCCATCAGCCGTGCGCGCTGCGCGACGCCGCGTTCGATTACCGCCCACTCTTTTTCATCGATGATGAGCGGCAGGAGATCGAGCGACCACGCGCGCGGCTTGCCGTTATCGGCATAAACGTTGTACGTGATGTCGTTGTCGCGCACTTGCTGTGCAACGGCATCGACACCATCGTCGAGCCGCGCGATGCCCTGCTCGCCGAGCAATTCGAAGAAGTGCCGCCACGGCTCGCGCAACTGGCCCGCCGCATCGCGCAGTTCGTCCCAATGCCCTTCTCGCGCAGGCAACGTGCGCAGCAACGCCAGCGCATCGATGCGTGCCGCGGCGATGTCGAAGGGCAAGGTCGATTGATAGGCCAATGTCGTCTCTGCTCTTTATTCGAACGATGATTGCATTTTCAACGATAGCGCAGGTCGAGTGTGAACGGAAACTCGAGGCTGCGTTCGCGGGCTTCGACGTGCATTGCGCCGGGCGTATGACCGGTTGCGAAGAAGCGTGAGCGCCTGCGGCTTTCCGCTTCATAAGCGTTGACGGGGAAGGTCTGATAGTTACGCCCGCCCGGATGCGCGACATGATACTGGCACCCGCCGATGGCGCGTCCCGTCCATGTATCGACGATATCGAAGGTGAGCGGCGCATGCACGTCGATCGTCGGATGCAGCGATGCCGCCTGTGACCACGCGCGAAAGCGCACGCCCGCGACGTATTCGCTTACGCGTCCCGTCGGTTGCAGCGGCAATGCTTGTCCGTTCACAGACACGACGTGTCGATTGCCATTGAGGCCGAGCACGCGCACTTCGAGTCGTTCGACGGACGAATCCACGAAACGCACCGTGCCGCCGATCGCGCCCTCTTCGCCCATCACATGCCACGGTTCGAGCGCATTGCGAATCGTGAGCGCGATGCCGTTCGTATCGTATGCGCCGACGAGCGGGAAGCGAAACTCGAAGTGCGGTGCGAACCAGCTTTGCTCGAATGCGAAGCCTGATTCGCGCAGTTCGGCGAGCACGTCATCGAAGTCCATCTGCACGAAGGTGCCGAGCATGAAGCGATCATGCAGTTCCGTGCCCCAGCGCGTGAGCCGCGCGGTATACGGCGTGTTCCAGAATCGCGCGACGAGTGCGCGCAACAGCAGTTGCTGCACGAGACTCATGCGCGCGTGAGGCGGCATCTCGAAGCCGCGCAGTTCCAGCAAGCCGAGCCGCCCGGTCGGGCCATCGGGCGAATACAGCTTGTCGATGCAGAACTCCGCGCGATGTGTATTACCCGTCACATCGATCAGGATGTTTCGCAGGATGCGGTCGATGAGCCAGGGCGGCACGGTCGCACTGTCACGGCCGCCGAGCAGATCGAGTTGACGCTGCAATTCGTAGAACGCGATCTCCAGTTCATACACCTGATCGTTGCGCGCTTCATCGACACGAGGCGCCTGACTCGTCGGGCCAATGAACATGCCGGAGAACAACATCGACAACGATGGGTGGTTGTGCCAATACCGGATCAGGCTCGCGAGAAGATCGGGGCGGCGCAGGAAAGGACTGTCGGCGGGCGTCGCGCCACCGAGCACGAAGTGATTGCCGCCACCTGTGCCGGTGTGACGGCCGTCGAGCATGAACTTTTCCGGGCTCAGATACGACTCGTGGGCCGCGTTGTACAGGAACTCCGTGTGCTCGACGAGATCGTTCCAGTTGGCCGCCGGATGAATGTTCACTTCGATCACGCCCGGGTCGGGCGTCACCTGCAACATCTTCAGGCGCGCATCGCGCGGCGGAGGATAGCCTTCGACGATCACCGGAATCTTGAGATCGGAGGCGGTTGCTTCGACGGCAGACAGAAGATCGAGATAGTCATCGAGCGAGGTGAGCGGCGGCATGAAGACATGCATGAGCTTGTTGCCGTTGCCGAGCTTCTCGAGTGCGTCGGCCTCCGCTTTGGGACCGGCCGCCCGCGCAGGATCGCGCGCTTCCACGCACAGCGCGATGCGTGCGATCCAGCCGGCCGACTCGCCGCGCTGAGGCTTGCGCTCCCGCGATTGACCCGGTGCGCCGGCGTGCCCCGTCACGTCCGCACTGGCATTTTGCGTGCGCGATTCATTATCCAGATCCGCATATTGCATGCGTAATTCAGTCGCCGTACGCAATGGCGTGGACGGCGCGAACGGATCGTGCGCGTGCTGCCACGGATAATCGCCTTCGGAAACCCACGGCAGCGAGTCGAGCGGCACGCGGTATCCCATGGGTGAATCGCCCGGAACCAAGAACATGCGCTCGTCGCGGAAGAACCACGGCCCGCTTATCCAGCGTCCCGGCTGCATGCCGCCGCCGTCCTCACGCGCGATCGGCAATGCGTAGCCCGTGACAGACGGCAGACCCGCATCGAACACACGACGCAGGCGGGCACGTTCCAGTTCGTCGCCGAGGCGCGAGTCGAACGGATCGACGTTGACCGGCAAACGCCGCTCGCGCCACAGGTAGTACCACGTGTCCTCGTACCCCGGTTGAATGTATTTTGAATCCAAAGAAAGCTTGCCCGCGAGATGGCGAATGAATCGCGCGGCGTCATCCGACGTGTACGACGCAGCCTGCCGTTCATCCGCGAAGAGCGCCGGATCGTGCCAGCACGGTTCGCCGTCCGCCCGCCAGAACAGCGACAGCGCCCAGCGCGGCAACTGCTCGCCCGGATACCACTTGCCCTGTCCGATGTGCAGGAAGCCACGCGCGCCATACTGCGCGCGCAGCTTGTCCATCAGCGAAACAGCGTAGGCGCGCTTCGTCGGTCCGAGCGCGTCGGTGTTCCATTCCGGCTCGTCGCGGTCGCGCACCGAGACGTAAGTGGGCTCGCCCCCCATCGTGAGGCGCACGTCCGATGCATTCAATTGCGCATCCACCTGCTCGCCCATACGCAGCACCGCGCTCCAGTCTTCCTCGCTATACGGCTTCGTGACGCGCGGCGTTTCGAGCACGCGTTCGATCGACATCGAATGAACGAATTCGACTTCGCATTCGTCCACCGCGCCGGAAACAGGCGCCGCGCTGCTCGGCTCCGGTGTGCACGCGACGGGAATATGTCCTTCGCCCGCAAGCAGGCCGGACGTCGGATCGAAACCGATCCAGCCCGCACCGGGCAAAAACACTTCGCACCACGCATGCAGATCGGTGAAATCGACTTCAGTTCCGCTCGGGCCATCGAGCGATTTCGTATCGGGCGCGAGTTGCAGCAGATAACCCGACACGAAACGCGCGGCGAGGCCCAGATGACGCAGAGTTTCGACGAGCAGCCACCCGGAATCGCGGCACGAGCCGGCCGCGCTTTCGAGCGTTTCCTCCGGCGTCTGCACCCCCGGCTCCATGCGGATCAGATAACGAATCTCATGCGAAAGCCGCTGATTGAGCTCGACGAGGAAATCGATCGTGGCGCGCGGCGAACGATCGATACTTTCGACGAATGCCGCGAAGCGCGGAGTCGGCTCGCGCTTGACCATGTAGGGCGCTAGATCGTGCAGCAATTCAGGCGCGTACGCGAATGGAAATTTTTCGGCGGCGGGTTCGAGAAAGAAATCGAACGGGTTGTACACGGCCATTTCGGCAACGAGATCGACCGTCACCTTGAATTCGCGCGTTTTCTCCGGGAAAACAAGGCGCGCCTGATAGTTCGCAAAGGCATCCTGCTGCCAGTTGATGAAATGATCCTCGGGCTCGACGCGCATCGAATACGACACGATCGGCGTGCGGCAATGCGGCGCCGGCCGCAGTCGCACGACTTGCGGCGAAAGACCGACGAGCCGGTCATATCGGTAATGCGTGACATGGTTCAATGCGACACGAATGGACACGCCGGACTCCTTTATTCAATTGACGCCGTGCACGCAACGCGCGCTGCAATGCGGTTTCTGCTTGTCATGGAAAAACGGCCTTTTCGCGGCATGATGTTTGCGTCTACACCGCCAACAACGCGCACAGCACATCGCGCGATAACACTTCCACCGGCCACACGATGAAGACCTTTCACTGCAACCGTTGCAATCAACTCGTTTTTTTCGAAAACACGCATTGCGAAAACTGTGACGCGCGGCTCGGCTACGTGCCCGAGATCAATCAGATCAGCGCGTTCGAGGAAACCGACGACGGCCGCTGGCGCAGCCTGCATCCGCTTGCGAAAGATCTCTTCTATCGGCCGTGCCATAACTACGCGGTGGAAAACGTCTGCAACTGGGTCGTTCCCGCACCCGCCCCGGATACGCCCGAGGCACTCTGCTGTTCGTGCCAGCTGACGAGCACCATTCCCAATCTCTCGACGCCGGAGAACCGCGTCTACTGGTATCGCATCGAAGCCGCCAAGCGCCGCCTGCTTTACACCTTCTCGGAACTGGGCCTGTCTGTGAAGTCGCGTCAGGAAGACCCTGAACGCGGCCTCGAATTCCAGTTCCTCGAAGGCGATGCGCAAGGCCACGGCGTAATGACCGGTCATAACAACGGCATCATCACGCTCAACATCGCCGAAGCCGACGACGCTCATCGAGAGAAAACGCGCTCCGCGCTTCACGAGCCGTATCGCACCTTGCTCGGTCATTTCCGTCATGAGTCCGGGCACTATTTCTTCGATCGCCTGATCGCCGACACCGCGCGCATTGCGCCGTTTCGCACCGCATTCGGCGACGAGCAAGCCGACTACGCCGCCGCGCTCGATCGTCATTACAAGGAAGGCCCGCCCGCTCAGTGGGAAGACAACTTCATCAGCGCCTATGCCACGATGCATCCGTGGGAAGACTGGGCCGAAACATGGGCGCATTACCTGCATATCGTCGATACGCTCGACACCGCAGTATCGTGCGGCCTCGTGCTCGTGCCCGACAGCCCGCACGAGCCGACGCTCACCGACCAGACGCCGGTCGAGGAAACGACGTTCGATAACCTGATGAAACGATGGTTTCCGCTCACTTATGTCCTGAACAGTTTGAATCGCAGCCTTGGCATGCCCGACGGTTATCCCTTTACGCTTGCGCCGGCCGTCATCGACAAACTGCGCTTTGTGCATCGCGTCGTCGCGGCGGCGTCGGCCAAGCGCTGATAACCCGCGCTCATTCTTTGCCTTGCGACTGCGTCTGACCTTGTGACTGCGTCTGCGTTTGAGACTGCGTTTGCGCGGGCGGCTCCTGCGCGATCGGCAACAAAAACTCGCGGCTTACGCGACCCGCGAGATCATTCACGCGTGCGAGAAAATCGACGAGATAGGCATGCAAGCCGCCTTTAAGAATGTCGCCGATCCGCCCGTTCTTCAGTTCCGCGCTCAGTTGCGCCGCGAGCCGCGTCGCTTCCGTATCGCGCCCTTTCGTCACCTGTCCGATTAGCTGCTCCACTTCCGCGATGCTCGCCGCAAGCGAACGCGGCCAGTCGCGATAGAGAATCAGGAGTCCCGCCACGCGTTCAGGCGTAATGACATCGCGATAGACCCGGCGATATACCTCGAAGCCTGACACCGAACCGAGCACCGCCACCCAATGGTGATAATCGAACGGTTGTGCTGAAGTGTCGGCGCGTTGTTCCATCATTTCGAACTTGACGTCGAGAATGCGCGCCGTATTGTCCGCTCGTTCGATGAAAGTCCCGAGACGCATGAAATAGAATGCGTCGTCCTTGACGAGTGTGCCGAGCTGCACGCCGCGCGAAAGGTGCGAGCGAAACTTTACCCACTCGAAAAACGTATAAGGCTCGCGTTCGAGAATGCCGTCGGCAAGCATGCGCTGACAGTCGAGCCACGTCGTATTGAGCGATTCCCATAACTCGCTATTGGTGGAGCTGCGCACGGCTCGCGCATTCTCACGCGCGGCGCGCAAACAACTGACGATCGACGACGGGTTCGATAAATCGCGCGCCATGAAGTCGATCACGTCGCGGCTTTTCATGCCGTGGTGCGCGGCCGAATAGATGCCGCTCAGTTCCGATATCGACAGCATCGCGCGCCAGCCAAGTTCCGCATATTCATCGGACTGCGGCAAGAGCGAGAGCTGATAGTTCGCATCGAGCATCCGGGCAGTGTTTTCGGCGCGTTCGGTATAGCGCGCCATCCAGAAGAGATGATCCGCGGTACGGCTCAGCATGGGTGTTCCCGGTTGTTTGTCGTTGTCTTGAGTGACGCAGTGCTTTCTTCAGGACTTTTCCTCAGCGTCTCCTCAGCGTTCCAATACCCACGTATCCTTCGTGCCGCCGCCTTGCGATGAATTGACGACGAGCGAGCCTTCTCGCAACGCGACCCGCGTCAGCCCGCCCGGGACCATGCGCACGTCAGTACCCGACAGTACGAAGGGACGCAAGTCGATATGTCGCGGCGCGATGCCCGCCTCGACATACGTTGGACATGTGGAAAGCGCAAGGGTCGGCTGCGCGATGTATTTCTCCGGATGGGCTTCTAGCACCGCGCGAAACTCCGCGATCTGCGCCGCGCTCGACGCAGGCCCGACAAGCATTCCATAACCGCCCGCGCCATGCGTTTCCTTCACGACGAGCTCGGGCAGATGATCGAGCACGTAGGCGAGATCGTCGGGCTTTCGGCACATCCACGTCGGGACGTTGTTCAGAATCGGCTCTTCGCCGAGATAGAAACGCACCATGTCCGGTACGTAGGGATAGATCGATTTATCGTCCGCTATGCCGGTGCCGACCGCATTGCACAGCGAGACATTCCCCGCGCGATATGCGCCGATCAATCCCGGCACGCCGAGCGTCGAATCCGGCCGGAACACGAGCGGATCAAGAAAGTCATCGTCGACGCGGCGGTAGATCACATCGACGCGCTGCGGCCCCTGCGTAGTACGCATGTACAGATAGTCGTTGTCGACGAAGAGATCCTGTCCTTCGACCAGCTCGACGCCCATCTGCTGCGCGAGAAACGCGTGCTCGAAATAAGCCGAGTTATACATTCCCGGCGTCATGACGACGATGGTCGGATTCTCGGCGGCAGCCGGCGCGGCCGCGCGCAAGGTGTCGAGCAGCAAGTCCGGGTAATGCGCAACCGGCGCAACGCGATTGCGCGCGAAAAGATCGGGAAAGAGCCGCATCATCATCTTGCGGTTTTCCAGCATGTAAGAGACGCCGGATGGAACGCGCAAGTTATCTTCGAGCACGTAGAACTCGCCCTGTCCCGCTCGCACGATATCGATACCCGCGATATGCGCATAGATATCGCGTGCGACATCGACGCCGCGCATCTCGGGACGGTATTGCGCGTTGCCGAGTATCTGCGCCTCGGGAATGATGCCCGCGCGGATGATGTCCTGCTCGTGATAGATATCGTGGATGAAGCGGTTGAG
The DNA here is from genome assembly GCF_023631365.1 of Caballeronia sp. INML2. Classification (NCBI taxonomy): domain Bacteria; kingdom Pseudomonadati; phylum Pseudomonadota; class Betaproteobacteria; order Burkholderiales; family Burkholderiaceae; genus Caballeronia; species Caballeronia sp. INML2. Next base: position 244,982 of record NZ_JALQDH010000074.1, on the reverse strand, counting down.
CGCATTCACGCGCTGCCGCAGTCCGCGCTCCAGCGCGCGCCATTCGTCGGCGGGAAAGATACGCGGAATGACATCGAAGGGAATCGTGCGCTCCGGAATGATGCCCGGCAAATCGCTCGTTCCATAGACCGCGAAGGTAATGCCGACACGTCTGAAGTTGAGATCCGCTTCCGCGCGCTTGATCTCGATCTGCTGCTCGCTTTGCGCGGAGAGCCAGGCAAGGAAATCGCGGTAGTGCGTGCGTGGATCGCCTACGCCGCGAAATGCCGCCGCCGGCACGCCGCGCGCCTCCAGATCGCTGCGCTCGAACATTTCGTTGAAGAATGCTTGCGTCATAACCGGTCTTCCAAATGAAGTGCATGCCGGGGTGGCGGTTCCCTTGGCTCGTTATTCTGGTTGCACTCGCGAAACGCTTGAAGAGCCCGAAAGACGCGGCGCATCCGATGCCATGGATTACGTCGATAGGCGACCTCGTAGCGCGATGCTCTTTGATCCCTGCGGAGCATCGATTGCGCGGGCAGCCCAGTGCCGAATGAGAAAAAGCAACTTCAATGCCAATGGTCTGAGCGGTTCACCTCCATGAATAAGGCACGTCCGGATGTCGGATTCCCGAGAGCGTGCACCAAAAAAGCGCTTTGTGAACGAACCCTGCACGAGCAGAGGTTGATCTTCATGCTGCATGACGGTGCGCGGAAAGACGAAAACCTTGCGCTGCGCCGGTATCATAAGCGTCTTATCGCACGTCAACTACACCTATGAACACCCCTTCCGAAGCCGCTCCCCGTCCCACGCTACGCGAACTCACACCTCTCGAAGCGCGCGTGCTCGGCGTCCTTGTCGAGAAACAGCATACAGTGCCGGACACCTATCCTCTTTCATTGAATTCCCTGACATCGGGGTGCAATCAAAAGACCGCGCGCTCGCCCGTGATGAACGTGAGCGAGGACGAAGTGCTGACGACCATCGATGGCTTGAAGCGTCTGAGCCTCGTTTTCGAGGGAAGCAGCAGCCGGGTGCCGCGCTTCGAACACAACGTGAACCGCGTGCTCGGCGTGCCCAGCCAGTCGGTTGCGCTGCTTGCAACCCTGTTTTTGCGCGGACCCCAAACGGCAGCGGAACTGCGCGCGAACAGTGCCCGGCTGCATTCGTTTGCGGACATATCATCGGTCGAAAGCTTTCTCGATGAACTCGCCGCAAATGATCCGCCGCGTGTCGTGAAGCTGTCACGCACGCCCGGCGAGCGCGAGAGCCGCTGGATGCATTTGCTATGCGGCGAAGTGAGCGTCAGCGATATCCCTTCGCGTGAAACGCAGGGCGCAGAAACCTATTCGCTTTCCGAATTCGAAGCGCTGAAGTCCGAGCAAAAGCGCCTGACTCACGAAGTCGCACAATTGCGGGCGATGGTCGAGCAAATGGCGAGCGAATTGGGCATTACATTGAATCAATCGTCGTCCGATGCCTGAGCGATGGATGAGCCGCTGATTCCCGCACCGCTCGTGTTTCGCGACGACGGAACACCGTACTCGCCGCGCCACGATGACATCTATCACAGCGCAGCGGGCGCGCTCGCGCAGGCGCGCCATGTCTTTCTCGATGGCAATGGCCTGCCCGCGCGCTGGCGCGTAAAGCGGCGCTTCATCGTGCTCGAGACCGGCTTCGGCATGGGTATTAATTTCCTCGCGACATGGGCGGCATGGCGCGACGATCCGCAACGCACGTCTGCACTGGAATTCGTGTCGATAGAAAAGCATCCGTTCAGCGCGGACGATTTGCGCGCCGCGCACGCGGCAATCATCGACGACACCGCTGTTGCGCCGCTCGCAGATGCTCTCGCTTCGGCATGGCCGCCGCTCGAGGCCGGCGTGCATCGGCTTGCATTCGTGCCTGGCGCGGTCACGTTGACACTCGCTTTCGGTGCTGCGGACGATCTCTTGCCACGCCTCGCCGATCACGGCCTCACAGCGGACGCCATCTATCTCGACGGCTTCGCGCCAGCCCGAAACCCTGACATGTGGACGCCCGCCATCTTCGCGTCGCTGGCGCGCATTGCCAAAGACGATGCGACGTTCGCAACCTATACCAGCTCGGGCCACGTCAAGCGCGCACTCATCGACAACGGATTCGACTATCGCAAGGTCGCGGGCTTCGGCGGAAAGCGCGCGATGCTCGTCGGCAAGCGAGCTCATTCCCGGTCAGTCATTGATTCGTAAGCATCGATCGTGCTTTCGTGAAAGCAGATAGCTTCTCCCTCGTTTTACGGCCCGGGCAACAAAGCAGAATTAGTTGGATAATGCGCAGCCGTTAGCAGCGCGGCCCGTGCTCGTATCAGCAAAATGAACGTCGAGGCCGCGCGGCGGCACATTCTTTCGGCGCTGATTCACGAGGAGAGATGTTTTGGAATCCAACAACGATGCGTCCGCCAGCCCATGGCTTTGGGTCGCGCTATTGATACCCTACGTCGCGCTGCTCTGGCTGCCGTTCTATAACGACACGCACCCTTCATTCGCGGGTTTTCCGTTCTTCTACTGGTATCAGTTCCTTTGGGTGCCGCTCACGTCGCTCCTGCTTTATATCGTGTACAGGGGCCTGAAATGAACGATCTCACGCCCGTCGATCCAGTTGCGATGACGATCTTCATCGCGTTCTTTGCGCTCGTGACCGTCGTCGGCTTCTTTGCCGCACGCTGGAAACGCGGCGATCTCACGCAGCTCCACGAATGGGGCCTGGGCGGCCGCCAATTCGGCGTGTTGATTTCGTGGTTCCTCGTCGGCGGCGATTTCTATACCGCCTATACCGTGATTGCTGTGCCGGCGCTCGTCTATTCAGTAGGTGCGTACGGCTTCTTCGCGCTGCCTTACACGATCATTGTCTATCCTTTCGTATTCGCAGTGATGCCCAGGTTGTGGAAGATCGCTCATGCGAAGAATCACATCACGGGCGCCGATTACGTGCAGGGTGAATACGGCGGCAAATGGTTCCCCGCAGCGGTGGCGATCACGGGCATCGTCGCGACCATGCCTTATATCGCGCTGCAACTCGTCGGCATGCAAGTGGTCATCAAGGGTCTCGGCGTGACGGGCGAACTGCCGCTTATCATCGCATTCGTGATCCTCGCGCTCTATACCTATACGAGCGGGCTGCGCGCCCCCGCCATGATTGCGTTCGTGAAAGACATCATGATCTATATCGTCGTGATCGCTGCGGTATGGCTCATTCCAGCGAAGCTCGGCGGGTACGCGCATGTGTTCGATTCGGCCGATCAATACTTCAAGGCGAAGGGCGGCCCGACAGGCATCATCCTCAAGCCGGGTCAATTCACGGCGTATGCTTCGCTCGCGCTGGGCTCGGCGCTTGCCGCATTCATGTATCCGCATACGATGACGGCGGTGCTCTCGTCATCGTCCGCGACGACGGTGCGCAAGAACGCCATCTTCCTGCCCGCCTATACGCTGCTGCTCGGTCTGATCGCGCTGCTCGGCTATATGGCGATCGCGGCGGGCGTGCGCGTGAAGTCCGCATCGGATGTCGTGCCCGCCTTGTTCGGTGCGCTGTTTCCATCGTGGTTCGTGGGCTTCGCGGCTGCGGCCATCGCGATCAGCGCGCTCGTACCGGCGGCGATCATGTCGATTGGCGCGGCGAATCTGTTCACGCGCAACTTGTGGCGTCCGCTCGTTTCGCCCGACATGTCGTCCGCTGCCGAAGCATCGACCGCGAAGCTCGTGTCGCTCGTCGTCAAGTTCGGCGCGTTGCTATTCATCGTGTTCCTTCCGACGCAGTATGCAATCGACTTGCAGTTGCTGGGCGGCGTCTGGATCCTGCAGATTTTCCCGGCGATCGTGTTCACGCTGTTCACGCGCCGGCTGACGACGCCTGGCCTCTTTCTCGGCTGGCTGATCGGCATCGTATTGGGCACAGGCCTCGCGATCTCGCAAGGACTCAAGCCGGTCTATGCGGTGCATGTCGGTGAAGCTTCATGGCCGGTCTATATCGGCCTGATTGCGCTCGTCGTGAATATCGCCGTGACGTATGTCGTTTCCCTGGTCACGCGACGCAGCGTGGCGCTTTCGGCCTGAGCGCCCAAAGCTCGACAATGCCCGTGCCTCATTGCGCCGGGCATTGTTTGCACATGCAGTGATACCATCGGCGTCAAGCCCTCTACTTGACGCAATGCGTGTCATGACCGCAAGCGAAAACACTCTGGCCTCGTCTTCCATCGCGAATGCGGTGTTTGCGCAAGACAAGCTCTCTATCGGCATCACATTGCCGATCACATGCGATAACCAAACCGCAGTCGACTTCAACGAGCAGATCGCGCTCGCGCGACTCGCCGATAAGCTCGGCTTTCGAGCGCTGTGGGTTCGGGACGTGCCGCTCAATAGCATCGATTATCCGGACCCGGTCGGGCATCTCGACCCGTGGGTGCTACTCGGCGCGCTCGCATCCAATACCGAACGCATCGCGCTGATCAGCGGCGCGATCGTGTTGACACTCAGACATCCGCTTCACGTCGCGAAAGGCGCGATTTCCGTCGACACGCTATCGCAGGGACGCTTCATTCTCGGTGTCGGTTCAGGCGATCGTCCGCCGGAATATGCGGCTTTCGGCCGTGATCCCGATAACCGGCGGGAACTGTACAAACAGCATTGGGCCACCCTCGCCGCAGCCGTTACCGTGCCCTCTCGCGTGATTCCCGATCAGGCACCCGAAGGCGCGCCCGAGTTCTATTTGCTGCCTCGCCGGAGCGTTTCCATTCCAATGCTTGCCGTCGGTTCCGGCGGACAGAGCGTCGACTGGATTGCGCGTCACTCGCTTGGCTGGATGACTTATCATCGCGAGCCGCAAGCGCAGCGCGGGCGATACAGCATGTGGCGCGCGGCAGTGGATCGTGCGGCGTCCGGGGCCTTTCGTGCGTTCGGCGTCGCAATGCGGCTCGATCTCAGCGACGACGCCGATGAGCCCGCAACCGATATTTCGCTCGGTTATCGCACGGGCCATCGCTCGCTCATGGCGCTCCTGCATGAGATGCGCGACAGCGGCACGCATCACGTGACGCTCAACATCACACCGGAACGAAGGCCTGCGCGCGATATCATCGAGGAAGTCGCCGCATATGTGCTTCCCGAGTTTCATCGCTGAATCCGTTCTCTTATTCACGACACGACCATGACCGCACTCGATGCAAACTCCGCGTCCTTGCCCGGCGACGATATCGTTTCGCTCGACGCCGTCGCTCTCTCTCGTGCGATTCAAGCACGCGCTGTTTCCTGCGGCGAAGTCATGAACGCTTATCTTGCGCAAATCGATCGCATCAACGCTGCGGTCAACGCGATCGTGGCGATGCAGGATCGCGATGCGCTGCACGCGATTGCGGGCGAACGCGATGCGCAGTTAACCAGGGGCGAAAGCCTCGGACCGCTGCACGGCTTTCCGCAAGCGCCCAAAGATATCCTGCCCGTCGCCGGCATGGTCACGACGAAAGGCTCGCCTATATTTGCGGGCGAAATCACCCAAGTCGATGCGGTCGTATTCGAACGCATGCGTAAAGCAGGCGCGATATTCATCGGCCGCACCAATTCGCCGGAATTCGGCTTGGGCGGACACACCTATAACCCGGTGTACGGCACCACGCGCAACGCGTTCGAGCCCTCGCGCTCCGCAGGCGGCAGCAGCGGCGGCGCAGCCGTCTCGGTCGCGCTGCGCATGCTGCCGTGCGCGGACGGCTCCGACATGATGGGCTCCTTGCGCACGCCCGCCGCATTCAATAACGTCTTCGGCTTTCGCACGACACCGGGGTGCGTGCCTTATGCGCCCAGTGACGACGTATTCTTTCAGCAATTCAGCGTCGCCGGTCCGATCGCGCGAAACGTTCCGGATCTCGGCTTGCTATTGTCGGTGCAGGCGGGCTTCGATAGGCGTGCGCCTCTGTCCCGCAGAAGCGACAATCCCGCTGATTTCGCGAATGCGCTCGAACGCGACATGCGCGGCACACGCATCGGCTGGCTGGGCGATCTGAACGGACATCTGCCGATGGAAACGGGCTTGATGGAGACTTACGCATCGGCGCTGCGTCACTTCGAAACAGTGGGTTGCACCGTCGAACCCGCCAGGATCGACTTCGATATCGGCCGCCTCTGGAATGCATGGATCGATCTGCGCAGCCTCACCTTCTCCGGCACCAACGCGTCGCTTTATCGCGATGCCGCGAAGCGCAAGCTGCTTAAACCCGAAGCGGTATGGGAGATAGAACGGGGCCTCAAACTATCGGGAGAAGATGTTTCGCGCGCAGTTCGCGACCGCGCGGCCTGCTATCAGGCGATCAACGCGCTATTCGATCGCTTCGACTATCTGTTGATGCCGTCGGCTCAGGTCTTTCCTTTCGATGCGGAGCTAGACTGGCCTCATGCTATCGCCGGCCGGGAGATGGATACCTATCATCGCTGGATGGAAACTGTGGTTCCGGCAACGATGGCTTCGCTGCCCGCGTTGAGCGCGCCGGCCGGCTTCGGCCCCGACGGCTTGCCGGCCGGATTGCAGATCATCGGTCCGACACAAGGCGATCTCGGCGTGCTGCAGATTGGGCTCGCTTACGATCGCGCAAGTGGATTCTCGAACGCGCGCAGCCCCTTGCTTGGCTAAAGCCACATTCAGGCGACGGCGCGCTGCACGCTCTTGTGCGCGCCTTTCTTGGCGGTCGTGCGTCCAGCCCGCTTTACGGATGCCGCACGGCCCTTTCGCGCACCACCTTTTTTCGCCGCGCCGTTCTTGCCTGATGCAGCATCGATCAGGTACACGCTGCGGTCAGGCGCATCCTTGATCCATGCCGGCGGCCGCGCATGACCGCTCCAGGTCGCGCCTGATAGCGGGTCACGATACTTCGGTGGAAGTTTGGGCTTCATGGCGCCATTCTTTAAACCGGCTGAATTCTTCGATCCCGTCTTACGGCCGCGTTGCTTCGCCGCGCCTAAGCCTGCTTTGGCGAGATCCGCCGTGGTCAAGCCATATTCATCCATCATCGCCCGGATCTGAGCGATCACCTGGACCGACTCTCTTTCCCGCAAGGCATCCGCGCGGCGCTGCAATTTTCGAATCTGACTTTCCAATTGCGCCAATGTAGCCATGTCCCCTCCCGGATCGTCATTGTGGATCACAAGGCGTCTGTCTAATGAGTTCGCTTGACGCCTGACTTCTCCTACATGCAAATCTTATATGGTTATGTCGATCCTAAGCACTCTTGTTAAAAGATTGATCTCGAATACTTCAATCTTTCTAAAGTGCATGGCCTGAACCTCACCCGCAAAGCAGTTGATTCATTTCTCAACGACATCCTCGTCAGACATTTAGCGAAAAGCGCTTAGTCCATGAATTGTCTAGCACGGGGTTCACGCAAGGCCGTGCCCGCGCGGGCGGGCACAAACGACAAGGACTCGTGCGTTGCGCACGCGTGACGCGGCGGTAAAGCCGCTATCACTCGGAAACGAGGCTCGCTTCCTGTTCAGCCGGTGTGAGAGCAAGCGCGAGAATCATCGCGCCACTGTTGAGCGGCACTGAGCTGCCGACACGCCTCGGCCTATAGACCGGTTGCCCACGCCTGATCGCCTGCCCGCTCAACGCGCACGTTCCGCGCTTGCGGGCGGTACAAAGCGCCCAGACCTGCTCCGAGTAGTTGAACGATGTGGGATCGTGCCATGAGAGCGCCAGCGTCGATTCGCTCAGACGCTCCAGCACGCGGATATTGACGCAATGCTCTTCACCGGGTCCGATGCACGTACCCTTGCCCGGCACGTTGCGCACGAGCGATCGTGTCATCACCGCCATTTTCTCGTGCGCTTCTGACGGCCGGCTGGGACAGCTGTCGAGCAAAGCCAGGGTACGGCTCCAGGGATCCATCAACGATGGAAGCTTCATAATCGCTCCTGCAGGCGACAACGCTTGCCGCGGCAGAAGCCGGGTGGACGTTGCCGGTGGAGTTCCGGGGAATGCGCCGCACGACCCGCTTCCTGAGCCGGTCTGCCGCGCCGCTTCGGATGATCGTTCCTAGAGTAGTACACCTGAGCATGCTTTTGTTTTCATTTTTCCACGCCACAGTAAAGACATGTCAGCTTTGACATTTCGAATTCGCTGGCACTCTGTCGCGCTATCGGGTGCAACCGCACCAAACATTAGACTCTAACCGAGATGATTCGAACGAACGTTCGATTTAAAGATCAAGGCATTGCGCAACAGTCTGTGCGTCGCCGCTCCGACGAACGCCCGCTTCTGGCCGTTCGCGCACGTTTCGGGCTGAATCGGGGATGCGCGAACTCGCCGATTTCTGACACAATAAAAACCAGCGAACCGCACTTCTCCTGTCGAATCATGACAAGCAAGCTTTCGATCCATGCCACCATTTCGGCGGACCGCGCCTCCGTCAGCTTTGTCGCGTTTTCGCGCGAGCAAGCAATTCAATGCAACATCACGCGCAAGGCATTGGAGCAGTGTTTCTGGGCGCCGGCCGGGGCGAGCGACGAACGCCTGCTGAAAGCGCTGAGCGACGGCTATGAACGGATCAGCGCTAGGGTGCATCGAAAGTTCCTTGCGCATCCATCCAGTTCAGTTCATCTGGATGTCATGGATTTTTCGTCCTAGCGTGCCGCCTGCGTCGCCTTGCGCATCTTTGCAACGTCCTCTGCCTGGACCGCCGGCGTGTTGTTGTTCCAGGCGCCGCGGATGAAAGTCAGCACATCGGCGACTTGCTGATCATTCAGCACGGGCGAATAGCGAGGCATTGGATAAGGCGCCGGCACGCCATTCAGCACGAGATCGTCAGTGCCGTTAAGCGTCACGTTGATGAGCGACGAAGGATCCTTCTCCAGAACGTTCGGATTACCCGCAAGCGGTGCGAGCATCGGCGCGAACCCGCGACCGTCGGCGCCGTGGCAATGCATGCAGTAAGCGGTGTAGACACGCGCACCCGAGTCCGTCGCGGCCGGGCGTGTCAATGACACTTTGGTCGCTTTCTGATCATATGAATACGGCGCGCCGCCACTGCCGCCCGCCGCCGGCAAAGACTTCAGGTAGCGCGCCATTGCGGCGACATCGGCGTCGCTCAGCGCTTGCGTGCTGTTATTGATGACGCTCGTCATTGAGCCGAATGCCGACGCGTGCGCATTCGCGCCTGTCTTGAGAAACGTTGCGACGTCCTGCTCGGACCACCGTCCAAGTCCGGTATTGTGTTCGCCTGTCAGATTGGAAGCGAACCAGTTATCGAGCAAACCGCCCGTCAAATATGCGCTGCTGCTCTCGTCCAGTCCTTTTTCCTGAAACGCGATGCCGCGCGGCGTATGACACGAGCCGCAATGCCCGAGGCCTTGAATCAGATACGCGCCGCGATTCCAGGCGACATCCTGGCCGGCCTTGCTTCGATAGACTCCTTTTTCGAGGAACACCGCATTCCAGAGCTTCAACGGCCAGCGCATATTGAGCGGCCACTTGATATCCGCTTCACGATTGGCCTGCTTGACAGGCGCGACGCCATGCATGAAATACGCGTAGAGGGCATGCATGTCCTCGTCGTTGATCTTTGCATAAGACGGATACGGCATCGCCGGATAGAGATTGTGGCCGTCCTTCGCCACGCCTTCACGCAATGCTCGCGCGAATTCCTCCTCTGTATAGCGGCCAATACCCGTGTCCGGATCAGGCGTGATATTGGTCGTGTAGATGGCGCCTAAGGGCGTCATCATCGGCAAGCCGCCCGCAAGTGGCTTGCCGCGCGGCGCCGAATGGCACGCAATGCAATCGCCCGCCCTCGCGAGATACGCGCCACGCGCGACGAGCGCATCGTCGGCCGCATAAGCCGAAGACATGAAAGCGAACAACACCGCAAAGAGAGGCTTCGATGCATTTTTCATGATGGCCTCCTCAAGCGCTACGCAATTGATTGCCAACCGGTAACTGCCTCAGCCGCTTGCCCGTCGCTGCGTGAATCGCATTGGTGATAGCCGGCGCAAGCGCCGCCGTGCCCGGCTCGCCAATGCCGCCCGGGGACTCCATGCTCTTGACGATATGCACTTCCACCGGCGGCGTTTCGTGTATGCGCAGCATTCGATAATCAGTGAAATTGCTTTGCTCGACGCGCCCGTCCTTGATGGTGATTTCACTGTAAAGCGCAGCCGTGATACCGAAGATGATGCCGCCCTGCACTTGCGCTTCGACTGTATTGGGATTCACGACCATGCCGCAATCGACCGCGCACACGATACGGTTCACCTTCACCGCGCCGTCCTTGTCGACCGCGACATCCGCGACGATCGAGAAGAAGCTGCCGAACGCATGCATGACCGAGACGCCGCGTCCTTGTCCTTGCGGCACCGATTGCTTTCCCCATCCGGCCGCCTGTGTCGCGACGTCGAGCACGTTACGTGCGCGCGGCGACTTGCCGAGCAGAGCGCGCCTGTATTCCACCGGATCCGCTTTCGCCTGAATCGCCAGTTCATCGATGAAGCTCTCGACGACGAAGGTACCGCGCGTCGGTCCTACGCCGCGCCAGAACGCGGTGGGTACGTCATGCGGTTCCAGGCGCACGTAATCGACGAGCTGATTAGGCAGGTCGTAGGGAAGATCGGATGCCACTTCGACCGCATCGGGATCGATACCGTCCTTGAAAGCGGGCGGCGCAAAGCGCGCGAGCACCGACGACCCGACGATGCGATGCGTCCATGCTACCGGCTTGCCGTTCGCATCGAGTCCGGCGGATAGCTTGTCGTAGTAGCACGGCCGATACATGTCGTGCTGAATGTCTTCCTCGCGCGACCAAGTCACCTTCACGGGCACGCCGAGCGCCTTGCCGATCTTGAGCGCTTGCGTGGCCATGTCGAATTCGAGCCGCCTGCCAAAGCCGCCGCCGAGCAGATGGTTATGTACGAAGATCTTGTCGGCGGGCAAGCCGGTGGCTTTCATTCCGGCATCGCGGATACGCGTGGGCACTTGGGTGCCGAGCCAGATATCGCAGCCATCGGGGCGCACATGTACGGTGCAGTTGATCGGCTCCATCGTCGCATGCGCGAGAAACGGCTGAACGTAGACTGCGTCGACGCGCGTTTTCGCGCTGGAAAACGCGTTGTTCACGTCGCCTTCCTTGCGCGCGACAGCGCCCGTGCGCTGCGACGCATGCGCCATGTCATCGACGATCTGCTTCGTCGATACACTGGCACTCGGGCCTTCGTTCCATTGAATCTGCAATGCGGCTGCGCCTCGCTTGGCTGCCCACGTATGTTCGCCGATCACCGCGACGCCATTGTCGAACTTCACTACCTGGCGCACGCCGGGAATCTTCTTCGCGTTGCTGTCGTCGACCGATGCGAGCGTGCCGCCGAATACCGGGCAATTGACGATCGCCGCATACACCATGTCGGGCAGGCGCACGTCGAGGCCGAACATCGCGGTGCCGTCGACTTTTTCCGGCGAATCGAGACGTCTGACCGGCGTGCCGATTATCTTGAAGCTATTCGGATCCTTGAGTTTGATGTCTTGCGGCACGGGCAATCTCGCGGCCGCTTCGGCGAGCTCGGCATAACTCGCGCTGCGATCACCCGATGCATGCAACACCTTGCCGCCTTGCGCCATACAGGACGACGGATCGCATTGCCATTGCTGCGCCGCCGCCGCGACGAGCATCATGCGCGCGGCCGCACCGGCCTTGCGCAACGGCTCCCATGCATAGCGCACGGATGTCGAGCCGCCCGTCAATTGGCCGCCCAATAGCGGGTCCGTGAAGAGCTTTTCGTTGGGCGGCGCATGATCGATCGTGACGCTGTCGAGCGGTACTTCAAGCTCCTCGGCGATCAACATGGGCAGCGCGGTATAGACGCCCTGACCCATTTCGACCTTCGGCATGATGAGCACGATCTTGCCGCTCTTGTCGATCTGCACGAACGCATTCGGCGCGAATATGCCGTCTTGCGGAGACTCGATGGCATCACCGCCGATCACGGACTTGCCTTTGCTCCGGTCCTGGCTGGCGGCTGGCAGGCTGAAGCCGATCAGCAATCCGCCGCTTGCGGCGACACCCGCCGTCACGCCGAGCTTCAGAAACGTGCGGCGCGATAACCCCGCGCGAGCCGCGTGATGTCCCGCTTCGATCAATCCTTGCGACATGTCACGCCTCCTTCGCGGCCTGCTTGATGGCAGCGCGGATGCGGTGATAGGTGCCGCAGCGGCAGATGTTGCCTGCCATTGCGGCGTCGATATCGGCGTCGTTGGGATCGGGGACGGTCGTGAGCAATGCCGCCGCGGACATGACTTGTCCGGACTGGCAATAACCGCATTGCACGACATCGAGTTGACGCCATGCCTCTTGCACTTTCCTGCCGGCAGGCGTGTCGCCGACGCCTTCGATCGTCGTCACCTTGCGATCGCCGACCGCTGCGATCGGCAACACGCATGAACGAACGGCGACGCCATCGAGATGAACGGTACATGCACCGCATTGCGCGATGCCGCAGCCAAATTTGGTTCCCGTCAGTCCCACGATGTCACGCAATACCCAAAGAAGAGGCATGTCGGGCGGTACGTCGATCGTGTGATTCTCGCCATTGATGGAAAGCGTGCTCATGAGCGGCTCCGGCTTATAAGGTTTCGGCGGATATCGCCATGGCCAACTGCGTGCAGTGGCAGTCGGTTTTCAGGCACCGGGATTGTAGCGCCGCTTTAAAAATCAGGCTTGGATGACGGCGCGTTTACGCATAACTTTGCGCTTGCGCTTCAGATTGCTGCGCGCGCTTTGGGTCTTCCCGATTGCCTGAAACTCCAATATGCGGGCAGTAACGCGATCAATTTAATGAAGGTTGGCGGATAGGACAGTTAGTTGCATCGATAATCAACTGTTATCCCGCTGAAGCGCCGCCACGGTTTCGTCCAGCAATGCGCGCAGGCGAGCCACGCGTTTCAGATCGCGGTGATAACCCAGCCATACGTCCCTTCCGGGCGGGGCTTCTCCAACATCGAAGCGAGCCAGGCGCGCGTCGCCATCGCCTAGCGGGCATGGCAAAACCGCGTAGCCCGTACCTTGTGCACACATTTGCGCTTGCGCGTCGCGATTATTGCTGCCGAAAACGATCTTCGCGTTGGGCAACATGCGCTTTACCCAAAGCACATCCGGCAACTGATCGAATGCGCTATCCATGCTGATGAGCGTCTGCCCTTTTCCGTCACCCGCTTTGGGCGATGTCAGATCGGCACGTCCATATAACGCGTAATCGATATGCATGAGCTTGCGCTGTATGACGTCGGGTTCGTCGAAGGGCGTGATTCGAAACACGAGATCGGCTTCGCGTCGCGCGAGGTTATAGCGCCGCGCATCGGTGACGAGTTCGATCGATACCTCGGGATGTTTCGCGAGAAAGCGCGCGAATATCGGTGTAAGCACATGCACGCCGAACCAGTCCGACGATGACACTCGCAGCACACCCGTGAGCTTCGCATCCTGTCCCGCGAGCGCGCGCGTGAAGCTGAGCGCCTCTTCGTCCATGCGTTCGGCATACGACAGCACGGCCGCGCCTTCGTCGGTCAACACGAAGCCGTCGCGCGTACGCTGGAAAAGCACGTGACCCAGCGATTCTTCAAGCGCGCGCAGTCGCCGCCCCATCGTCGGCTGGGTTTGGCCGATCATTCTTGCGGCCGCGCCGAGCGTGCCGCTGCGCGCTATCGCAAGAAAGATGCGAACGTCACTCCATTCGAGATTTGGCCCATTCATTTTCGTATGATCATCGTGCGACTCTGTCGATTTACATGCTTGGGTGCATGGCCGAGTATGGGCGCACTGCCATCAGCCTTCAACCTTTCCGGAGTCGACGATGTCCACCATGCAAGCCCTCATCTCGATCGTCACAACGGCCCGCTCGAACTCGTCGCAATCGATCGTCCCGCAGCGGGCCCGGGACAAGTACTCGTGCGTATCGCCGCGAGCGGGCTCAATCCGCTCGACACCAAGATTCGCGCGGGCGCCGCGGCACATGCAAAACATCCCTTGCCGCTCGTGCTCGGCATCGATATGGCCGGTGTCGTCGAAGCAGTCGGTGCAGGCGTCGATGCATTCAAGCCGGGCGATGCGGTGTACGGCATGACCGGCGGAGTCGGCGGCATTCAGGGCTCGCTCGCGCAATACGCCGCAGTCGATGCCGCGCTTCTCGCGCATAAGCCCGCGAATCTTTCGATGCGCCACGCGGCCGCCCTGCCGCTCGCGTTCATCACGTCTTATGCGGGCATCGTCGATCGCGCGAAATTGCAAGCTGGGCAAACCGTGCTCGTGCAAGGCGGAGCCGGTGGCGTGGGGCACGTGTCCGTGCAACTCGCGCGCGCACTCGGCGCACATGTGTTCGCTACCGCAAGCGAGCGCGATCACGCCTTCATTCATAGCCTCGATGCGACGCCGATCGACTACCGCAATACGAGCGTCGAGCAATACGTCGCCAGGCATACGAACGGCTCCGGCTTCGATCTCGTCGTCGATACCGTCGGCGGCGCTTCACTCGATGCATCGTTCGCAGCAGTGAAGCACTTCGGTCATGTCGTCAGCGCGTTGGGATGGGGCACGCATGCGCTCGCGCCGCTGTCGTTTCGCGAAGCGAGTTATTCGGGCGTGTTCACGCTGCATCCGCTACTGACGGGACAGCATCGCGCGCATCATGGCGAGATGTTGTACGAAGCGACCCGGCTCGCCAAAGCGGGCAAGCTCGCGCCTCGCGTCGATGCGCGACGCTTCGATTTCCATAGCGCGGAGCGTGCTTATGAGGCGCTGCTGGATGGCACGGCGCGCGGCAAAATCATCGTCGATGTCGATGCGGCGCTTGCCGGCTAGGTAATGGTTATCAGCCGAATACGCCTGCCAGCCCGAGGAGAGCGCTCGCCGCGACGAGATAGATCGGATTGAGCTTGCTGCGATAAGCGACTGCTGCGCACACGAGCGTGCAAAGCGCGCGCGACACGTTCACATCGGTCTCGCGCGCAAACACATAAGCGGCCGATACGAGCAAGCCCACGGTCACCGGAGCGAGTCCTTTGCGAACCGCGGCGACGATGCGCGAGTCCTGCCTGCGCTCCACCCATGCGCTCACGAAATAGGCCATCAACGAAGAAGGCAAGATCTTCGCGATCGTCGAAACGAGTGCTCCGGAGAGTCCCGCCGCCTGAAAGCCGATCAACGCGACCGCCATGCCGTTCGGACCCGGCGCGGCCTGCGTGATCGAGAAGAACGTGACGAACTGCTCGCCCGTGACCCAATGACGCGTATCGACTGCATAACGCTGGATATCGGCGAGCGTTGCATTCATGCCGCCGACGGCGAGCAGCGACCAGATCGAACCATGCACGAATAGATCGGCGAGCGTGCTCCACATCGCATTAATCCTTCTGCGCGCGCCGTAGCATCGTGATCGTGCCGAGCGGCCCCAGCACGGCAAGCACGATAAGAAGTGGAATCTTCATGAGCGCAATGCTGATGAACGTCGCGGCCACGAGCACGATGCTGGCCACGCCACGCGGCAAGCTCGTCACGAGCTTGAGCACGGTCGCGATGACGAGCCCCGTCGCAGCAGGCATGAGTCCCGCGAAGAGATGTGCGGTGACCGGCGCATGTCCCCATCGGGCATACGCATAACCGATCCCGATCGTGATGATGGTCGGTGCGAGATACAGCGCGAACACCGCGACTGCCGCACCTTTCGCGCCGCGATATTGCCGCCCGAGCACGGTCGCGATGTTCGCGACGTTCGGCCCCGGCAGTAATTGCGCGAGCGGCAACAACTCCGCGAACTCACGGCTCGTGAGCCAGCCCAGACGCTCCACCAGCATGCGGCGCGCCCACGGCAACACACCGCCAAACCCCGTCAGGCCAATGAAAAAGAAAGCTTTGAAAAGCGCGAACGAGGTGGGCACGGGCGGCACGCCGGGCGTGGTCATTTCGCTCGACGAGGCGGCGGTGGGGGCAGTCATCGTGATATGCGTTGTCGTAAGAAGCGCGCTATAACCTGGCCATTTCGAACGAAGCCGGGTGAAAGACATCTTCGACACTCAAGCGGCGTTTCGACAACACTTGAGAGTTATGATCGCGCAGGAAGGTTTCGAGTGTAGCGCGATTCACTTCGATGCCGCAGGGCCAGTGGTCATCGCCCATCAGAAATTCGGCGTGTCGATGCCCCTTTCTTTCGAGGCGCTAAGGCTCGCCTAAGCATTTTGTCCCCATCATCAAGGGTTGCGGTCGCATTTGCACGACCGCGCCTCGTCTCGTCTCGTCGGAGAAACATGTCATGCGCCAGGAATTCGCATCGGTCTATAACCCGCCCGCTCGTCTCTTTCACTGGGCCACGGCCCTGCTGCTGCTCGTTCAATATGTGCTTGCCTGGGCGATGCCGGACGTGCATCGCGACACGAAGCCCGTGGGTTTGATCGCATGGCATCTGGGCGTCGGCGTCGTGATCGTGCTGCTCGTCCTCGTGCGCCTGCTCTGGCGCAGCGTGCATCCCGCGCCGCCCGAGGCCGGCAATTTGCCCGCCCCCTTGCGCGCGCTCGCGCGCTACACGCATTGGTTGCTCTACCTGCTGCTGATCGCGGTTCCGTTGATGGGATGGGCCAATGCATCGTCGCGCGACTGGCCCGTTACGCTGCTCGCCTCCATTCCGATGCCGCCGCTCTCGCCCGCCGGATCGCCCGTCGGGCACGCGCTCGGTGACTGGCATCGCGTCTTCGCATGGGTGCTGCTTGCGCTCGCAGGCTTGCATGTCGGCGCGGCACTGTTTCATCAATTCGTGTTGCACGATGAAACGCTGACCCGCATGCTGCCGTCGCAACGCAAGCGGGTTGCATCGAAACAATGACGACGATGAGACGCGATTCCATTCTCACTCATCGCATGTCGTAGGGTTATTCAATATAAGACGTGGCGTTCCTCTTTACTCTTGGATGATCGAGACGAACGATAAAAGGTGACGTCATGGCGTCCCAGACCGAACTCAAACGCTTTACGGCTAATCTCGCCGACGAACTCGACAGCGCCGCGCTCTACGACACGCTCGCGCAAGCAGAAACGCAGGAAGGGAAACGGCGCGTGTATGCGGAGCTGGCCGAGGCAGAGCGCCGTCATGCCGACATATGGGCCGCGAAGTTGCGGGAGAACGGCGTCTCCGTGCGAACGCATCGCATCAGCGCGAAGACACGAATCATGCGCGCGCTGGCCCGTGCGTTCGGGCCGGACTTCGTGTTGCGCTCCGTCGCCGCAAACGAAATGGCCGATCGCGACAAGTACGCGGGACAGCCCGATGCGGCGCAAATGTCGGCGGAAGAATGGCATCACGCGGATATCGTTCAGGACGTGGCGAATCGCAGCAAAGGTCTGAGCAAGGGAGGCGCGATCGCAGCGGCCGAATCGTGGCATCGCGGCGTGGCGTCGGGCAATGATCTGCGGGCGGCCGTGCTCGGCGCGAACGACGGCCTCGTGTCGAACTTCTGCCTCATCATGGGCGTCGCCGGCGCGGGCAGCGACAGCAAGACGGTGCTTCTCACCGCATTCGCGGGCCTCATGGCGGGGGCCGCATCGATGGCGCTGGGCGAGTGGCTCTCCGTGACCAACGCGCGCGAACTCGCGCGCACGCAAATCGCAAAAGAGAAAGACGAGCTGGACCACATGCCCGATGCGGAGCGTCACGAGCTCGCGCTCATCTATCAGGCGAAGGGCATCGATGCCGCGGAAGCGAAGCGCGTCGCCGCCCAGATCATGCGCGACAAGGACAAGGCGCTGGATACGCTCACGCGCGAAGAACTCGGCCTCGATCCGCGCGAGCTTGGCGGCAATCCGTGGACCGCCGCGCTCGCATCTTTCACGTTGTTCGCGGTGGGCGCGATCATTCCGGGAATCGCGTTTCTATGGGCGCGCGGCGCCGAGGGCATCGCGCAATGCATTGTCTTGAGCGGGCTCGGACTGGCGGGTATCGGCATGTTCACATCGCTCTTTAATGGACGTAGCGCACTCTTTTCGGCAACGCGGCAAGTGCTGATCGGGATGATCGCCGCAGGCTGCACGTTCGGCCTCGGCAAGTTGCTGGGCGTGTCGCTTTCATGATCGAGCGCGGCCCCATTCATCGGCATCGTGAGGCCATTGGGCGGGACGGTACACTACGCCCTCCCATCTCACTGAATCATCCCGATGAACCAACTTCTCGCGCTGCGCCCATTCGTTCCCGCCAGAGACTTCGAGTTGTCCAGGCGCTTCTATGAAGCACTGGGCTTTCGCGTCACGCATCAGGACGACGACATCGCGATGCTCAAAGCCGAAAGCTTCAGCTTCATTCTGCAAAACTTCTACGTGAAGGAGTTCGCGGAAAACTGCATGCTGCAAATGCTCGTGCGCGATGTCGACGCGTGGTGGCGCGAAATGAAACCCGAAGAACTGAGCGAGCGCTTCACCGTCAAGCCAGCGCGCGCGCCCGCGATCCAACCGTGGGGAATGAAAGTCGGCTTCGTGTTCGATCCTTCGGGCGTGCTATGGCATGTGGGCGAAGTGCCGTTCTGACGCAATCATTTCGGCTTGAGCAGCACCTTGATCGAGTCGAGCGAATTCGCGATCTTGATGGCCTCGTCCCACTCGTCCAGCGTGAAGCCATGCGTGACGATGCCCTTCGACGTTACGAGCCCGCGCGCGAGCAGATCGATTGCGATCGGATAGCAATACGGCCCGAGATGCGCACCGCGGACATCAAGTTCCTTACGATCGCCGATGATCGACCAGTCGACGGTCGTATCCGCGCCGAATACCGAAAACTCGACGAAACGGCCGAGCTTGCGAATCAGTTCCAGCCCTTGTGATACACCGGCCGGCACGCCAGTAGTCTCTATATATACGTCGCAGCCGTAGCGATCGGTGATCGAGCGGATCGTCTCCAGCGCATCGTCGGTTTTCGGGTTGATCGTGATATCGGCGCCGTACTCGCGGGCCAATGCGAGACGCTCGTCCACGAGATCGATCACGACGAGCTTCTTCGGCGTCTTCAGATGCGCCACCTGCGTCATCATCAGCCCGAGCGGTCCCGCGCCCGCGATCACGACGACGTCGCTCAACTGGATATCGCCGCGATTTACCGTATGGATCGCGCATGCGAGCGGCTCGATGATCGCGGCGTCTTCGAGCGAAATGCCATCGGGAATCTTGTGCACGATCGCCGTCGGCGGAAAGCGCATGTATTCGGCCATGCCGCCATCGGCCACTTCGCGCTGAAAGCCGAAGATGTTATGCACTTCGCACATCCAGTACTCGCCCGACTTGCAATAGCGGCATTTCGCGCAAGGCACGATCTGCTCGGCGATCACGCGGTCGCCCTTCTTCACGCCGAAGTGCGCTTCGGCGCCTTCACCCAGCTCCTCGACATAACCGAAGAACTCATGCCCGGGAATGACCGGCGCCTTGACCCACGGATTCGGGCCGCCCCAGAACATCTTCGCGCCCGACCAGCATTTGCAGTCGCTCGCGCAGATGCCGCAGGCGGCGATGCGGATCACGAGCTCGTTTCTCGCAGCACTCGGACGCTGCACGCGCTCGACGCGATAGTCCTTCGGCGCGCGGCATACGATCGCTGTCATCTCTGCATCGGCCATGACGTGTCTCCCTTTCGTTATATGAACGACGAACTCACTCTTCCAGGACGATCTGCACCTTCACGTCGGTCGGCACGCCGCTCGCCGCTTCCTCGAACGCCTTGATGCCTTCCGCGAACGGGAACGTGCGCGAGATGAACGGCTTCACATCGAGCCTGCCCGATGCGATCAACTGAATCGCACGCGGGAAGATATTTGCATAGCGAAATACCGATTCGATCCGCGCCTCCTTGATCTGCACCGCGACCACGTCCAGCGCAATCGCGCGCTGCGGCATGCCGACAAGCACGAGGCAGCCGCCCGGGCACAGCAGATCGACGATGCCGTCGAACGCCTTCTCGTTGCCGCTCGCCTCGAACACGATGTCCGCGCCCCAGCCATCCGTGAGTTCATGCACGACATCGAGAGCACGCCTGTCGCGGATGTTCACGGGGGTCACACCTTGCACACCGCCGATCAGGTCGAGCTTCTCCTGCACGAGATCGCAGACGATCGCGCGGCTGCATCCGCCCGCGAGCGCGGCGAGCGCGCACATCATGCCGATCGTGCCCGCGCCGAGCACGACGGCCACGTCGCCCGGCTTGATCGCGGCTTTCTTCGCGGCCTGCAAACCGATCGACAGCGGCTCGACGATCGCTCCTTCCGCGAAGCTCACGTTATCCGGCAACTTGTACGTGAAGCCGGCCGGGTGCACCACATAAGGCGCGAGGCAGCCATTTACCGGCGGCGTCGCCCAGAAGCGCACTTTCGGATCGAGGTTGTACAGGCCTTCACGCGATGCGCGTGATTCCATGTCCGGCACGCCCGGCTCCATGCATACCCGATCGCCCGCCTTCAGATGCTTTACGTCCTCGCCGACTTCGACGATCGTGCCCGATGCCTCGTGCCCGAGCACCATCGGCTCGTTCACGACGAAGGGTCCGATGCGGCCATGCTGATAGTAGTGAATATCGCTGCCGCAAATCCCGACCGTATGAATCTTGATGCGCACGTCGCGCGGGCCCACGACCTGCGGCAAGCTGAACGGACGCAAGCTGATGCGTCTTGCTTCTTCGAGAACCAGTGCTTCCATCGTCGTTCCTTTGAGAGAGATAAGCGGCATCAGCAGGACTGGAATCCGCCATCGACCAACAGACTCACGCCGCTCACCATGCTTGAATCGTCGGAGAGCAGGTACGCGATCGTTCGCGCCACTTCCACCGGCTGCACGAAACGATTCATCGGAATGCGCGCGAGCATGGGCCCGGCCTTGGCGGGATCGCTCCACGCGCGTTCGCCCATCGGCGTCATCGTGACGGTGGGAAGCACGGCGTTCACGCGAATGCCATGCGGACCGAGTTCGTTGGCCATCACGCGGGTCATGGCGTCGAGCCCGCCTTTCGATGCGCAATAGGCCGCATGCAGCGCAAAACCGACATTCGCCGACAAGCTCGACACGTTGACGATCGATCCGCCGACGCCGCGCGCGATCATGCTCTTCGCGCACTCCTGCGCGACGATCATCGTGGCGCGCAGGTTCACGTTCATCGTGAGGTCGAAGGCTTCGACGGACGTATCGAGGAACGGCTCCAGTATCGCGATGCCCGCGTTGTTCACGAGCAGATCCACGGGCTGAACCGCGCGCGCGGCTTCGCGCGCAGCGTGTGCATCGGCGAGATCGACGGCGATGGTTTCGCAGCCGGTCTCATTCTTCAGCGCATCGAGGTCGGCGGCGCTGCGGCTCAATGCGATCACGCGCGCGCCGCGCTCGATCAGCAGATGCACTGTCGCATGACCGATGCCCTTGCCCGCGCCCGTGACGAGCACGGTCTTGCCCGCGAACTCGCGGTTTCTGTCGATAGCTGTCATGGTGTCGTCTTCAAGGCTCGTCGCACAGACGCCGTGCGGTGTCCTCGTCGGTCACGAGCACCGACGGATAGCGCCCGCGCAACGCCGCGCGCGTCACATGGAATTTCTTCTGGCCGCCGCTCACCAGAATCACGCGCTTCACCCGTCGCAAGTCATCGAGCGTGATCGCGACGGTGCGACGGTTC
This sequence comes from Caballeronia sp. INML2, assembly GCF_023631365.1. NCBI lineage: Bacteria > Pseudomonadati > Pseudomonadota > Betaproteobacteria > Burkholderiales > Burkholderiaceae > Caballeronia > Caballeronia sp. INML2. The sequence goes on along the minus strand of NZ_JALQDH010000074.1, from coordinate 223,329 downwards.
AGCGGATGATCGATCAGTTCGCCGTCTTCATCCATGAAATGACCGAGCATGTCGCCGACCGCGCCCGCCTTTTGCAGCGTGCGCAGTTGCTCGGGATTGTCGATGCCGTAAGTCACGACGAGCGATTCCGTCAGATCGCCGCACGTGAGCAATGCGAGGTCGGCGTTGCGCGCGAGTTCATATGTTTCCCGCACGGTCTCTTCCTGCAGGATCACGTCGCGCGCTTTCTGACTGCTCACGTAAATCGGCGCGGCGAAGAGATAGCCATCGGCGCGGCAGATGTTCGCGAAGTCCGACACGATATCGAACGTATTGATGCTCGGGCAATGCGACAAGCCGCCCTGCAACGACACCGCCGACACCGCGCCATACGTGCGCTGCGGCATCGCGCGCAGCACCGCGCGAATCGTCCGGCCCCAGCCGAGACCGATGGTTTGCCCTGCAACGATCTGCTTGGCGAAGTAGGAAGCTGCGCCGATGCCGAGCGCCGCATTGTTCGCTTCGTTGTTCGCGCCGGTCGGCACGACGACCGCGCATTCGAGGCCGAAGCGCTTCGCGAGCGCTTCTTCGAGCGCGACGCACGGCGCGATCTTGCTGTTGATCGTGATCTGCACGAGGCCGGATTCGCGGCTCGCGGCGAGCAGCCGGTTCACGCGCACGCGGTTGCTGCCGATGCGTTGCGCGATCTCCTGCTGCGTCAGATTGCCGACGTAGTAGTGCCACGCGACGCGCGCCTGGAGTTCTTCTTCCGAATCGATGGACTCGTCCGCTTCCGCGATGGCGATGGACGGTGCGCTCTTGCTCATGCTTATGGTCATGCTGTTCCGTTGTTCAATGAAAGGCTGCGGGATTTTATTTCACCGCGCCCATCGTCAGGCCTTGCACGAGTCGGCCCGACACGAGCAGCGCGAATACCACCATCGGCAGCACGATCAGCGTGCCCGTCGCCATGATCTCGCCCCACGGCAATTCATAGCCGCTCATGTAGCTCGTTGCGGCGACGGGCGATGTAATCGCGTCGCTGCGCGTCAGCACGAGCGCATAGAGCAGATCGTTCCACGAGAAAATGAACGCGAAGATCGCCGAGACGACGATGCCCGGCATCGCGAGCGGCAGATTGATGCGCCAGAACACGCGCCACGGCGACGCACCGTCGAGACGCGCGGCTTCGTCGAGCTCGACTGGAATGTTGCGGAACTGGTCCGTGCAGATCCATACGACGATCGGCAACGAGAACGTCAGATACAGCAGGATCAGCACGATATGCGTATCGACGAGATCGAGCTTCGTCGCGATCAGGAAGAACGGCACCGCGAGCACGACCGGGCTCACCATGCGGTTCGAGATGAACCAGAACCACAAGTCTTCCTTGCCGCGGAATTCGTAGCGCGCGAGCGCATAGGCGGCGGGTGTGCCGAGCAGGATCGCGAGGACCGTCGTGCTGCACGCGATGATGAGCGAGTTCAGCAGGCTGCCCGCCACGTCATGTTCGAAGAGCGCCGCGGTGTAGTGATGGAAGGTGGGCGAGAACAGCCATTTCGGCGGATACGCGAGCGCATCGGCCTGGCTTTTCAGGCTCGTCGTCACCATCCAGTAGAACGGAAACACCGACGACAGAAACACGACCACCAGACCGATAAAATGCCATACAGTGGCGCGTTTTCTTGCGGCCCGTGCGCGCTTCGCGCGTTGCGTGACTGGCATATTGATCGAACTCACGCAGCCTCCCGATACACGAAACGGATATAAAGACGCGACAGCACGATCGTCAGGATGAGCAGGATGATCGCCTGCGCGGACGCCATGCCCTGATCGAAGAGACGAAAGCCCACGCGCTGGATATAGACGCTGATGAATTCCGTCGCGGCGCCGGGCCCGCCGCGCGTCATCGTGAAGACGGCATCGAACATCTTGAGCATGTCGGCCGAGCGAAGAATGAGAATGGCCGTGAGACCCGGAAGCAGATACGGACGCTGCAGGTGCCAGAGAATCATGCTCCACTTCGGCGTTTCGAGGCGCGCGGCTTCTTCGGCTTCTTTGGGCACCATCGACAGTCCGGCGAGCAGGATCAGCGCGCAGAACGGCGTCCATTGCCAGATATCCATGATCATCACGGAGACGAACGCGAGCGTCGGATCGGCGAGCCAGTCTTGCGGCGGAATGCCGACGAGCCCGGTCAGATAGTTCGCCACGCCGAACTGACGATTGAAGATCAGCCGCCCGATGAGGCCGACGACCGCATACGTCGTCGCCATGGGAATGACAAGGCTCACACGCGCGGCCGCACGCATCCACGGCAATTCCGTGCGATGAAGCAAAAGCGCGGCGAAGAGGCCGAGCGCGATCTCGATCGGCAAGGTCACGCAGAGGAACAACGCGGTGCGTCCGAGCGCGCCCCAGAAGCTCGGATCGGTCAGCGTCGCGATGTAATTGTCGACACCGATGAACGGCGTTCCCGAACCCAGATCCGCGAGCTTGTACTGATGGAACGAGTTATAGAGCGCAAGCAGCAGCGGATAGATGCCGATGACCGCGAGCGCGGCGATTGCGGGTATCAGGAACCAGAAAGCGGGCGAACGCGGCACGATGCCGAAGTAGCGCGCGGGCTTGCGCGGTCCACGCGCACGCATTGCAGGTGAAGCCATTCGAACGCCTCCGGTTCCTTGAATGAAGTTACTTCAGCAAAGGCTTCTTGCCGTCGTAATAGCCCGCTTTCTTCAGGATGTCCTCGGTCTTCTGACCGATGGTCTGCGCGCCTTCCTTCACCGTCACCTGGCCGAGCATCATCTTGCTGCCCCATTCGCCGATGACCTCCGACACGGCAGGCCATTCCGGGAAGCGCGGACGATAATCCGGCACGCCGCCCTGCCACGATTCGACCATCGGCTTCACGAACGGATACTTGTCCTGCACGGCCTTGTCCTGATACACCGCCGTGCGCGCCGGCACGCCGCCCGCTTCGAGGTAGGGCTTCGCCATCGCTTCCGACGTGATCCATTGAATGAACAGCCACGACGCCGCCTGCTTCTTCGCGTTCGACTTCGCGTTCACGGCGAGCGAGAAGCCGCCGAGCGCCGGCTTGAGGCCAGCGGAACCTTTCGGCTCGGTGGTGATCGCGAGACAGTTGCCGAGCTTCGACTTGCTCGGATCGGTCAGTGTCGGATAGAACGCGGACCACTCGGTGATCATCGCGACCTGGCCTTGCGCGAGTGCGTTCACCGCTTCCGCATGATCGAAATCAACGATGCCCGGTGGCATGTACTTCATCAGCTTCTGCCGATATTCGAGGCCCGCCTGCGATTGCGCGGACATCAGATTCGACTTGAACTTCGCATCGAGCAGCGAGCCGCCATTCGGCCACAGCACGCGCATGAAGCTATCCGCCGATTGCGTCTCGCCGCGCCGCGACTGCAACGCGAACGCGAACTTGTCGCCCTTCGTGAGCTTCGGCGCATACGTGTTGAGCAACTCGTCCCAGGTTTTCGGCGGTTCGTCGAAACCCGCGTCCTTCAACATGCACTTGTTGTAGAACATGAGGCCCGAATAGTTATCGAACGGCAGACCGTAGGTGACCTTGTCCCACGTGCCGAACGAATCGAGCAGGATCGGGAAGAAGCCCTTGAGGTTCAGGTTCGGGTCGGCGAGTTTCGGATCGTCGGTGAACTTCTTGATCGGCACGAGCCACTTGTTGCTCGCGAATTCGCCGATCCACACGACATCGACGAGCACGATGTCCTGATCGCCGCCACCAACGAAGTTGAGCACTTCCTTCTCGCGCGTGTTCTCGTAAGGAATCACTTCCCAGCGCACCTTGATGCCCGTCTCTTTCTCGAACTGCGGGATCAGTTGCTGCGCGGCCTTGTAGCCGGGACGATCGAGAAAGATGGCCTTGATCGTGGTGCCCGAGTATGGCTGCGCCGCTTCCTTCAAAGTCCAGGCCTGCGCGTTCGATGCGGCGAACGCTGCGCTCGCCGCCAGCAGCGCGACCGCCGCGACGTGTTTGATCGGGCCGAGCTGCGTGGCCGGGATGAAGCGCTTCTTCATGCCTGTCTCCTTGGTTTTTATCGAGCGGGTAAGGCTTACGGGTTCGGCTTTGTCGTGCGTCGTTTCACTTGTAATTTCGGTTTTACAATTGTATATTTTGGCGCGAGCAGGTTGTCAAGAACAAATTCGACGATGCGTCCGATGCTGCGCTGCCGCAGCAAACAGGAGACAACGTATGAGCGCAGTCCATTTGCAGCAGATCCGCAAGAGCTTCGCGGGCGTCGATGTGTTGAAGGGCGTCGACATCGAGGTGACAGATCGCGAGTTCATGGTCTTCGTCGGTCCCTCGGGGTGCGGCAAGTCCACCTTGCTGCGCACCATCGCAGGTCTCGAACGCAGCGACTCGGGGCAAGTACTGATCGGCGGCGAAGACGTCACCGAGCTCGAGCCTTCGCAACGCGGCGTCGCGATGGTGTTTCAGTCGTACGCGCTCTATCCGCACATGTCGGTCTACGAAAACATCGCGTTCGGGCTGCGCATGCTCAAGTTGCCCGAAGCGCAGATCAAAGAGCGCGTGCATCGCGCGGCGGAGATTCTGCAGATCGGCCAGCTGCTCGAACGCCGTCCGCGCGCATTGTCGGGCGGGCAGCGTCAGCGCGTTGCCATTGGACGTTCGATCGTGCGCGAGCCTAAGGTCTTTCTCTTCGACGAACCGCTTTCCAATCTCGATGCCGCATTACGCGTGCAGATGCGTCTCGAACTCATCAAGCTGCACAAGCAGCTCAATGCGACGATGATCTACGTCACGCACGATCAGACCGAAGCCATGACGATGGCCGATCGCATCGTCGTGCTGAATCACGGACGCGTCGAACAGATCGGCTCGCCGCTCGAGTTGTATCGCACGCCGCACAATCGCTTCGTGGCGGGCTTCATCGGCTCGCCTAAGATGAACTTCATGGACGTGCGCGTGATGCGGGTCGATGCCGCCGGGGTCACCATCGAGCTGCCCGGCGGCGAGCCGCTTACGCTGCCTTTTGCGGCGTCGACCGTGCGAGCGGGCGAAACGCTCACGCTCGGCATCCGGCCCGAGCATTTCGTCGAAGCAGGCGGCGGCGATATCGACAGCGGTCTCTCCGGCGAAGTCATGGTGATCGAGCATCTCGGCGGCGAGACGCTGCTGCATGTGCGGTTGCCAAACGAACTCGTGATTCAGGTGAAGGGTTCGGGCGAATCGACGGCCGTCGAAGGGCAGCGCCTCAATGCGGGCTTCAGCATTCGCCATGTGCATCTGTTCCGCGAGGATGGCAGCGCGCTCGAACGCATGTGGCCAGTCGCGCAGACCGCAACCGCCTGACCAGCCATTCTTTCGGCATCGGTCCGGATTACAAACGTTCCAGAATTATTGAGCAGAAGCTTCAAAACGGCATGCCGATGCAGGCGGACGCGAACTCGGCTTATGTGCGCCAGCCCACACAGCAGAAGGCGTCACGAAATCGGTACGCAACCCTGAACGCGGCGTGACGCCTCGTGCCGCAATCGTGACAGCATGCGCCGGCGCGCAAACGTTGTGAGGCTTCGCATTGCGCACAGTCTGCAAGTCTGGCACGACTCGTGCAACCGCCTCCACGACCAACTGGGAGGGGTGGCTCAAGCATGAACAGAACGACACACGGCTCGCCTGTCGCGAAAGCCGCGCCGAACTCAGATCATGCATTCAGGCATCGCATACTCGACGGCCTCGAGGCCGGAGAATTCTGCATCGCCTATCAGGGAATCTACCGAGTCGACAGTGGCGAACTCGCGCAAATGGAAGCGCTCATTCGCTGGCGTCATCCGGAGTACGGCGTATTGCTGCCGGGCGCATTCAGCGAGGCCTTCAAGGACGCCGACCTCATGCGCGAACTCACGTGGTTCGTGCTGAACGTCGTTGCGTCCGAAATCGGGGCGTGGCGGGCGCGCGGCGGCGCGCATTATTCGGTCGCGGTGAACGTGCCGCCATCGGTCGCGGCGCTGCCGGGATTCGCGGACCGCATGGACTCGATTTGCCGGTCGCACGGGGTCACCCCCGATTGCATCGAGCTGGAATTGCTCGAAAGCGAAGACCTGGCGCGCATGCCGTCGATGCCGAAGGTAGTGAGTCATCTCAAGCACAAGGGCGTGAGCGTCGCGATGGACGACTTCGGCACGGGCTACTCGTGTCTCGCCGCACTCGGTCCGATCGACTTCGGCACGGTGAAGATCGCGAAGGAGCTGCTGGCCGAAGCGCCGCGCAGCCCGAATGCGTGCATGGTGTTTTCGTCGGTGCTCGCGCTGCTGACGCGGCTCAAGGTGGCAATTGTCGTCGAAGGTGTCGAGACGGCCGCGCAGGCGCAGTGGATCGCGCAGTGGCCGCATGTGCTCGCGCAGGGTTTCTTTCTCGCGCGGCCCGCATTCGGCATCGATAACGTGCCGGGCGCGCGCATAGGTCGTGCGATGACGCGGCGCAGAGCCACGCGGCGGGACGGGCGCAGCGACATCCGGCTAGCCGATGCGGCATGAATGGTCGAAGCGTTTCTGGCAGCCCTCGCAAGAGCCAGAACTTCGCCGACCGCCTCGCGCGTCGGCGGTTTTTTTGCGCGTCAGATCCGCGTGCGCGTCAAATCCGTCGCAGGCGCATTCAGCTTCAATTTGCCGATAGCCGCGTGCGTACCCGCATCGACCGGCAAGCCCCATCGCTCGAAGAACGCCCTCAAATCGAGATTCGCCGCAATGCAGGCGCGCAGTATGAAGGTCTGCACCGCGCGCCTGTCGCCGCCTTCATCCTCCATCAGCGGATGCAGCCGATAGAACTTGTGCAGCCGCGCATAGAAGCCGTCGCCGAGCGCGCGGCGCAACTGCTCGTACATCACGAGCCTGATCCACAGCGCCTCGGAAGGCAGTGGAAACGATGCATCGTCGAGAAAATTGCGCGACGGCTGCGCAAGATAAAGCGCCGCGAGCTCGATCCGGTTCTTTCTGCCGCGCGCATCGACGACTTGCATCAACGGCGAGGCCATCGGCGTACCGAGACGTTGCAGCGCGTGCAGCGAATAGATGTTCACGGTCGTCTCGGTTACGCCGGGCCACGTCCAGTCCCATTGCTGATACATGTGGCCCATCTCGTGCCACACGCCCCATTCATCGGCCTTCGCGGTTTGTAGCAAGGTCTCGGCGGCACTGTTCAGCGGCAGGCCGATCATGTAGTACGTCGCGTACATATACGCGTTCTGCAACTCCGCGTGCGTGGAAATCGCGTCCTGCACGAAATGCACGCGCAGCGGCGAGGGTGCATCGAGCGCACTCGAATCATCGAGTCCGGACACCTCGTCGTGATAGCCCATGATCCGCCCGATATAGCCGAGCAGCGCGGCCGGGTCCGCCGCGCCCGCCTTGTCATACATCGAGCGCGCGACGGTGAACATCGTGCGCCTGCCGACCATCTCGACGAGCGGCGAATCGGCGTAACGTTGCAGCATCGCGCGCCATTCGACGAGCGTCGTCGCGGCCTCGGTATAGAACGGCACAGGCTTGCCGCCTTCGCGCACGAAGATATCGATCGACATGCGCGGGCGCTCGTTGAATCCGCTATCGACGTATTCGAAGTAAAGCAAGCCATCGCGCGACGCAACGAATTCGTTGCGCCCTTCCGTCGCGAGGATCATCTGAGGATCGCCCGCGGGCTGACGTCTGTAGAAGCCGTTCTTGTTGCCGACCATGATGACGAGGCCATCCGGACCATCGTCGGCGAGACCGCTCACATCTATCACGACGGACTCTCCCTTCGACACATACAGCCCCGACGGATGATAGTCGGTCCAGCGAAAGCCGCCGAGCCGGTCGGCTTCGATCGCATCGGGCGCATAGGCGCTCAGGTGATAGCGCTTCGCCGCGTTGTCGTAGGTCGATTGCAGGGCTGCATCGTGCGTGCGATACGCGTGATCCGCACCTTCGTTGTGCACCTCGTACAAACGCCATTGCCCGGCCTGCGCGCTCACTTCGACGAACGCGCCGTCGCGCAGGGCGTGACGCGTGACGACGAGCCCCGTCTTCGTGCCGCTTGCCGCGATGGTCACCGCGTTCGCGTCGGCTTCGATGCTCCAGTTCTGCCGCGCTTCGCCCGACGCCGCTTCGAGCCCCACGCGCGCACCGAGCGTCACGTATCGTCCGTAGAGTTTCGAATACAGGCGAAAGCCGCTGCCTTCCTTATCGACGGTCCAGACCTGACTTGCGGCAAGTTCCGGCGTCCATTTCGACTGAACGAGCGCGATCGTGCCGTCCGGTTGCATGTGCGCCGTCAATGCCTTGAACGTAGCGTTCGAAACGATGTAGAAGTCGCCTTCTCCGACTCTCGCGCCCGCGCCGTAGGGCACCTGCATGGCGCCCGGCGCCGCTGCAAAGCGCGAGATGCGCACGGCGTCGTGCGGATAGAAGGACATCGGCGCGTAGTAGCGCGATGCCGCATGCGCGTCGCACAACGCGAAGATCAACAGCCACGATCGCCACCGCATGCTCGTATCCTCCGCGCTTCATCGGCCGTGTCCGCGGCGCTTCGTCGACGATCGGGAACTTGCACCTTGCGTGTTGCCTTCTATGCCGAAGGCAGTCGGCGGAAAACGCGGGATGTCTCCCGCGTCTTCGCCACACGATGAATCGATTACGGGGCCAACGCCGGGGCCGGTTTCCCGGCGTTCTGCGCATTGATCTTCGCCTGCGCGTTCTGCAGATTCTGCGGATAGTTCGTCTGTTCGCCAGCCGGGTTGTAGCCGTTCTGCTCCAGTTGCTTCAGCTCGGCGTTCTTCTTCGCGCGCGCCTCCTTGCGCTGGGCTTTCTTGATCTGCTTCGGCGTGGAGGCGGCCGTGTCCTGCGCTTGCGCGACGGGCATCGCGACGAACGCGGCGACGGACAGGGCGATGACGGCCAACGGTGCGGTTCGTTTGTTCATGATCGATCTTCTCCGGATGGATGGCGACAGTTGACGACGACACTTGCGCGGATCGCGCAAGCAATCGGCGATCCATGCGCGGCACGTTAGCACGGCGCGCGCAAACCGGCAGCGAAGGCATGCGCCGCGATCGGTCACCGGTCGACGATGCGGCTCAGATTCCCGCGCACGCGTTGCAGCAGCGCGATCAACTGCTCGCTTTCCTGCCGGCTGAAGCCCGCGAGCGCCTCCGACGCGATCTCGTCGCCGACGCGCCGCGCCTTGTCGAGCGCCTTTTCCGCCTTCGGGGTCATGCGGACCTGGCGTTCGCGGCGGTCGTCGGGATTCGGGCGACGCTCGATCCAGCCGCCCTCTTCCATGCGGTCGAGCAGCCGTCCGGCGGAAATCGGCGCGACTTCCAGTAGCCCCGCGAGCCGCGCCTGATTCACTTCGCCGTAATGCGAAAGATAGGCGAGCACGCGGCATTGCGCGCGCGTGAGATTGAGCGATGACCTGGCCAATACGTCGAAACGATTGCCGCACAGGCGGTCCACGTCCGCGACCAGAAAGCCGAAGCGCTTGTCGAGTTGGGTTTCCATCGCGCGATTATATGGAAGAGCTTTCAGCGCGGCACGTTGCGCACACTCCGTAATCGACCGAATTGCGCCGCAATGCGCCCGCCCTATAATAAGCCTGCTTATCATCACCCTACTTATGAAAGCCGCTTCCCGCGGCCACCTCCATGTCCTCCGAAGTCTCCACGGAACGCGCCGCGGCGCCCCTGAACCGCGGCATGCTGACCGTCTCGATCATGCTCGCGACGCTGATCCAGACGCTCGACAGCACGATCGCAAACGTCGCGCTGCCGCATATGCAGGGCAGCCTGTCGGCGTCCCAGGACGAAATCACGTGGGTGCTGACGTCCTACATCGTCGCGGCGGCGATCGCGACGCCGCTCACCGGCTGGCTCTCCGACCAGTTGAGCGTGAAGAAGCTGCTGTGCGTCTCGATCGCGGGCTTCACGGTCGCATCGGCGCTTTGCGGGCTGTCGGAGACGCTGGCGCAGATCGTCGCGTCGCGGCTGTTGCAGGGCGTTTTCGGCGCATCGCTCGTGCCGCTGTCGCAGTCGATCCTGCTCGACATCAATCCGCGCGAGAAACAGGGCCAGGCGATGGCCGTCTGGGGCATGGGCGTGATGGTCGGGCCGATTCTCGGTCCGACGCTCGGCGGCTGGCTCACCGACAGCTACAACTGGCGCTGGGTGTTCTTCATCAACGTGCCGATCGGTGCGTTCGCGCTCTTTGGCGTATTGACGTTCCTGCCCGCGCAGGTCGCGCGGCGTGCGGTGAAGTTCGATGCATTCGGCTTCGCGACGCTCGGCCTCGCGATCGGCGCGTTTCAGGCGATGCTCGATCGCGGCGAACAACTCGACTGGTTCGGCTCGATGGAGATTCGCATCGAAGCGCTGCTCGCGGCGCTGAGTTTCATCTTCTTCATCGCGCATACGGCGACGGCCGGTGCGCGCTCGTTCTTCAAATACCAGTTGCTGAAAGACCGCAACTTCGCGACCGGCACGTGCTTCATCTTCGTGATCGGCGCGGTCATGTACGCGACGCGCGCGCTATTGCCGCCGATGTTGCAGAACCTGATGAACTATCCCGTCGCGACGACCGGGCTCGTCACTGCGCCGAGCGGCGCGGGCACGATGATCGCGATGCTCGTCGCCGGGCGGCTTCTGAAGCACATCGATGCGCGTCTGCTGTTGCTGTCGGGTTTCCTGATTTCGGCGCTGGCGCTCTGGCAAATGATGCACTACACGATCGTTCTGTCGGCATCGGATATCGTGTGGCCGGGCGTGATTCAGGGCTTTGGACTCGGGCTCGTGTTCGTGCCGCTGTCGGCGCTGACGTTCTCGACGCTCACGCCCGAGTTGCGCGCCGACGGCACCGCCACCTACAGTCTGATGCGCAATATCGGCAGCAGTATCGGCATTTCGATCGTGCAGACGCTGATGACGCGCAACACGCAGGTCGCCCACGCGGACCTCGCCGCGCAGGTGACGCCGTTCAATCCCGCGATGCAATCGATCCTGTCGGGCGGCTCCGTGCAGGACATGGCGATGCTCAATCAGACCATCACGCAGCAGGCGTCGATGATCGCGTATCTCAACGATTTCAAGCTGATGTTCGTCGCGACGTTGCTGGTAGTGCCGTTGCTGTTGCTGATTCGCCCGGCGCGCAACGCTCTCGGGGATGAATCGGTCGCGCATGCGGCGATGGATTGAGGGCGTCAGCTTGGGTCAAGTGTCCGGCCGATGAACGCCGAGCCTCGCGACAGGCGGGCGCGCAACCCGTCCGCGATGAAGTTCGCCAGCTTCTTCTCGTCTTTCCACTTCGAGGAACGACGCGAGGGATCGAGGTCCTGCCGGCGGATGATGGCCTTGAGGACATCGGCGGGCTGCGTGCATAGCCACGCGCGGAAGTCTTCGTCGCCACGCGCTGCGAGTTCGGCATGGACGTCGGGCACGTCGATGCCCTTGGGCTTGGTCGACGTTTTCGGACGCGCGCCGGATGGTTTTTCGGGCGGGCGAATCAACGCGTCGAGTTTTGCCGCAAAAGCAGGATTGCTCGACGCTTCATCGTCAAGCAAGGCGGAGAGACCTTGTAGCAGCGCGATCACTGGGTGTTTGCTTCGCATAGTGTCAGGATTTCCCGTGTGAGTCCTTGCAAAGCGGCATACGCGTTCGGTCCGTACTTGTTGTTGAGCGTGCGCAGATGGGCTTCGTGATCCGCACCGCGCGCAACATCGACGGATTGCGGAATCCAGTTCTTGAAGAAATGAGGCTGCGGCACGCCCGACGGGTTGAACTTGCCGAGGCGGCCATGCGCCAGATCGTCCATGACACGTTCGTGGAGCTTGTTGTTCTGCACCTTCGTCGCGACGATGCCGAGCGGCTCGATCTTCTGCCCGAGGTCGGCGGCGAAACCACGGACGTGGTCGACGATCTGATAGATGCCCCACGTCGACACGATATCGGGAATGGTCGGAATGACGTAACCGGTCGAGATGCGCAGGCCATTGTGCGTGACCGCGCCGAGGCTCGGCGGACAATCGATGATGATGTAGTCGTATCGGTCGATGACGGGATGCAGGGCCTTTTTCAGGATATCGAGCGGATTGTTGGTGAAGTGCCCTTTCATCGCGACGCCGGGAATGTGGTCCTGCAACGTGATCAGGCGAATGCTGGAAGGCAGCAAATCGAGCCCTTCGATGCCACCGTCGACCGTCGACACCCCGCGTATGATCGCGCACTCGATATCGAACTTGGGCGGAAGCTGATTGTTGATCTTGTCCTCGAACAGTTGCGCGATCGTGTGCCCGGCGTGGTCGCGCTCGCCCCACTCGACTTCGGAAATCAGATTCACCGTGGCATTGGTCTGCGGATCGAGATCGATCAGCAGCACGCGCTGGCGCGCTTCGAGCGCGAGAATCTCCGCGACGGCCACCGCCGTTGTCGTCTTGCCGACGCCTCCCTTGAGATTGATGAAACTCAAGATATGCGGCGCATTTCCCTTGACCATCCTGACCCCTATGTTTTATTAGCCTCGTCGATACGCCGCGACGATGTCTCGCCGCGAACGTGAGGATTTTTACATATCGGAAAGGATGACTAAGTAATATTGTTAGTCAAAATTCGAGGACACCTCGAACCAGACCACGCCCGCCTACGCGCTCACCTCTCCCTGCTCCAGCATCACCCCGAACGCATCGGCGGAAAGCGGCATCGCCAGCAAAAAGCCCTGCATCTCGTCGCACATCATGTCCTGAAGCCGGTCGAGCTGCGAACCCGTCTCGACTCCTTCGGCGACCACATCCATATCGAGCGAATGCGCGAGCGCGATGATCGCCGACACGATCGCGCGCCCTTCCTGCCCGTTCTCGTCGAGCCCGTTCGTGAAAAAGCGATCGATCTTCAACTGCTTCGCGCGAAAACGCTGCAAATAGGCGAGGCTCGAATACCCCGTGCCAAAATCGTCGATGGCGATCTCGAAACCATTCTCCTGGAACGCGCGGATCATTTCGATCGTGCGCGGCGCGTCCTGCATCGCCACCGTCTCCGTGATCTCGAACATGATCTGCTCGCTCTGCACGCCTTCCGCGCGCACGATCATCATGATGTTCTCGACGAGATCCGCCTCGTGCAATTGTCGCGGCGACAGGTTGATGGCCACCTTCACCGGCGGACACCCTTCATCACGCCAGCGCGCAAGCTGGCGGCAGGTCTCGTGCACGACCCAATAGCCGATTTCCACGATCTGACCGGAACGCTCGGCGATCGGAATGAATTCGAGCGGCGTCAGCGTGCCGATCTCTGGATGGTCCAGCCGGATCAGCGCCTCCGCGCCCGCCAGCTCGCCGCTCTTGCCACGGAATTTCGGCTGGAAGAGCAAATAGAAGTGGCCGCCGTTCAACGCCTCGTGCAACGCCTGCTGTATCTGCAAGGTCCGCACCGCCGCCTCGTTCATGCTCGCCTCGAAGAAGCGATACGTGCTGCGCCCGCCACGCTTGGCCTCGTACATCGCCAAGTCCGCGTGCTTGAGCATCGATTCGACGGTGTCGCCGTCCTGCGGAAACAGCGCGATGCCGATGCTCGGCATCACCTGCAACGGATGATTCCCGACGAGCAGGCCTTTCTTCATCTCGTCGAGAATGCGCTCGGCCATCTTCTCGGCATCGGTCGGTGCGTGCAGGTTTTCCAGCATCACGACGAACTCGTCGCCGCCGAGGCGCGCCACCGTATCGCCGCCGCGCACGCATTCCTGCAGGCGCCGCGCGAACGCCTTCAGCACTTCGTCGCCGACCGTATGGCCGAGCGAATCGTTGATGGTCTTGAAGCCGTCGAGGTCCATGAAGAGAATCGCGAAGCGGCCGCCGCTGTGCTTCGCGTTCCGCATAGCCCGATCGAAGCGCTCGTTCATCGTGCGGCGGTTCGGAAGATCCGTGAGCGTGTCGAAGGTCGCCATGCGCACGATCTGGCCATTCAGACGCGACACCGAGCCGGCAAGCAGCGCTGTGCGCGCGTCGAAGCGCGACAGCACGAGCGTGATGATCAGAATCGCCAGCGTGAAGAGCACGATGGTGGTCGCGAGCCAGTGCGCATCGACGTCATTGGCCGCGCCGCAGATCGAGCCCGGCAAGAACTCCGCCGCCGCGTTGCCCGTGTAGTGCATGCCGGTGATCGCGATGCCCATCACCAGCGCGGACCCCATGCGCTTGACGAGCACGTTCGTCTGGTTCGCATCCGAGAGCGTGTACGCGATCCACAGCGCCGCGCCCGACGCGATCACCGCTATCGCGATCGACGCGGCGAAAAGGCGCGGATCGTACACGATCGCCGGTTGCATGCGCATCGCGGCATCGCCGGTGTAGTGCATCGCCGCGATGCCCGCACCCATCAGCACGCTGCTCGCGACGAGGCGTCTCGCCGTCAGCCGCTTGCTCGTGATGACACGCAGCGCAAAGAAGGACACGAGCACCGCGATGCCGAGCGACCCGGCAGTGATCTTGAAATCGTAGCCGAGTCGAATCGGCAATTCGAAGGCGAGCACGCCGATGAAATGCATCGACCAGATGCCGATGCCCATCGACGCCGCCCCGCCCGCGAGCCAGATGTGCCGCATGCGCGATCGCGAAAGCGAGGCGATCCGGCCCGAAATGTCGAGCGCGGTATAGGAAGCGAGCGTCGCGACTACGAGCGACGCCGCGACCAGCCAGAAGTTGTAAGTGCCGTGCATGGTTGCCGATGGCCCGAAGGCTCGATTGCGTGAGCGTCTTATCGGCTTGCGTCCCGCGATCTTGAGGCCCGGCTGACAAATATTCGCTACGTGCTTCGTGCCGACATCAAAGCTGCGAATCGAGCAGCGCGGCAACGCGCTCCAGCAGCTTTTCCGGGAGCGAACGGCGGCGCCAGTCATCGAGCGTGATGCGTTTCGACTGGGCGACGTCGTCGTCGAAAATCGCTGTCTGGCGACGCGCGAAATCGCGGTCGTAGATATTGAGGTTGGCTTCGTCGTTGAGCTTGAACGAGCGGCTGTCGAAGTTGGTCGAGCCGACCGAAACCAGATATTCGTCGACCACGATGAGCTTGCAGTGGAACATCGTCGGCTGATACTCGTACATCTCGACGCCCGCCGCGAGCAGATCGCCCCAGCACGCGCGCGACGCCTCGCGTACCGTGTGCGTGTCGATGCGCTTGCCCGGCGTGATGATGCGCACGCGCACGCCGCGCTTCGCCGCCTCGACGATCGCGTTGATGGTCAGCTTGTCCGGCACGAAGTACGCGCTCGACAAATGGATGGAGTGCGTGGCGGCGGTGATCCCCATGAGGTACATCAACTGCATGTCGTCGCTGCCGCCCGAGGGCGAACTGCTGAACATGTGGGCGAAGCCGTCGCCCGCGGCGTCGATATGCGGGAAATAGGCGGGGCCGTGCAATACGTTGCCCGTCGCCTTGACCCAGTTGTCCATGAACACCGCCTGCATCTGCCCGACCGCGGGGCCTTCGACGCGAAAATGCGTGTCGCGCCAGTGCTTTTCGTCCTGCGCGTGCCCGGTCCATTCCTCGGCGATGCCGACGCCGCCCGTGAACCCGATGTGCCCGTCGATCACCAGCAGCTTGCGGTGAGTCCGGTCGTTCATGCGCCCGAGTCCCGTCCAGTGCGGCTTGTGATACTGGATCACCTCCGCGCCCGCCTCGCGCAACATCTGCAGGTAGCGCTTGTCCATTTTCGACGAGCCGACCCAGTCGAGCAGCACATGCACCGCGACGCCCGAGCGCGCCTTGTCGGACAGTGCGCTGGCAATCTGCTCGCCGATCGCGCCCGACCAGTAAATGAAGGTCTCGAAGGTAATCGTTTCTCGCGCCGCGCGGATGCCTTCGAGCATCGACGGAAAGATCGCGTCGCCGTTCAGGAGCACCTCGAAGCGGTTTCCGCCGATGACGGGCGGTCCGAGCAGCAGACCCATCGAGCGTATGAATTGCGGATCGTCGCTCGCGTAGAGCCGTTCGATCTTGTGCTCGATCTTCTTCTCGCCACTCGTCAGATTCGCAATCACGAGCACGACGACGAGCGTCGCCACAACGGTCAGGACAATCAGGGCAATCGTCAGCATGCGCGGGCCTCGCAAAGCGAACATTCGTCCGGAATCATAGTGCAAGCAGCTTCCGGACCACGCATGTTTCGACTTCGATCAGCTCTTCGCCGCCATCCAGCCCTGCTCCTGGCCGAGCTTCACGATCTGTTTGGCGATGGTGTCGGCGAGACGCTTTTCATCGGACGACACGCCTGCGTGCTTTGTCTCCGATAGGGCATGCAGCCCGCCCGACACCGCGATCGAAGTCGCGACATGTCCCGCCGCCGCGCCGATGCCCGCCATTTCCGCGACGCCCGGCGCGTGGCCGCTGTCGGCTTTCGCGTCGAACTGTTCGAGCAGTTGCGGCGCGCCGTGCGCCGGCTTGAAGACGAGCTGCACGGTCGCGCCGACCTTGCTTTCGCCCGCGCCGAGGCCGATCACCATGCGGCGGCGACGATTGCCCGCGTCGATCGTGCTGATGTTGCCAACGACCTCGAGCACGTTCTGGTCTTGCGGCGGCGGCACGTCGGCGCGGACCGCGCGAAGGCCCATCGACTGAAGCTTCGCGACGATTTCGTTCGCGACCTCATCGCGCGCCGCGACGGCGTCCTGCGCCTGCTTTTGCGCCTGCGAATCACCGGACATTGCGGAACCGATCTTCGAGATCAGGCCGTGATTGTCGAGCTTCACGTCGCTGGAATCGCTCGCGAAGGTATAGACGTAGATGGTGTCGGGACGCACGGCGGGCACGGCCGCGACGGTCTGCACGTATTGGCCGCCGTACTGGTTGTATTGGCCCGAGGCTTGTGCGGGATTGCTCGCGCATCCGGCAAGCAGCGCCGTGCCGACGATGAATCCGGCCAGCGCCGCGCCGCGCGCTTTCTTGAAGACCGCATTGAGCGACGAGAATTTGATCGGGTTGGACATGTTGCACCTCCGTACCGGCCGCGCCGGGAATCATGAATGAGTGGATTCGGGATGCGTGATGCGGCTCTCGGTTCTCTGTGCTGTTTTCGCTCTCGATCACGCAGGTGCAACTATGGCCGAAGGCCGCAGCGCTGGCCATCGGGCATTTATGTCGCGGAGTTTCATGGGCCGCGCGGGATGTTCGCGCAATCCTCTGACAGATACAAATCATGCGAGGGACCGCATTTCCGAAGGGCAACATATTCATTTGTTTTCCTAACTAACCAGGGCACGTCGACCGCTGATGCGCGTGACTTCTGCAAACCAGCCCGGTTCTGGTTACCATCCTCCGAACCCGTCGCGCCTGGACGTCGACGCAATCCGCAAACTCGTTCGAAGGAGCAGAAATGGATCTCAAGATCGCCAACAGGCTCGCGCTGGTGTCCGGTTCGACGAAAGGCATCGGGCATGCCATCGCCGTGGCGCTGGCGCGTGAAGGCGCGCGCGTGATCATCAACGGCCGCTCGCAGGCGTCCGTCGACGCGGCGCTCGCGAAGCTGCGCGAACTCGTGCCGAACGCGCAGGCCGAAGGCTTCGCGGGCGACGTCTCGGACGCCGCGCAGGTCGACGACCTCGTGAAGCGCTTTGCGCATGTCGATATTCTCGTCAACAACATGGGCATCTTCGATCCGAAGCCATTCGAGGAGATCCCCGACGAGGAATGGCTGCGCTTCTTCAATGCCAATGTCATGTCGGGCGTGCGACTGTCGCGTGCGTATCTGCCGAAGATGAAGGAGAAGAACTGGGGCCGCGTCGTGTTCATCAGCAGCGAGAGCGGCATCCAGATTCCCGTCGAGATGATTCATTACGGCATGACGAAATCGGCGCAGATATCCCTCGCGCGCGGTCTCGCGGAAACGTGCGAGGGCACGAACGTCACGGTCAATTCAGTGCTGCCGGGGCCGACGAGTTCCGAGGGCGTCACCGAGTTCGTCGAAAAACTTTCGGGGGGCAAGAGCTTTCAGGACTTCGAGACGCAGTTCTTCGAAGAAGCGCGGCCGACCTCGATTCTCAAGCGCTTCATCACGCCCGAGGAAATCGCGAACATGGTGGCGTATGTGTGCTCGGAGTTGTCATCGGCGACGAACGGCGCGGCGTTGCGCGCGGACGGCGGCGTGATTCGCGCGGCGTTCTGAGCTCGTTCCGGGCTTATCTGCCGATGAGCTCGCGCGCCCGTTCGAGCGCCTCGACGATGGCCGCGACGGTTCGCTCGCGCGCGGCTTCGTCGTTCTGCCGAAGCGCATACGACGGGTGATACGTCGCGACAACCTGTTTATCCCGATACGGCACGACGCGTCCCAGATGCGCGGATAGCGTCGCGCGTCGTCCGAAAAGCGCCGTCAACGCCGTCGCGCCGAGCGTAACGATCACGCGCGCGCCGACCTCGTGCAATTCCTGTTCGAGCCAGTACGAACACGCTTCGACTTCCTGTTGCGCGGGCGTCTTGTGCAGACGCCGCTTGCCGCGCGGCTCCCACTTGAAATGTTTCACCGCGTTGGTCAGATAGACCTGCTCGCGCGGCATGCCGGCGCGCTGCATCGCTTCTTGAAGCAGTTGCCCCGCCGGGCCGACGAACGGCTCGCCCTTCAAATCCTCCTGATCGCCGGGCTGTTCGCCGAGCAGCATGATGCGCGCATCGGCCGGGCCCGCGCCGCGCACCGCCTGCGTCGCGTTGCGCCACAGATCGCAGCGGCGGCACGTGTCGAGCGACGTGGGCGCGTCGCGTTCGGGTTGTGCGTCCCGCGCCTGTACCTGCACCGCCTTGCCGCCGAGCGCGCCGACGCGCTGCGCCTGCGCGACGCGACGTGCGCCGCCGCGCGCAGCGCTCACGAGTTGCGGAATCAGCGCACCTTCCGGCAGCCCTTTCCAGAAACGCACCGGCATGTGCTGTTCGAGTGCGGATTCGTTCAGGCGCGCGGGATTGAAGATGCTGCGGTAGTAGGTCATCCAGAGCGCTTCGGCCGCGTCGGGCGTATCGCTCGCATGATCCGATGCGAGCGCGGGGCGGCGTTCCAGTTGCAGGCGCTCGCCGTCGAACATCGCGGCGCCGTCGGGCGTCGCGATGAGCCACGTCGAGCGTCCCATGCGTGCCGCGAAATGCTCCGCGCCCCAGGCGAGGACGTCGTGGCCGGGCTCGTACCACGCCACATATTCGGGGGCGCCGAGCGATGCCTCGCGCTGCCGGAAGCGCACGTACGCGATCATGTCGTGCTGCGCCCGGCGCACCGCCTTCGCCATCCTGTAGAGGCGCGCGCCGTCTTCATCGGCGGGCGACGCAACTGCGCGGTCGCCTTGCGCCCAGCGCCAGAGAACGCGATAGAGGAAGCTCCAGCGGCGGGCATCGCGGAAATGCGCGGCGTCCTTCAAAAGCGACGCGAGTTCGCGTGACACGCGGATTTGCGGCCCGTGAGCTGCGTTGGCCGCGGGCGCCGGTTCGCTGAACAGCGCCGGCTGCGCCTCCGGCGTGCGCCAGTCGATCGCTTCGGGCGTGAGTCCTTGCGCGAGCGCATCGAGCGCGGCGACGCGCCATGCGTCGAAATCGTCGTCGATGACGATGACGTGCATCAGATCAGCGAAAGCTGCACGGGACCGGTGGCCAGCGCGCGCCGAAGATTTTCGGACGGCGACTCGGCAAGCGGCGGCCGGTAATCCGCCGTCACGACGAAAGGCTTCACCTTGTCCATGCCGCAGCGCAACTTCACGAGATCCTGATAACGCACGCGCCGCGCACGCCGCAGCTCGACGATGCGCTTCGCATTGCGCATGCCGATGCCGGGCACACGCGCAATCATGCGCGCGGGCGCGGCATTCAGATCGACGGGAAAGCGGTCGCGATGCGCGAGCGCCCACGCGAGCTTCGGGTCGACATCGAGCGGCAGATTGCCGGCATCGCCGAGCAGTTCGGCGGCGCCGAATCCATAGCCGCGCATCAGAAAGTCCGCCTGATACAGGCGATGCTCGCGCAGGAGCGGCGGCGCTTGCGACGGCACCCCCGACGGGCTGTCGGGAATCGGGCTGAACGCCGAGTAATACACGCGCTTCAACTGATATGAGCCGTATAGCGTCTCAGCGGTGCCGAGGATCGTGCGATCGTCGGTTTCGTCGGCGCCGACGATCATTTGCGTGCTCTGCCCCGCCGGCGCGAAACGCGGCGCACGCGGCTCGACTTCCGACTCCTCCCGCGCGACGCGAATGTTGCCCATCGCCAGCCTGATCGTGCGGCCGCTTTTTTCGGGCGCGAGACGCTCGAGGCTGATTTCGGTCGGCAACTCGATGTTCACGCTCAGGCGGTCGGCGTGGCGTCCCGCTTGCGCGATGATCTCCGGGTCGGCATCGGGAATCGTCTTCAGATGGATATAGCCGCGAAAGTGATGCTTCTCGCGCAGCGTCTTCGCGACGAGGACGAGTTGCTCCATCGTGTAGTTCGAAGAACGAATCACGCCGGAGCTCAGGAACAGTCCGTCGATGTAATTTCGGCGATAGAAGTCGAGCGTCAGGCTGACGACTTCCTCCGGCGTGAAACGGGCGCGCGGCACATTGCTGGACCGCCGGTTGATGCAATAGCGGCAATCGTAAAGACAAAAGTTCGTCAATAAAATCTTGAGCAGCGACACGCAGCGGCCGTCAGGCGTGAAGCTGTGGCAGATGCCCGAACCGGTGCTGGCGCCGAGACCGTCGATGCCGCGCGACTCACGTTTCGGCGCGCCGCCGCTCGCGCATGAAGCATCGTACTTGGCGGCGTCCGCAAGGATTTCGAGCTTTTCGGAAAGGTCCATCTTGCATATGATACTGTATGTCACGAGAGGTGAGGAGTCAAACGCAAATACGCTTGCGCACGCTTCGCGCCTGCCCGCGAAACACATTTCCCGGAGCCTTTTTTATGCGATTCGACTACAAGACTTTCCATATCGATTGCACCGCGCGTCACGACCAGGACGGCAGCTACTACGCTCACGCGAAGATCACGCATCTGCCGGACGAACACGCGGCGCACGTGGAAGTTTTCGAATCCGGCGAACTCGATGCGTTCGCGACCGAATCCGATGCCGTGCATTGCGCGCGCGCGTGGGCCATCGAATGGTGTGACGAGGCGCTTGCGTAACGATCGCGTCGTTTCCCGCAGCATGGTCTGATGCACCGCCATTGCCGCGCGCTCGCGGGCGGCACGGCGATTGCGCAAGTCAAACGGCGACGCTGCAGCATTCTGCGAGGCGGAGCGTATCGAGACCATCGATCAACGGGAGGAAACCATGAAAAACGCAAAGAGAAGTCTGCTTGTTTCGGCCATGATTCTGAGTCTGTCGGGCGCGGCGTTCGCGCAAGGCGCGGGCGGCGGCGCAGGTGGCGGCACGGCGGGTGGCAACGGAGCGGGTCAAGGCGGAACCGGGATGAGCACGCCCAACGCCAACGGTGTGACGGGCACGACCTCGGGCGCATCGGGCGCAAACACAATGGACTCGTCCCAAAGCAGCAAGATGCACAAGAACAAGAAGAGCAGTTCCGACTCGGGTACGTCGAGCGGCGGCGCTGCCAAGTCATACTAAGCGTTTGGAAGTCGTTGCTTCAACGCGCTCGGGCTACTTGCTTGCCCGAGCGCGTTTTTGATGTTCTTCAGCACCCTACCGAAGCATCCCTACCAAATAGGGATTTCTCCCGCTCCTTCATCGCCGTAACGTAGCCACTGAGCGCCATGCGTTGCACTCGACGCGTCTTCTTTCGTCGCGCCGGGTAGCGCATCTTTTGCCATTGGCCGTTGCGCTCGAACCCATCCATCGACAAAGCGGCAAGGAGTCCGAGAATCGTGTTCCCGGCTGCTTGTGCATTTCGTTCAAGGAGCTGGAGCATGAAGTCCAAAGTCAGTCCAACACTTTTCGCGATGATGGCCGCATGCGCGGTCGTCGCCAACGTCGGCGGCATCGGTGCGGCACATGCCGAGGGCATGCCCGCCGATGCGCAGCAACTCGTTCAGACGATGCGCCCGATGTACATGTCGCAGGCCGCGCCGGAGCAGCAGACGGCCGCCATGCCCGCGGCCCAGGCCGATGACGCCGCTTACGGCGGCATGACCGCCGGCGCAGGCGCATCCGCGAGCGGGCGCGCTCAGACCGGCTGCGCCGCGACGCCGCGCTGCGACATCTTCTTCGGTCAGTAAGCGAGCGGAGTTCTACCCGAAGCGAGTCGTCCACGCGAATGACGCGGTGACCGACTCGCCCGGCTTCAACACCGCGCCGCCCTTCATCGCGTGATCGACATGGAGATTGACCCAATCCGCCACGTTGCTCACCGGCTCCACGCAGAGCAAATCGGGATGCGACGCCGGCGCGTACACCACCATGTGATCGAACGGCGCCTCGGCGCTCAACGTGATCGCGCGCCCTTCGTCCGGCCACGCGATTGTCGCCGTACGCGACCAGCCCGCGAAGTTGTTGTCGAGATCGAACGCATCCGGGCACATGCCTTCTTTCGACGCCATCGCATCGACGCACGGATGCGCGCCCGCGTGCGTCGGCAGCAGATCCGGCGTGCTATGCCACATCGCGGCGACGCGTGCGTGAACGCGTGTGTTTCGCGTGCGCGGATAGTATGGGTGATGCCCCATGCCGAAGGGCATCGGCCGATCGGACAGGTTGCGCGCGCAGATCGTGACGGTTAGCGTGTGTGCATCGAGCACGATGTCCTGAGTCGCTTCATACGCGAACGGCCAGTGATGCCCCGCTGCACCCGAAGGCGCGTGCAAAAAATGCAAACGCGCGCGCGAGTTCGACCCCTCGACCACTTTCCACGGCAAGCGCCATGCGTTGCCATGAAGCGCATGAGCGAAGGCATTGCCGTCGCCGGACAGATCGACGATCGCACCGCCGAAACTGAAACGCGCATCTCGGATGCGGTTGCAATACGGCAGGAGCGGAAAGCTCGCCATGCCGAGCGGATCGCGCGCGTCGAGCGCGGCAGGCGTCGCGGGACGCAGCCAGTCGATCGAACGGCCATCGCGTGTTTCGTCGAAGGCCGCGATCGATCCGCCCACGTGCGGCGCGAGCAGTACGCGCCGGGTGCCGTGACGCAGCTCGACGAGCGTATCCGACGGCGCGGCGCTCAATACGCGAACTGCCGGTAGCTTTCGTCGAAGGTGCGCGCCGTCTTCTCGACCAAGGGATTGAAGCGCAACAGACGCCGCGCTCGCGCAGGCAGTTCGGCGAACACGTCGCGCGGCACGTCGATATGCACCTCGGGC
Organism: Caballeronia sp. INML2; assembly: GCF_023631365.1. NCBI lineage: Bacteria > Pseudomonadati > Pseudomonadota > Betaproteobacteria > Burkholderiales > Burkholderiaceae > Caballeronia > Caballeronia sp. INML2. The sequence continues at coordinate 200,071 of NZ_JALQDH010000074.1, read as the reverse complement.
CGGAAGTACCACGCGCGGCTGTAGCCGATCACCACCATCGGACGTGGATCGCCGCTCAGATTCGGCGTGCCGCGATGCAGCCCGCGAACATCGCGAATCATCACGTCGCCGACTTTCATCGGCACTTGCTCGGCAGCGAAGCGCCCTGCTTCGAGGCCCGCCAGCGCTTCGTCCCGCGACATGCGATGCGTGCCGCGCGTCGTTTCCAGCGGGCCGTTGCGCGCATCGACATCGACGAGCGGGAAATTCACCGCAAGCTGGAATGAAGGCGTCTCGGGTGCGTCGTCGAAAAGCGGCGGTGTATCGCGATGCCAGTCCTGGTACTCGGAGCCGGCTACGGGCGTATCGGTGGCGAGTTGGCACATTACCGGATCGCGCCCGGCCACTCGCTCGACGATGCCGACGATGTCTTCATCGCAAAAGATCGAGGGATCCGCGAACACGCCTTCGAACGGCAGCGTGACGTAGTAGCGGCCCGGTCCGCGATTCCCGCTCGTCGATGCTTCGCGTGCCGCATCGACGTGCGGTTGCAGAAGCGGCGCGAACGCATCCCTCCAGGCTTCGAGCGCCGCACGCGGGAAATGGTCGCGCAGAAGCAGAAAGCCGTCTCGTTCGAACGCTTCGGCGAACGCGTCTCGCGTGGTCTCGTCGTATTTGCGCATGCGCAATCTCCTCATTGCGAGTGTGAGAACAGAATCGCACGCGTGTAATTCGTTCGTCAATATTATTAGTCATAACCGGTGAAAACCCTGATCTGAAATGCCCAATAAACACGTGCTTTCCGCGTCGTTCATCACTAATATTAATGGCAAGTTTTTCCGTCCCGCGCGACGTCGTCCGCGCAGGGTCCAGACGCCGCACGCAGCGCACACGATGAAAAAATCCACGCAACGCCGCCCGACGATGACCGACATCGCGAAGCTCACCGGAGTGTCGCAATCGACGGTCTCGCTCGTGCTCAACAACGCAAGCGGCGCGAAGTTTTCCGACACCACGCGCGACAAGGTGCTGCGCGCCGCGCAGGAACTCGGCTATCGCATGACGCAGCGCGAGCCGGTCACGGCACTGAAGAGTCAGGGCGAACGCAATCTGATCGTTTATCTCGCCGACGAAATTTCGACGAGCCCGCATCCGGTCGTCAGCATCGACGGCGCACGCGATGCCGCCTTTGCCAATGGCCGCATGCTCGCGGTCTATTCGACGCACGGCAACGCGGAAATCGAGGCGCGCGTGCTCGACGCGACGCTCGGCAATCCGAACGTGCTGGGCGTGGTCTACGCGACGGTCTACACGCGCCGGGTGACGCTGCCAGCGGTGCTCGCCAGAGTTCCGACCGTGCTGCTCAACTGCTATACGAGCGATGCAAGCGTGTCGTCGGTCGTGCCCGCCGAAGTCGCGGGCGGCCATACCGCGACGGATCATCTCCTCGCCGCGGGCCACAAGCGCATCGGCTATATCAACGGCGAACCGTGGCAGGACGCGGCGCGCGACCGGCTGAAGGGCTACCGGACCGCGCTCGCGACGGCCGATCTGCCGTTCGCGCCCGAACTCGTGCGCGAAGGCGACTGGAGCCCGGACACCGGCTTCGAGCACACGCTCTCGCTGATGCGCGAGCCGAGCCCGCCGACCGCGATCTTCTGCGCGAACGACCTGATGGCGCTCGGCGCAATCGAGGCGCTGAAGCAGCTCGGCCTGCGCGTGCCGGACGACGTCTCCGTGCTCGGGTATGACGATCAGGAGATCGCGCGGCATACGCATCCGCCGCTTTCCACCGTCGTGCTGCCGAACTACGAGCTTGGGCGCTGGGCGGTCGAGACGCTGCTACAGGAGGAAGAGAACCGCGCCGCAGGCGCGCCGGTGCGGCGTCGCACCGTGAAACTCGACGGACCGCTGATCGAGCGCGGCTCTGTCAGGGAAATCGCCGAAGCCCGGCAACTCGCAATTAATATTATTAGTGATTAGACGTTAATAAACGGCAATGAAACAATCGCCGAAGTCGTAGTACGCATGACTACTCTCGCAGCAGGCAGACCGGGCAACACAAGCATCGGCACGACCAAAAAGGCAAACCATCCTATGGAGGAAGACATGCTGTCGCTAGAGAAGAAATCGCGCATGGGCCTGCGCCCGCTCGCCGCCGCACTGACCGCACTGACGCTCGCAGCCGGCTTCACCGCCGCCCACGCCGCCGATGACGGACTGCCGAAAATCCCGAACAAGAAGCCGTTGAAGGTCGGCTTTGCCCAGACGGAGAGCAACAACCCGTGGCGACTCGCGGAAACCAAGAGCTTCAAGGAGATCGCCGCGAAATGCGGCTGGCAGATGGTCATGACCGATGCCAACAGCTCGGCGGCCAAACAGGTCTCGGACATCCAGAGCATGATCGCGCAGCATGTCGATCTGCTGGTGTTCCCGCCTCGTGAAGAGAAGCCGCTCGTGCCCGTCGTGATGCAGGCGAAGAAGGCGGGCATTCCGGTGATTCTCGTGGACCGCAACATCGACCAGTCGATGGCGAAGGCGGGCAAGGATTACATCACGTTCATCGGCTCGGACTTCATCGATCAGGGGCACCGCGCCGCCGACTGGCTCGTGAAGGCGACGAACGGCAAGGCGACGATCATCGAACTGGAAGGATCGACGGGCGCCTCCGCGGCGAACGATCGCAAGAAGGGCTTCGACGAAGTCATCGCGAAGAATCCGGGCATGAAGATCGTCGCGTCGCAAAGCGGCGATTTCGCGCGCGACAAGGGCCGCCAGGTGATGGAGACGCTTCTGCAGGCGCATCCGGATGTCACCGCCGTCTACGCCCATAACGACGAAATGGCCCTCGGCGCGATCGCCGCGATCAAGGCGGCGGGCAAGCAGCCGGGCAAGGACATCGTCCTCGTGACGATCGACGGTACCAAGGGCGGCCTCGAGGCGATCAAGGCGGGCGAACTCGGCGCGAGCGTGCAGTCGAGCCCGTTCTTCGGGCCGCTCGCATGCGATGTCGCGCAGAAGTACGCGAAGGGCGAGACGATTCCGCCGTGGGTAAAGGTCTCGGATCGCTTCTACGACAAGAGCAACGTCGACGCGAGCATGCAGTACGGGTATTGAGCGAAGCGTGTGTGTCTTGCGGGCGCCTGATCGAAGGCGCTCGCTTTTTCATTTCGACGGACTCACGGCATGGCTCAGACTCCCCTTCTCGACATGCAGGACATCGACATCGCGTTCGGCGGCGTCGCGGCGCTCAAACACGCGCGCCTCTCAGTTGCGGCCGGCGAAGTGCACGCGCTCATCGGCCAGAACGGCGCGGGCAAATCCACGCTCATCAAGATTCTCACGGGCGCATATCGCAAGAGTGCGGGCACGATCCGCTTCGATGGCCGCGAGGTCGATTTCCGCACGCCCAAGGACGCGCGCGAAGCGGGCATCAGCACGATCTATCAGGAGATCAATCTCGTGCCGTTCCGCTCGGTCGCGGAGAACATATTTCTCGGACGCGAGCCGCGCCGTTTCGGTCTCATCGACTGGAAGACCGTGCAGCGGCGTGCGGCTGAATTGCTCGAATCATTCGGATTACGCATCGATGTGAAGAAGCCCGTGCGCGAGTATTCGACCGCCATTCAGCAGATGGTCGCACTCGCACGCGCGGTGTCGTCGGATGCGAAGCTCGTCATCATGGATGAATCGACGTCTTCGCTCGACGAACGCGAGGTCGAACTGCTCTTCAACGTCGTGCGCCGTTTGCGCGATGACGGGCGCGCGGTGACCTTCGTGTCGCATCGGCTCGATGAACTTTATGCACTGTGCGATCGGGTCACCGTGATGCGAGACGGTCAGACCGTCGCCGAAAATTCGATGCAGGAGATGGACAAGCTGAAGCTCGTCACGACGATGCTCGGCCGCACGCTCGCCGCCGTGGTGCACGAGGACAGCGCGGTGAAAGAAGCGAATCTAGCGAAGCGCGGGCCCGTCGTGCTCTCCACGCAAGGCCTCGCCGCGGGCGCGAAAGTCACGGACGTATCGCTCGATGTGCACGCGGGCGAAGCCGTCGGTCTCGCGGGATTGCTCGGCTCGGGACGCACGGAGACGATGCGCCTTCTCTTCGGCGCGGATCGTCCGGCGAGGGGCGTGCTCGCTGTCGGCGGCGAGAGCGCCGCGTTCAAATCGCCGAAAGATGCGATCGCGCGCGGCATCGCTTATCTGACGGAAGATCGCAAGGCCGAAGGCATCGTGCCGGAGCTCTCCGTGCGCGACAACCTCACGCTCGTGTGCCTGCCTGCGTTGACGAAGCGCGGCGTGGTGGACGTCTCGAAGCAGCGCGAGATCGTCGATGGTTTTGTCGAATCGCTCGGCATCAAGCTGCGTTCGCCGGACCAGCCGATACGTGAACTCTCGGGCGGCAATCAGCAGAAGGTACTGCTCGCGCGCTGGCTCGCGACGCACCCTCGCCTGCTGCTGCTCGATGAACCCACCCGCGGCATCGATGTCGGCGCGAAAGCCGATGTCGCAAAGATCGTGCGTGAGCTGCGCGATGCGGGCCTTGCGGTGCTGCTGTCCGCATCGGAACTGGAAGAACTCACCGCCGTGGCCGATCGCGCGGTCGTGATACGCGATGGCGAAACGGTCGCGCGACTCGACGGTGCGCAGATGAACGAGGCCTCCATCATGGACGCGATCGCTTACGGCGCGGGCGCGGAATCGACACTCGCCGAAGCGGTGGAGGAAGCCAGACATGATCGATGACACCCAACGCGCCGCGCCGATCGCGCAGGCGCCCGTGAAGAAAAAACGCGGCGTCGCGATTCAGCGCGAAGTCGCCGTGCTACTCGCGATGATCGTCTTCAACCTGATCTTCACGCAGCACTTTCTTTCGTTGCAGACGTTCAACGTGAACCTCACGCAAGTGGTGACGATCGTGATCGTCGGCATCGGCATGACGCTCGTCGTTGCAACAGGCGGCATCGATTTGTCGGTTGGTGCTTCGATGGCGATCGCCGGTGCGCTCGCGCCGATGCTCTTCATGAATATCGACGGGCCACCCGGCGTTCTGCTCGCGTTCACGTTGCCGGTCATCGCCGCTGCCGCGTGCGGCGTCTTCAACGGTTTTCTCGTGACGCGCCTGAACGTGCAGCCGATCGTCGCAACGCTCGTGCTGTTCATCGCGGGACGCGGCATCGCGCAGGTCGTCACCGATGGCAGTCTGCAGGCGTTCAACAATCCGGCGTTTCAGTGGATCGCGCTCGGCAAGGTCGCGGGCGTGCCGTTCCAGATCCTGTTGATGCTCGCGCTCGTCGCGTCGTTCACATGGATCGTGCGCAAGACGCTCTTCGGCAAATACCTGCTCGTGACGGGCGGCAACGAGGATGCCGCGTATCTCTCCGGCATTCCGACCGCGCGCGTGAAAATGATCGCGTACACGGCATGCGCCGCGCTCGCGGGCCTCGCGGGGCTCATTTCGATATCGGTGAATTCATCGTCGGATGCGAACGTCGTGGGTCTGGGCGTCGAACTCGATGCGATCGCGGCGGTGGCGGTCGGCGGCACTGCGCTGACGGGCGGCAAGGCGTACATCACGGGCACGCTGATCGGCGCGCTCATCATTCAGTTATTGCGTTACACGCTACTCGCGCACGGCATTCCGGATGCCGCCGCGCTCGTGCTCAAGGCCGCGATCATCATCGCCGCGGTGTATGTGCAACGCAAGCGAGGCTGACTTTGCCATGAAAAAGAACTTGCCCATTCTGATCGCGCTCGTCGCGTTGCTCGTGCTTGGCGTCATGCGCTATGAGCATTTCCTGTCGGCGTATAACGTGACGTCGTTCTGGCGATACAACTCGATGTTCCTGCTGATATCCATCGGCATGGCGTTCGTGATCATCACGGGGGGCATCGATCTGTCGGTCGGTGCTGTGGCTGCGCTCGCGAGCGTCGTATCGGCGCTGGCGAGCCCGCACGGGGCGTGGGCGGGCGTGATCGCGGGATCGCTCGCCGGGCTCGCGGTAGGCGTGTTGAACGGACTCGTCATCACGCACATGCGGATCCTGCCGTTCATCGTCACGCTGGCGACGAGCCTCGGCGCGCATGGGCTCGCGCTCTTGCTCGGTCATAACGATGCGGTGGCGATATCGTCGGACATGAACTTCGCCGCATTCGGGCAAGGCGATTTTCTGGGTTTGCCGATTCCGGGAATCGTCTGTGCGGCGGCGGCCGTGATCGGTTGGATTGCGTTGCGCAGCTCGCGGTTCGGGCGGCATGCGCTCGCGATCGGCGGCAGCGAAGAAGCTTCGCGATTGATGGGTCTGAATGTCGATCGCACGCTGGTGTTGGTTTATGCAGTTTCCGGCTTGCTCGCCGGCATCGCCGGCGCCATTCTCGCCGCGCAGTTCGGCGCGGGCCAGCCGAACGAGGGCGTCGGCTGGGAGTTGTTCGCGATTTCGGCCGTGGTGCTCGGCGGCACGCGCCTGACAGGCGGCGAAGGTTCCATCGCGATGACGATCGCCGGCGTCGCGCTGCTTGGTCTTGTGTTCAATCTTTTGAACTTCGAAAACGGGCTGGGGTACATCTCGCTTTCCGCTTACTGGCAGTCGGTGATTCGCGGGCTGTTTTTGTTGCTTGTGATCGTGTTGCAGGCGCGCGTTCTGGGTGGGAAGAAGGCGGTGAAGGTGGCACATTGAGGGATGGGGGTGCATGCAGTTGCCCCCGGCGGCGTCGACAAGCCTGCCTGCTGCGCATCAAATAGCTGACGAACGAGAATCGAGCCTCACGAAGTAACGGCAAAAAAAAATCGGCCCGAGCAAAAAATCGCCGGGCCGCGAACCAATCAAGAAAAATCCATCAAGCGTGCCGATGCTCCGGCAGCCTCTCAACCCCCGCATCCTCCCGACGCGTCCCTGACACTGCCTTCGCGCCCGGAATGTCCCGCCCGCGCAGCGAGCATCCCACGGTCTCGGTGACGAACAACAACGCAATGGCGCCGACCGCGCAAGCACCCATCATGTAATACGCCGGAACCAGCGTGCTGCCCGTGCGCCCGATGAGCCAGTCCGTCACCATCGGCGCAGTGCCGCCGAAGATCGACGTCGAAATGTTATAGGCGATCGCCATGCCCGCATAACGCGCCTGCGTCGGAAACATCGCGGGAAACATTGCCGAGATGCTCGCCAGTTGCGGCACATAAAGCAGCCCCAGCACGCCCAGCCCGATCAGCGCGCCCGCGATGCCATGCGACATCAACGTGAACATCGGCACGGCCGCGACGAAGATACCGGCGAGCGAAAGCCACCACACCTTCTTTCGCCCGATGCGATCCGACAGTGCGCCCGCGAACGGCAGCAGCACCATCATCGACAACATGCCGATCAAGGGCAGCAGCAGCGAAAGGTTATCGCTCATGCCGAGTTCCTTCTTCATGAAGGTCGGCATATACGCGAGCAGCACGTAGTTCACCACGTTCAGCGCCACGACCAGCCCGCCCAATTGAAGCAGCGGCTTCCAGTAGCGCGCGAAAAGCTCACCCAAGGGCACGCCCGCATGATGTTCGCGTTCGGACGCTTCGGCGCACTCGCGGAACACCGGCGTATCTTCCATCTTCGAACGCAGATACAGGCCGATCAGACCGAGCGGCGCCGCGACGAGGAACGGCAGGCGCCAGCCCCATGCGTGCATCGCGTCGTTGCCGAGCAGAACCGAGCATCCGAGCATCAGCAATGCGCCGAGCGAGAACCCCGCTAGCGTGCCGAACTCGAGGAAACTGCCGCAAAAGCCGCGCTTGTCATCGGGCGCGTACTCCGCCATGAACGTCGCCGCGCCGCCGTACTCGCCGCCCGTCGAGAAGCCCTGGATCATGCGCAGCGCGACGAGCGCCGCCGGCGCCCATAAGCCGATGCTTCCATACGACGGCAAGAGGCCGACGAGCAGCGTGGCCACCGACATGATGATGATGGTCAGCGCGAGCACATGCTTGCGGCCGAGCCTGTCGCCAAGCGGCCCCCAAAAGAGTCCGCCGAGCGGCCGGACAAGGAAGGAAATCGCAAAGGTCGCGAGCGCGAAGAGGGTGGCCTGCGCGGTGCTGCCGGGAAAAAGCGCCGCCGAAATATAAGTGAGGCCGTAGCTGTAGATGCCGTAGTCGAACCACTCGGTCGCGTTGCCGATGGCCGAGGCCGCCATGGCGCGTCTGATGGGTCCGCGCGCCTGCGCGTCTGGCTTCGTGGATGGTTGCAGGTAACTCATAGTCGTTGTCCGGATGCGTCAGTGACCCGGTGCTGCGCCTGAGTTGCGCGCCACGCACCGCCTTGAGGTCAAGATACAGACGCATGCGGCACGGCTGGCATGTCCTAGGACGATCGCAACGCTGGGGTTTTCCCCGAAACGCGGGCGATTCTTGCCGATCGACCGCGCATACGCGGGGCTATTTACCGCGTTGCTCCGATTCGGGCGGTCGGGCCTGCCGACTGTGTGGATATCCGCGCATCGTGCCGTTTCGTCGACAAGCGTCATAGGACATTAGCAAGCGATGCGATCAGCGCTCCGGATTTGCGATATCCGCCGTGACGATACGTCTGCCGAGTTCTTCGGCGGCGCGCCGCGCATCCTCGCTGGATTCGAACGGGCCGATGGTCTCGCAGCCGTCGAAGGGATAGAGCACGCGCTTGTCCCGTTTGCGAACTACTTTGAGTGTGCCAATGTGCATGCCCGTCGCGTTGACCACATACGACGCGTAGATATCGAAGCCTTCGTAGATTCCGGCTTCGGAGTTGAGTGTGGTTCTAGGCATCGGTCTGGACATGTTCTCGAACGTCGTGGCAGCGTGAGTACGCAATGTGCTTGTGCTGCATCGGTTCAGCAAAAAGCGTTCCGAAGGCCCACGCGGCCCTGCCTTGCGCGCGCGTGCGGCCTTGCTGGAGATGGTGCCGACCATCCCGGTCGCATCGCTCGTCGCGAGCGGCGATGACGACATAGGCGTTCAGCAGGCCGGCGAATTGCTATCGGTGCCGGGCGCGCAATTCGTCGGGCGGATTCCGGAGGAAGTGCAATCGGTCGGCGTGGAGCATGCGGACGAGGCGCACGCGCTGCAGCGCTTTCTCGGGTCGACGCAGGCGCAGGACACGGTGCGCGCAACGGGCCTCGATTCGTCGCCGCGCCCTGAGCGCGTTTGCGGACGGGCCTCACACGCGCAGGGCCGACGCGAAGCGAAGCGTTTTCCGTGCGAGAATTCGAAATCGCCTGCGCGCCGTGCAAACGCGGCGCGCGGGCGATTCGAGCGTTAATTCGGGCATTGCCGCCACATGACGTCGCCGCATCGAGAGACCGGGCGAGGAGACCAAGCGTCGATGAAAGCTGACAATCTGATCGCGGATACGAGGATGGACGGTCTCGACCCGAGCTTCCTCCTGGGCGGCGGCGAAATGGGCGCGCTCATCCGTGCGCTCGACTGGACGCAAACGGCGCTCGGCGCGCCCGAGCACTGGCCGCAAAGTCTCAAGACGGCCATCCGCATCATGCTCACCTCCCGCCAGCCGATCTGGGTCGGCTGGGGCCCCGACCTGCTCTTCTTCTACAACGACGCGTACAAGTCGATCATCGGCGGCAAGCATCCGCAAGCACTCGGCCGGCCGACCTCGGTCGTGTGGCGCGAAATCTGGAACGAGATCGGTCCGCTGCTCGACACCGCGCTCGCGGGCGTCGAAGGCACGTACGTCGAACAGAAGCTCCTCATCATGGAGCGCAACGGCTTTCCGGAAGAAACGTATTACACGTTCTCCTACAGCCCGATTCCCGACGATCGCGGCGGCGCGGGCGGCATCATCTGCGCGAACAGCGACGACACGCAACGCGTGCTCGGCGAGCGCCAGTTGAACGTGCTGCGCGAGCTGGCGGCATCGGCGGCCGACGCGCGCACCTGGCGCGAAGCGTGCGAACGGTCGATGAGCGCGTTGCAGACGGCGTCGCGCGACATGCCTTTCGCGCTGCTCTATGCCGTCGAGCCGGGCGGCGATACGGCGACGCTCGTCAGCGCGTGCGGCATCGAGCCGGAGCATCGCGCCGCGCCCGCGGTCCTGCATGCCGCGCGCCAGAACCCGTGGCCCTTCCAGGACGTGCTGCGCGACAACGAGGCACGCATCGTCACGAACCTGGATCGCATCATCGATGCGCCTCTGCCCACCGGCGCATGGAGCGTCGCGCCGGCGAGCGCCGTGATCGTGCCCATCGCGCCTTCGGGCGAAACCGGTCCCGCGTGCGTGCTGATCGCCGCGCTCAATCCCTATCGGCTGTTCGACGATGGCTATCGCGCCTTCATGAATCTGGTCGCGAGCCAGATCGGCGCGGCGATCGGCTACGCGCACGCCTACGACGAAGAGCGCCGGCGCGCCGAAGCACTCGCCGAAATCGACCGCGCGAAGACCACGTTCTTCTCCAATATCAGCCACGAGTTCAGGACGCCGCTCACGCTGATGCTCGGCCCGCTCGAAGAACTGCTCACGAGCCCCGACCGCGTGAGCCGGGAAGACATGCGCGTCGTCGAGGTCATGCATCGCAATGGCTTGCGGCTCCTGAAGCTCGTCAACGCACTGCTCGACTTCTCGCGCATCGAGGCCGGGCGCATCGAGATTCATCGCCAGCCGACAGACATCGCCGTGTTCACCGCCGAGCTCGCCTCGCTCTTTCGCTCGGCGATCGAATCGGCCGGCCTGCGCCTCGAGATCGACATCGGATCGACGCCCGTGATCGCGAACATCGACCGCGACATGTGGGAAAAGATCGTGATGAACCTGCTGTCGAACGCGTTCAAGTTCACGTTCGACGGCTTCATCCGGATTTCGCTGCACGCGAACGCGGAGCACGGCATCGAACTGAGCGTGCGCGATACCGGCATCGGCATTCCGGAACAGGAGCTCGCGCGCGTGTTCGAGCGCTTTCATCGCGTCGCGGGTGCGGCGGGCCGTTCGATGGAAGGCAGCGGCATCGGTCTCGCGATGGTGCAGGAGCTCGTCAAGCTGCATGGCGGCACGATCCGCGTGGACAGCACGTCCGGCCACGGCGCGTGCTTCACCGTGACCTTGCCCGCCCCGCTCGAGCCCGCGCTCGACGCGCCCGGCGCGCCGCATGCCGAGGCGAGCAATCGCGCCCGGTCGTATGTCGATGCCGCCATGCGCTGGATGCCTGACGCGGATGAGCAGCCGGTCGCCGAGAGCGAGGAAGACACGCCGCTCGGCGCGACGGCAACCGCCGAGCCGACGCCCGCGGACGCGCTGCCGGGCCGCGTGCTCATAGTCGACGACAACGCCGACCTGCGCGACTACATGCGCCGCATGCTGAGCGCGGCAGGCCACGACGTGAGCGTCGCCGCCGATGGCGAGGCCGCGCTCGCGATGGCGCGTTCCGTGCGTCCCGAGGTGATCGTCTCCGACGTGATGATGCCGCGCCTCGACGGCTTCGCGCTCCTGCAGGCGGTGCGCGAGGACGAGGCGCTGCGCGACACGCCGGTCGTGCTGCTGTCGGCGCGCGCGGGCGAGGAGGCGCGCGTTGGCGGCCTCGAAGCGGGCGCGGACGACTATCTGACCAAGCCCTTCCCCGCGCGCGAACTGGTCGCGCGCGTGTCGAGCAATCTGCGCCTCGCGCGATTGCGTCGCGCGACCGAGCAGAAGCTGCGTGACGAATCGCGCACGCTGGAGATCCTCAACCGCGTCGGCACGGCGGTCGCGGGGGAGCTCGAGCTGAGCCGCGCGGTGCAGATCGTCGTCGATGCCGCGACCGAGCTGACGGGCGCCGCCTTCGGCTCGTTCTTCTACAACGTGCTCGACGACAAGGGCGCACGCTATACCCTTTACGCGCTGTCGGGCGTGCCCAAGGACACGTTCGACCGGTTCCCGATGCCGCGCAACACCGCCGTGTTCGGTCCGACCTTTGCGGGCGAAGGCATCGTGCGCTCGGACGACATCACGAAAGATCCACGCTACGGCCACAACGCGCCGCATCACGGCATGCCCAAAGGCCATCTCGCCGTGTGCAGCTATCTCGCCGCGCCGGTCATCTCGCGCACGGGCGAAGTGCTCGGCGGGCTCTTCTTCGGACATCCTGAGCCGGGCGTATTCACGGAGCGCGCTGAGCGGATTCTCACAGGCATCGCATCGCAGGCGGCGATCGCCATCGACAATGCGCGTCTCTATCAGGCGGCGCAGGACGAGATCGCGGAACGCACGAAGGCGCAGGCGGCGCTGCGCGATCTGAACGAGACGCTGGAGCGCCGTGTGGCCGATGCCGTCGCCGACCGCGACCGCCTGTGGGAACTGAGCGAGGACCTGTTCTTCGTCGCGAGCTTCGAGGGCGCGCTGCTGCGCGTGAGTCCTTCATGGACGACGGTGCTCGGCTTCGATTCGCATCGCCTGCATTCGCACACGGTGATGGACCTCGTGCATCCGGACGACGTTCACGCGGCCACCGCCGAACTCGGCAGCCTGCGTGCGAACGGCGTGCCGGTGCGCTACGAATGCCGGCTGAGCCGCTCGGATGGCGGCTGGCGCTGGATCGCGTGGACGGTATCGCTCGACCCGCGCACGCGGCGCATTCACGGCGTGGGCCGCGACGTCACGGCGGATCGCGAAACCGCCGAGGCGCTGCGTCAGGCCGAGGAAGCGCTGCGCATGGCGCAGAAAATGGAAGCGATCGGCAAGCTGACGGGCGGCGTCGCGCACGACTTCAACAATCTGCTGCAAGTGATCGGCGGCAATCTGCAATTGCTCGCGAAGGACGTCGCCGGCGAGGACAAGCCGGAGCAGCGCGTGAGGAACGCGCTCGCGGGCGTCGCGCGCGGCGCGAATCTCGCATCGCAGCTACTCGCATTCGGCAGACGGCAGCCGCTCGCGCCGAAGGTCGTGAATCTGGGCCGCTTCGTGCGCGGCCTCGACGACATGTTCCGGCGCGCACTCGGCGATGGCATCGAAATCGAGACCATCGTGTCGGGCGGTTTGTGGAATACGCTCGTCGATCCGTTTCAGGTCGAGAACGCACTGCTCAATCTCGCGATCAACGCGCGCGATGCGATGAACGGTCACGGAAAGCTCACGATCGAAGCGGGCAATGCATCGCTCGACGAAGCCTACGCAATGCGCCACGCCGAGGTGTCGCCCGGCCAGTATGTGATGGTCGCCGTGACGGACACGGGCTCGGGGATGTCGCCCGAAGTGCAGGAACGCGCGTTCGAGCCGTTCTTCACGACCAAGCGCGAGGGTCAGGGCACGGGTCTCGGGCTGTCGATGGTGTACGGCTTCGTCAAGCAATCCGGCGGGCACGTGAAGGTGTACAGCGAGGAAGGACACGGCACGACGGTGCGCATCTATCTGCCGCGCGCGCGTGAGGAAGAAGACCTTGAAGCCAATATCGACGCCGGTCCGGCCAAAGGCGGCAGTGAAACGATTCTCGTGGTCGAGGACGATGAAGAAGTGCGCGCGACCGTCGTCGAGATGCTCGCGGATCTCGGGTATCGCGTGTTGCGGTCGAAGGATGCGCAGAGCGCGCTTGCGATCGTCGAGAGCGGCGTGCGTATCGATCTGCTCTTCACCGATGTCGTCATGCCGGGGCCGTTGCGCAGCACGGAGCTTGCGCGCAAGGCGCGCGAACGCGTGCCGGGCATCGCGGTGCTGTTCACGTCGGGCTATACGGATAATGCGATCGTTCACGCGGGGCGGCTCGATGAAGGCATCGATCTGTTGAGCAAGCCTTATACGCATGAAGCTTTGGCGCGCAAGGTGCGGCATGTGCTCGGCCAAGCCGGGCACACCTCGGCGGCCGCGGTGGCGGACATCGACACGGGTGTGCCGCGTAACGCCCCGGACGATGCGCTGTCGCGCATGCGCGTGCTGTTCGTCGAAGACAACGAACTGGTGCGCACGAGCACCGCTGAGATGTTGCGCACGTTCGGACTGGATCTGATCGATGCGGGCAGCGTTGACGAGGCGCTCGCTTTGTTGCGCGAGCATCGCTTCGAATTGCTGCTGACGGATGTGGATCTTGCGGGGCAATCCGGCGTGGAGCTGGCGATCGCCGCGTGTCGCGGTGCGCCGCAGCTAGGCGTCGTATTCGTGACCGGCTACGATCTCGCGCTCAGCGACGACGAGCGCCGCGCCTTGCCGAGGTCCGTTCAGGTGCGCAAGCCTTTCGACCCGCTGGCGTTGATCAATGCGTTGAATGCGGCCGTGGCGAGGTAAGCGATTGCCCCTGCGACGCATCGCCTGAGGGACATGAGCGTCTTGCTTGAATGAAGCCTGTGTGCTTCGCTCATGTCCCTTTCTTCCGCGCAGCGCCGAATCAGCCCGCGCGGCGTTTTCTCACGGCTTGCGCAAGCAGTTCGAGCACCGGCTCGCTCTGCGTCCAGCCGAGGCACGCGTCGGTGATCGACACGCCGTGCTTGAGCGGCACGCCCGGCTCGAGATCCTGACGGCCCTCTTCCAGATGACTCTCGATCATCACGCCGGTGATGCGCCGCTCGCCCGCTTCCAGTTGCCGCGCGATGTCCTGCGCGACATCCACCTGGCGCAGATGCGACTTGTTCGAGTTGGCGTGCGAACAATCGATCATCACCTGCTCGCGCTGGCCGAGCTTCGTCAATGCGCCGCACGCCGCCGCAACGCTTTGCGCGTCATAGTTCGGCCCCTTCTTGCCGCCGCGCAGAATGACATGGCAGTCGTCGTTGCCGCGCGTCTCGAAGATCGCGGCCATGCCCATCTTCGTCATGCCCATGAACGCGTGGCTCGCGCGTGCCGCGACGATCGCGTCCGCCGCGACCTGCACGCCGCCGTCGGTGCCGTTCTTGAAGCCGATCGGGCACGAGAGACCCGATGCAAGCTGACGATGGCTCTGGCTCTCGGTCGTGCGCGCGCCGATCGCGCCCCACGCGATCAGATCGGCGATGTATTGCGGGCTCAGCAGATCGAGAAACTCGGTTGCGGTCGGAAGCCCCAGGCCGCTGATGTCGAGCAGCAGTTCGCGCGCGCGACGCAGGCCTTCGTTGATGCGGAAGCTGCCGTCCAGACGCGGATCGTTGATATAGCCCTTCCAGCCTACCGTGGTGCGCGGCTTTTCGAAGTACACGCGCATCACGATGAAGAGATCGTCGCGCAGCCGGTCCGCGACCTGCTTCAGGCGCTGCGCGTATTCCATCGCCTGATCGTGATCGTGGATGGAGCACGGGCCGACGACCACGACGAGGCGGTCATCGCGGCCATGCAATATGTTCGCGATGGCCGCGCGGCTTTCCTCCACGAGCGTCTGCACGCCGGGCGTCACAGGCAGTTCGTCGAGCAGCAAGGCCGGCGAGATCAGCGGACGCACGGCGCCGATGCGCGTATCGTCGATGCGGGTCGTGTCTTGCGTGGAGTCGGCCACGCCTGCCTCCTGATCGCGGGAGGGATTGTCGATGCGGGTCAAGATAGGCTCCGTCATGCGTGATTGATGCAAAATTCAGGGATCTATGCGTGTTTTCCGCGAGGTAACCCGGGCGCGGCGCAAACATCCATTATCGCACCTGCGGCAGCCCGCTCGCCCGATCGTGCGTATGATGAAGACGCCACGACACAATCAAAGGGAGTAGATCATGCGCATCGAAACGTCATTCCTGTTCGACCTCGACGGCACGCTCGTCGATAGCGTCTATCAGCACGTGCTCGCGTGGAAGGAAGCGCTCGACGCGGAAGGCATCGAATTGTCCGTGTGGCGCATTCATCGCAAGATCGGCATGAGCGGCGGGCTCTTCACGAATCAGTTGTTGCGCGAGACGCATGGCGAGATCAGCGCGGATCGCGTCGAGCGGCTGCGTCAATTGCATGCAGAAGCCTACAAGCGGCTGCGCGTGCAGGTATGCCCGCTGCCGGGGGCGCGCGAACTGCTCGAAGCGCTCACGCAGGCAGGGACGAAATGGGCCATCGCGACGAGCGGACGCATGGAGACCGCACAGGTCAATCTCGAAGCATTGGGCGTCGATCCTTCGAAGCAAGTGGTCATCACCCGTGACATGGTGAAGTACGCGAAGCCCGATCCCGACCTCTTCCTTGCCGCTGCCGCGCGCCTGAACGTGCCGATCGAGCATACGGTCGTCGTCGGCGACAGCATCTGGGACATGCTGGCCGCGCGCCGATGCCGCTCGCTCGGCGTCGGCCTGCTCTCGGGCGGTTATGGCAGCGACGAACTGGAGCGCTCGGGCGCCTTGCGCGTGTACGAAGATCCTGCGGATCTGCTGCTGCATCTCGATGAAGTCGCGGCGCGTCCGTGAGATGATCGCGCGCATGACCTCCTCTTCTCTCATCGATATTCGTCCCTGGGACGACGCGCATCTCTACACGTTACGCAATGCATCCGGCATGCGCGTCGAGATCAGCGATCTGGGCGCGACGCTCGTCTCATGGCTCGCGCCCGACCGTGAAGGACATTTCGCCGATGTGCTGCTCGGTCACGACACGCCCGCCGACTATCTGAACGGCAGCGCGTTCATGGGCGCGATCATCGGGCGCTGGGCCAACCGCATCCGCGATGGGCGCTTCCTGCTCGACGGCCTTGCGTATCAGGTCGAGCGCAATGAAAGCGCCAATCATCTGCATGGCGGCTCGGCGGGTTTTCATCGGCAGATGTGGCGCGTGGACGTGGCCGATGACGCGCTCGTCATGACGCTGCATTCGCCTTCGGGCGCGGCGGGCTTTCCCGGCAATCTCGATGTGACCGTGCGTTATGCACTGAACGACGCGGGCATGCTATCGATCGATTACGAAGCGCGCACCGATGCGCCGACGCCCGTCAGCCTCACGAACCATGCGTACTTCAATCTGGGCAATGACGCGAGCATTCGCGATCATGAAATATCGATTGCATCGGATACGTTTCTCGCGATCGATGCGAAGTCGATTCCCGTTGCACTCGAAGCGGTAACGAACAGCGTGTTCGATTTGCGCGAGCCTGCATCGATCGGGACGCGTCTCGATGCATCTCATCCGCAACTCGCGCTCGCGGGCGGCTTCGACCATTGCTATGTATTCGACGGCAACGCAAACGAACCGCGCACGGTCGCCGTGCTGTTCGACCCGTCGAGCGGACGCGAGCTGAGCGTCGCAACGGATGCGCGCGGCTTGCAGTTCTACTCGGGGAATTATCTGGAAGGCGTGCCCGCTCGCGATGGTTCGCGCTATCGCAAGCATGCTGGGCTGTGTCTCGAAGCGGGTGGCTTTCCCGACGAGATCAACATGGACGGCGAGCGCGCCGTCCTGCGTCCCGGCGCGGTGTATCGTCAGCGCACGCGCTATACGTTGCGCGTGCGCTGACCGGCAATCAGAAGAGGTTGCGCAAGCCGATCGACACGCCGGTCTGATTCGAGCGGCCCGGCAATTCGACATCGGCCGCGCCCGTCACCTTGTTGAAGTCGATGGTGCCATACACTTCGGTGCGCTTCGACAGCGCATACTCCGCCAGCGCCACACCTGTGTAGCGATTGCCGCTGCCCGTCGCGCCGCCGCCGATGGCCGCGTTCTTCATGTGGTCGTAGTAGAACGCGCCCGTGAGCAACAGCGCCGGCGTGACCTGATACGTGATGCCCGCGAACGGACCGTCGTCGCGGCGGCCCGAGCCCTTCAGAATATCCGTGCCCGACGCGAGGCCGCGCTGCTGCAGGATGCTGTCGACAAAGCCGGTGTCGTCGGTCGAATGCAGATAGCCGACATAGAGCTTCGCCGCGCCGACCGTATAGACCGCGTTCGCGTTCCAGATCTTCTGCTTGTTCGATGAGTTGTCGCTGTTCTGCTGATAGCCGCCGCCGATGGACAGCGGACCCATCGCATACGACGCCGTGAAGCCGTACATGTTGCCCGCGCCCATATGGCCCGGCACCTGACCCGAGAAGCCGCCGGCGCCGGTCGATGTGTAGTTCGTGCCGAACGAGTACATCGCGCCGAGCGTCAGGCCCGCGAACGTGCCGTTGTACTTCACCGCGTTATCCGCATAGAGTCCCGCGCCGAGTGCAACCGGCAGCCATGCGTTCTCGAAGTAATTGCCGACGGTGAGCGGATCGTAAGTGTCGCCGAGCATATCGAAGAGCGGCGTCTTCTGACGGCCGAGCGTCAGCGTGCCATAGCCGCTCGAAAGACCGACATAGGCCGCGCGGTTGAATGCGCGCGCGCTGTCGGCGTACTGGCCGTTCTCCAGTTCCACACCGCTTTCCAGCCGGAAGATCGCCTTCAGGCCGCCCCCGAGATCTTCCTCGCCCTTCAGACCGAAACGGCTGTTGGTGATGGCGCCGTTCGTCATGAACACCTTGCCGTCGTTGTTGGCGTTGGCGTTCGTGAGATAACGCACGCTGACGTCGGCGACCCCATAGAGCGTGACCGAGCTTTGCGCGAATGCGGATTGACAGGCGAGCGCGATGACCGATGCCCCCATACCTGCGATGGCACGCGATGTGATTGTCTTCATGATGTGTTGTGAGCGTCTATTTATTAGCGATTTTTGATCGACTTCCATGCGTCGCCTTTCAGTTCACTGTCTGAACGAAAGCAGCGTCGCGTGACGCATGAAAGCACGCGGATTTTTAACACATCAATTGTCGCGATGCGTGGCTTCGTGCAATACGTGTGGTGTTTTATGCAACAGGCGCAAGTGTTTAGCTTCGCAAGACGCGCTTCACACTTTCGCCTGCATGGGCTCGGACGGCACCGCTTCGAGGAGCACTCGCGTTACATGCGCTGAATCAGTAATACCGATAGAGACGGTCATGCGAAAACGTCATCAATGATCCGCGATGCTTTCAGACAGCTTGCGCGATGAACTCGCGCAGCCACCGATGCGCCGGATCGCGATGCACGCGTTCGTGCCAGTACATCGACATCTCGTAGCCGGGAATATCGACGGGCGGCGCGACGATGCGCAACTCGGGCCAGTGCTTCGCGAGCCTGAGCGGTTGCATCGAAACGAGATCGGTCGTCGCAAGCACGGAACGTACGAACAGGAAGTGCGGCACGGACAGCGCCACATGCCGCTTCATGCCGAGCGTCGCGAGCGCGGCATCCGTGGGACCGGAGAACCCGCCGCCATCGGGCGACACGATCACGTGGTCGAGCGCGCAGAACTGCGCGAGCGTCGGCCGCCGTTTCAATCGCGGATGATCCTTGCGCCCCACGAGCACATAGCTTTCCGTGAAGAGCGCCTGCTGGTGAAAGCCGGCGGTCTCAGGCGATGCAATGTGAAACGCAAGGTCGATCTCGCCGTTCTCCGCCTGCTTCGCGAGCCGCGGCGGCATGATTTCGAGCACCGCGATGCGCGTACGCGGCGCGGCCGCGCGCAAGCCGCTCAACGCAGGCAGAAGCACGGTCGATTCAGTGTAGTCGGTGGCGGCGATGCGCCATGTTTTGTCGGCGGACGCGGGGTCGAATGCGGCTTGCGGCGACACCGCGCGTTCGAGCGACGCCAGCGCTTCGCGCAACGGCTCGCGCAGGCTTTCGGCGCGCGCCGTCGGCCGCATGCCCCGTGGTCCGGGCAACAACAAGGGATCGTCGAAGATATCGCGCAGCTTGGCGAGATGCACGCTCACGGACGGCTGCGAAAAATGAAGTCGCTCGGCTGCACGCGTGACGTTCTGCTCGGCGAGCAGGACATCGAGCGTGACGAGCAGATTGAGATCGAGTCTTCTCAAGATATTATTCATGGCAATGCCTGCAATGTCGGATATTCATTTCCAATATACCCGCTCGGTCTTTAAGCTGGCCTCCATGTCTGTATCGAACTGGAGAATGCCTTATGAATGTGCTGATCGTGTATGCCCATCCGGAACGCCGCTCGCTGAACGGCGCCATCAATGATTTCACCGTCGAAGGCCTGCGGGCCAATGGCCACGACGTGCAAGTTTCCGACCTGTACGCGATGAACTGGAAAGCCGCGCTCGACGCCAACGACATCCGCGAACGCAACCGCGACGCGCCGTTCCATGCGAGCCTCGATTCGAAGCATGCGTTCGAGAACGGTTTGCAAAGCCGCGATATCGAGATCGAGCAGGACAAGCTGCGCTGGGCCGATGCCCTGATCCTGCAATTCCCGATGTGGTGGTTCTCGATGCCCGCGATCATGAAGGGCTGGGTCGAGCGCGTGTATGCGTATGGCTTCGGCTATGGGGTGGGCGAGCACTCGGACACGCACTGGGGCGATCGCTACGGCGAAGGCATGATGGCGGGCAAGCGCGCGATGATCGTCGTCACGACTGGCGGCTGGGAGTCGCATTACGGTCCGCGCGGCATCAACGGTCCGATCGAGGATATCCTGTTTCCGATCCAGCATGGCGTGCTGTTTTATCCCGGATTCGACGTGCTGCCGCCTTTTGTCGTCTATCACACGAGTACGATGGACGGCGCGCGTCTGGATGCAACTTTCCATAAGTTGGGCCAGCGTCTCGACCGGCTCTTTGACGACACGCCCATCGCGTTTCGCAAGCAGAATCACGGCGATTACGCGATTCCCCGCCTCACGCTGCGCGACGAACTCGCCGCGGGACAGAGCGGATTCGGGGCGCACATCGACTCAGGCGGCACGCGCGAAACACGGCTAATAGAAGGTCGATAGGTATTCGCCGGATGCCATTGCGTCCAACGCATAAGCATTTTTTAGCGAAAGTCCCCGACTCACTCTAAGATTGATCCTTCGACGCGCAACGCGACACCAACGGAGGATGACATCGAATGCTGACGATCTGGGGCAGAGCCAACTCGGTCAATGTGCAGAAAGTGCTGTGGTGCTGCGATGAAGTGGGCCTTGCGTACGAGCGAATCGACGCCGGCCTGCAATTCGGGCGCAACAACGAACCCGGCTATCTCGAGATGAACCCGATGGGCCGCGTGCCCACGCTGGTCGATGGCGATTTCGTGCTGTGGGAATCGAATTCGATCATCCGTTATCTCGCGATGCAGTACGGCGCGGCCAGCACGCTCTACCCCGCCGAGCCGAAGGTCCGGGCAAGCGCTGACCGCTGGCTCGACTGGGCACTCTCCACGCTGCAACCGGCCGAACGCCCTCTTTTCTGGGGCTATATCCGCACGAGCGCGGCGGATCGCGACGTCGGGCAACTCGCCGCCGCTGCGAACGAAGTTGAAAAGCTCTGGCGCCTCGTCGATGCGCATCTGAAAGGCCGCGACTATCTCGAAGGCAACACGTTCACCCTCGCCGATCTCGTCATTGCCGCCTATGCGCGCCGCTGGTTCGGCATCGCCGAGCTCGTGCGGCCCGCGCTCCCCGAGCTCGAACGCTGGTATATAGGCATTACCCAACGCGCGGGTTTTCAGCGTTATGTGTCGCCTGAATTGACCTGAACCGGGACGCATCGCCATGACAATCGAACTGCATACGTGGAACACGCCCAACGGACGCAAGATCAGCGTCGCGCTGGAGGAAATGCAACTGCCCTACACCGTGAAGACAGTGAACATCACGAAGGGCGAGCAGCATGCACCCGACTTTCTGCGCATCAGCCCGAACAACCGCATTCCGGCGATTGTCGATCCGGACGGCCCCGACGGCCAGCCGATCAGCATCTTCGAATCCGGCGCGATCCTGCTCTATCTCGGTGAGAAGACCGGCAAGTTCCTGCCCGCGAGCCTGCGCGAGCGCGTGCCCGTGCTCGAATGGCTGATGTGGCAGATGGGCGGCTTCGGCCCGATGCCGGGACAGGTGCATCACTTCCGCATGGTCGAGGCGGAATGCGATCGGCGCTATGCGCTGAAGCGCTATTCCGATGAAACGCGCCGTCTGTATGGCGTGCTCGACAAGCGTCTCGCGCAGGTGGAATACGTGGCGGGCGTATTATCAGTTGCCGATTTCGCGATTCTCGGCTGGGCGTGGCGGCATGAACGTCATCAGGTCTCGCTCGACGATTACCCCAGCGTCAAGCGCTGGTATGAAGCGCTGTTTGCGCGCCCGGGCGTCAAACGCGGCTTCGAGGTGAAGCTCGACGATCTCGTCTGACGGAACCGGATCGCAGCGCCAGCGTCAGTCGTGTGTAAGGCTCGCGGGCATAATCGAAGAAAGCGCATCGAAAAGCGCGCACAGGAGACGACGATGACAGCCGGCATGTACGACGATGGCCTTCCCAAGACGGCCGCCAATTTCGCGGCGCTGACGCCGCTCATGTTCATCGAGCGCGCGGCATCCGTGTATCCGACGCGCCCCGCGATCGTGCACGGCGAGGTGCGGCGCAACTGGGCCGATACCTACGCGCGTACGCGGCGGCTCGCGTCGGCGCTCGCGGCGCGTGGCATCGGTCCCGGCGATACCGTCGCCGCGATGCTGCCGAACACGCCCGAAATGGTCGAAGCGCACTTCGGCGTGCCGATGACGGGCGCCGTGCTCAACACGCTCAACACGCGGCTCGACGCCGCCACGCTCGCCTTCATGCTCGCGCATGGCGAAGCGAAAGCCGTGATCGTCGATCGCGAGTTCGCCGACGTCATGCTCCAAGCCTTGAAAGACGTGCCGCAAGACGTGCTCGTCATCGATGTCGACGATTCGCAGTACACGGGCGAGGGGGAGCGCATCGGCGAAATCGAGTATGAAGCGTTGCTCGCGAGCGGCGATCCGGCATACGAATGGTCGCCGCCATCGGACGAATGGAACGCCATCTGTCTGAACTACACGTCGGGGACGACGGGCAATCCGAAGGGCGTCGTCTATCACCATCGCGGCGCGTACACGAATGCGGTCAGCAATATCCTCGAATGGGACATGCCGAAGCATGCCGTGTACTTGTGGACACTGCCGATGTTCCATTGCAACGGCTGGTGCTTCCCGTGGACCGTGGCCGCCCGCGCGGGCGTGAACGTGTGCCTGCGCCGCGTCGATGCGAAGGCCATCTTCGATCTCATTCGCAACGAAGGCGTCACACATTACTGCGGTGCGCCGATCGTGCAGAACCTGCTCGTCAACGCACCCGACGAGATGAAAGCCGGCATCGAGCAGAAGGTTCACGCGATGGTCGCGGGCGCCGCGCCGCCCGCCGCGATGATCGAAGGCATGGAGCGCATGGGCTTCGAGCTGACTCACGTCTACGGCCTCACCGAGGTCTATGGACCGGCCACGGTCTGTCCGCAGCAGGCCGAATGGAGCGCGCTCGATATCGGCGAACGCGCGCGGCTCAATTCGCGGCAAGGCGTGCGCTATCACCTGCAGGATGCCGTGACCGTGCGCGATCCGCTTTCGATGGAACTCGTGCCTTCGGACGGCGAGACGATCGGCGAGATCATGTTTCGCGGCAACATCGCGATGAAGGGCTATCTGAAGAACCCTGCTGCGACCGAAGAAGCGTTTCGCGGCGGCTGGTTCCATACAGGCGATCTCGCGGTGGCCTATCCCGATGGCTACGTGCGCATCAAGGATCGCAGCAAGGACATCATCATCTCGGGCGGCGAGAACATATCGAGCATCGAAGTGGAGGATGTGCTGTACCGGCATCCTGCCGTGCTTGCCGTGGCGGTCGTCGCGAAACCCGATACGCGCTGGGGCGAAACGCCATGCGCGTTCGTCGAGCTGAAGTCCGGTGCGCAAGTCAGTGCGGAGGATTTGATCGCGCATTGCAAAAAGCATCTCGCGGGCTTCAAGGTGCCACGCGCGATCGAGTTCTGCGAGTTGCCGAAAACGTCCACCGGCAAGATTCAGAAGTTCGAACTGCGCAAGCGCGCGGGCTCGGTCGCCGCGATCGACGTTTGAAGGAGAGCATGAGCATGAGCGAACTCGTTCTGATCGAACGCGATGCGTATGACACCAACGGCGTCGTCAAACTCACACTGAATCGGCCCGATGCGTTCAACGCATTATCGGAAGCCATGCTCGAAGCGCTCGAACAAGGGCTGAAGGAGATCGCCGGATCGGATGCGCGTGTCGTCGTGCTCGCGGGCGCGGGACGCGCGTTCTGCGCAGGCCACGATCTGAAAGAGATGCGCGCTGAACCCGCGCTCGACTACTATCGCGAGCTTTTCGCGCGCTGCTCGCGCATGATGCTGACGATCCAGCGCATGCCGCAACCGGTGATCGCGCGCGTGCATGGCATTGCCACCGCGGCGGGCTGCCAACTGGTCGCAATGTGCGATCTCGCGGTGGCATCGAGCGACGCGCGTTTCGCCGTGTCGGGCGTGAATCTCGGGCTTTTCTGCGCGACGCCGGGCGTGCCGCTGTCGCGCAACGTATCGCGCAAGGCCGCGTTCGAGATGCTTTTTACCGGCGAGTTCATCGATGCAGCCACCGCGCGCGAACGCGGCCTCGTGAATCGCGTCGCGTCGCCAGTCGAACTCGACGATGCCGTTCGCACGCTTGCCGCGACCATCGCCGCCAAGCCGCGCGAAGCAGTAGCGGCGGGCAAGGGTTTGTTCTATCGGCAACTCGAAACCGGCATCGAAGCTGCATACGCACTCGCATCGGAAACGATGGCCTGCAACATGATGCAGGACGCCACGCTCGAAGGAACGCAGGCGTTCATCGAGAAGCGTCCGCCGCGATGGGACTGAATCGCTTAGCTCACGTGCTCGACCGGATGTTTTTCGAGCCACGCGTTCTGTTCATCGCTATATAAGCGCGAGCGCGTGAGAAAGCGCAAACCTGACGGACGCTCCAGCGAAAACATGCCGCCGTTGCCCGGCACGGCATCGATGATGAGCTGCGTGTGCTGCCAGTACTCGTACTGAGATTCGGTCATGTAGAACGGCACGCCGCCGATCGCGCCGAGCTTGACGTCCGAGCCGCCCACCATGAATTCGCTGACCGGAAAGCACATCGGGGCGCTGCCGTCGCAGCATCCGCCGGATTGATGGAACAGCACCTCGCCGTGCTCGGCCTTCAGCTTTTCGATCAAGTCGATCGCGGCGGGCGTCGCGGTCACGCGCTGCACTTCCTGTTCGCTCATGATGTCCCCGTTGTTCGAGCCGGCCGCCCTCGCAAACGACGGCGGCCCCGCAGGCTTTAGAAGAAGCCGAGCGGCTTGTCGCTGTAGCTGACGAGCATGTTCTTCGTCTGCTGATAGTGATCGAGCATCATCTTGTGATTCTCACGTCCGATGCCCGACTGCTTGTAGCCGCCGAACGCCGCGTGCGCCGGATACGCGTGATAGCAGTTGGTCCATACGCGTCCCGCCTGAATCGCGCGGCCGAAGCGATACGCGCGTGTGCCATCGCGCGTCCATACGCCCGCCCCGAGACCGTAGAGCGTATCGTTCGCGATTTCGAGCGCCTCTTCCTCGGTCTTGAAAGTCGTCACCGACAGCACCGGCCCGAAGATTTCCTCCTGGAAGATGCGCATCTTGTTGTGGCCTTTGAAGACCGTCGGCTTGATGTAGTAGCCGTTCTTCAGCTCGCCATCGAACGTCGCGCGCTCACCGCCTGAGAGGCACTCCGCGCCTTCCTGCTTACCGAGATCGATGTACGACAGGATCTTCTGGAGCTGCTCCTGCGATGCCTGCGCGCCGATCATCGTCTTCGTGTCGAGCGGATGCCCCTGCGCGATCGCCGCGACGCGCTTCAACGCGCGTTCCATGAAGCGCTCATAGATCGATTCCTGCACAAGCGCGCGCGACGGGCACGTGCACACTTCGCCCTGGTTCAGCGCGAACATGGTGAAGCCTTCGAGGGCCTTGTCGAAGAAGCTGTCGTCGGCGCTCAGCACATCCTCGAAGAAGATGTTCGGGCTCTTGCCGCCGAGTTCGAGCGTCACGGGAATCAGGTTCTGGCTCGCGTACTGCATGATGAGGCGGCCGGTCGTGGTCTCGCCGGTGAACGCGATCTTCGCGATGCGCTTGTTCGATGCGAGCGGCTTGCCCGCTTCCAGACCGAAGCCGTTCACGACGTTGAGCACGCCCGGCGGCAGCAGATCTTCGATCACCTCGAGCAGCACGAGAATCGACGCGGGCGTCTGCTCCGCCGGCTTCAGCACGACGCAGTTGCCGGCGGCGAGCGCGGGCGCGAGCTTCCATACGGCCATCAGAATCGGGAAGTTCCACGGAATGATCTGCCCGACGACGCCGAGCGGCTCATGGAAGTGATACGCGACCGTATCGTGATCGATCTCGGAGATGCCGCCTTCCTGCGAACGCGCCGCGCTCGCGAAATAGCGGAAGTGATCGATCGCGAGCGGAATGTCCGCGGCCATCGTCTCGCGCAGCGGCTTGCCGTTGTCGATGGACTCCGCGAGCGCGAGACGCGACAGGTTCTGCTCCATGCGATCGGCGAGCTTCAGCAGAAGGTTCGCGCGGTCGGTGACGGATGTCCTGCCCCACGACGTCTTCGCCGCGTGCGCCGCGTCGAGCGCGGCTTCGATATCGGCTTCGCGCGAACGCGGGATCGACGTGAAGGGCTCGCCGGTGATCGGCGAGATGTTGTCGAAATACTCGCCGCCCGCGGGCGGCATCCACTTGCCGCCGATGAAGTTGCCGTACTGCTTCTTGTAGGGGTATTCGGTGCTCAGGAACTGCATCTCTGCGTGATTCATTTGTGTGTGCTCCTCGCATGTCGACGTGAATGGGCCGGTACTGCATGTGTCCGGCGCCGGTCGCTCTTGATTGCGAGTTCCATGCCATCGCGCGCGCGATGTCGCAAGCGGCGCGCAAGCCGCATCGGCATGCGGTTTCGGGGCGCATCGTCAGGGTTTATACGAGGCCGATGTGAACTGTTCACATTCAGAACACCTGCTCCCACCTGTAGCGATGCGACGCAACGCAGATCGCGTGTCCGGGCGCCCTGCACAAGCATGATTTGCTGCGGGCAAACGCTTATGGCACGAGTGTTCATATTGCAAAGCCCTTCACACTTGTCTATGGTCATGCCAGCCGTGGCAAAGCGCCGCACCCCATATGTCGTTGCATCGCATGTTTGGGCGGCGCGAATGGCCTTGCGATCAGTCGATGAAGACCGCATCGACTCGCATGACCACGGCGGGCTGCTCGTGTCCGGCGACCCCGGCGCAGCACCTCAAGCAAACGATGCGCGCGCACGTGCATGCATGACGCGCCACGGAGACCACGATGAACAGCACAATCAATCAAGGGGCCGTGCACGGCCCGACAGGCTTTTTTTCCAAGCAGGCGACCATCGCCCGGCCCGGGTTCACGCGCTGGATGGTGCCGCCCGCCGCGCTGGCTGTTCACCTGTGCATCGGGCAGGCGTATGCGTTCTCGGTGTTCAATGCGCCGCTCACGAAGATCATCGGCATCACCAGTTCGGCACCCGATGACTGGTCACTGACGACGCTCGGCTGGATCTTCTCGCTCGCGATCGTATTTCTCGGCTTGTCCGCCGCGTTCGCAGGCAAATGGCTGGAGAAGGTCGGCCCGCGCCGCACGATGTTCACCGCGGCCTGCTGCTTCGGCGGCGGCTTTCTCGTTTCGGCGCTCGGCGTCCATCTGCATCAGATCTGGCTGCTGTATCTCGGTTACGGCGTGATCGGCGGCATCGGGCTCGGGCTCGGCTATGTGTCGCCGGTATCGACGCTCATCCGCTGGTTCCCGGACCGCCGCGGCATGGCGACGGGCATGGCGATCATGGGCTTCGGCGGCGGCGCGATGATCGCGGCGCCCGGTTCCGTCGCGCTGATGAACCACTTCAAGAGCGCGACGAGCGCCGGCGTCGCCGAGACTTTCGTCGTGCTCGGCGTGCTGTATTTCATCTCGATGACGATCGGCGCACTCGCGATCCGCATCCCGCCGGCGGACTGGAAGCCGGCTGGCTGGACGCCGCCTGTGACCGCCAACAAGATGATCACGAAGAATCACGTGGACATCGATCAGGCGCTGAAGACGCCGCAGTTCTATCTGCTGTGGCTCGTCCTGTTCCTGAACGTGACGGCGGGCATCGGCGTGCTCGGGCAGGCCTCGGTGATGATCCAGGAGAGCTTCAAGGCCTCGATCACGGCGGGTGCGGCGGCGGGCTTCGTCGGGCTGCTGTCGCTCTTCAACATGGGCGGGCGCTTCGTGTGGGCGTCGGCGTCGGACTGGATCGGGCGCAAGAACACTTACTTCGTGTTCTTTGCGCTGGGCGCGGTGTTGTACTTCCTCGTGCCGCAGTTTGCGGGCGCGGGCAACATCGCGCTCTTCGTACTGGCCTACGGCATCATCCTTTCCATGTACGGCGGCGGCTTCGCGACCATTCCCGCGTACCTCGCGGACATGTTCGGCACGGCGTTCGTCGGCGGGATTCACGGCCGGCTGCTGACCGCGTGGGCGGCGGCGGGCGTCGCGGGTCCGGTGCTCGTCAACTACGTGCGTGCCTATCAGGTGGCGCATGGCGTCGTCGGCGCCGAAGCGTACACGATGACGCTGCACATCATGGCCGTGCTGCTCGTCGTTGGCTTCATCTGCAATCTGCTCGTCACGCGCGTGCATGAGAAGCACCACATGGACACGTCGCCGCAGACGGCGAACTAAAAGTCAAAGAGGAGATCCGCGATGAATGACCGCATCGATACTCAGGCAGTTCACCCGTCGAATAATGGGCTGCTTCTGTTGTTCTGGGCGTATGTGCTGATTCCGCTCGGTTGGGGCGTTACGAACACGCTCACGCAGGCGATCAAGCTGTTTCAGTAATCTGAAAGGTGACATTTCCGCGCGCCGGACGGCCGATGCGATTCATCGGTTCACGGCGCGCGCTTCATTGAATCCGCGTTGAATCCGCACGATCCGAATCATGTCCCCGGCATCCTTGACGAAGGGCACCTTCCGCTAGCCGGCGCAAACGTCCTGTGCAGACAAGCTTCGCTGTGTTCCCGTGCCGAGTCCGATGGGCATCGGCATGACATTCCCCCATTGACTGACCGTCGATATTTCCAAGGATTGGTATCGACGAGCACGGGGGCATGCCAGACGGCTATTCCCGATGTTGTCAGTGCCCGCGATCCTCCACCCTGCTCAGGCTGCGGCGCGCGAGCACGCTCATGAGAAGCGTGCCGCACACGAGCGCCGCCATATACACGCCTGCCATCATCCAGTCCAATTCACTCACGGTGGTTCTCCTTCTGATTAAACCGCGGCCGGGGCGCCACGGGGTCACGCGATGCAACTGCGTTCTGGCCTGATTTACGGCACGCGCGCGCAAAGGTTTAGCGCGCTGGAATGAACGACGTTGGCAACACGTTCAAGGAGAATGCGAAAGCGACGCGTCAAGAAACCGATCGCGCGTACGATTTCGCAAACGTGTGGCTTGCAAACGCCGCGATGCGGGCAAGGCGGCGCGCGTCGGCGTATCGTTCGACTAGCGCCCGAGAGCGCACGACGACATTCCCCGCAGACAAGAAAACGGTCCACGACAATGAACACCTCCCGCCGCAGCTTCATGATTTTCAGCATCGGCATGGGCACGACGCTATGGCTCACGCGGGCCCGCGCCGATGTGCCGCACTTGAGCGAAGCGGATCCGGCGGCCGTCGCCGTCGGCTACACGGAAGACGCCGCCAAGGTGGACAAGGCGAAATATCCCGCCTTCGCGGCGGGACAGACATGCGCGAACTGCTCGCTGTATCAGGGCAAATCGAGCGATGCCTGGGGCGGCTGCTCGCTCTTCAACGACAAACTCGTGGCCGGCAAGGGATGGTGCGCGTCCTACACGAACATGTGAGGCCGGCTCAGCGCACCGAATAGCCGACGAACCGCCAGACCTTGTCCGAATCGAGAATGAACGTCACCATCTCGCGCGACGACTGACTGGCCTGACTGAACTGGGTGTCGAAGAGAATGTTGATGTACGCGCCGGCGGGCATGTTGCCGGTGCCGTCGTAGCGATAGTGCTTTACGCCCATCGGCATGCGCAGGCCCGGAGCGCCCAGCGGCAAACGGTCGCGCGCGATCTTCTTCATGAAGTCTTCGCGGGAAACGATCTGTTTTGCGATGGGCGAGGCCTGATCCCATACGTCGCCCGCCTTGTTCTGGTCGATCAGCCTGATGATGCTCGACGCGACCTGGGCGATATCCCGGTCCTGCTGATCGAGCGCCGCCTGCTGCTCCTTCGTGAGCGAGCGCGTTGCGGCGGGTTGAACCGCTTGCTGTGCTGGCTGAGTTTGTTGCGCGTGGCACGCGACGCCCGCTGAAAAGAGCAGGAACGCGGCGAGAGAGACGGAAAAGCGTGATTTCATGACGGACGACGTTCGTTTCCACGGCGCAGATTGTATCGCCGTCCGCGACGCGAACGGTAAGAAATACTTAGTTTCGGAAATTTGCACGGAGCCGCGAGCATGTGCGGTCGAGCACACGTCTTGCTTAAGGATTGAACAGTGGCTTCCAACGCTTTTCGCCGAGGTTCGACATGCGGCTAGTCGACTGGAACATTCAATGGGGACGCGGCGTGGATGGCCGCGTCGATCTCGCGCGCATCGTCGCCGAAGCAAAGGCGCTGCACGATTTCGACATCCTGTGCCTGCAGGAAGTGACGCGCGGCTTTCACGAAAGCGAACAGGCGGGCGGACTCGGTGGCCGACCGGCCCCCGACCAATTCGCCGAGCTCGAAACGCTGATTCCCGGCGCGACCGTCATCGACGCAATCGGCTCCGATCTGCCGCCCGTGGGCGCCGGGCTCGCACGCCGTCAGTTCGGCAACGCGATCGTCAGCCGCCTGCCGGTGCGTCAGGTGTTGCGCCATTCGCTGCCGTGGCCCGCCGATCCCGCGAAGCCGTCGATGCTGCGCGTCGCGCTCGAAGCCGTCATCGAGACGGACGTAGGCCCGCTGCGCATCATCAGCACGCATCTCGAGTTTTATTCGGAGAAGCAGCGGCTCGCGCAAGTCGCGCGTTTGCGCGAACTGCACGCCGAAGCGTGCGCGCACGCGCGTCAGCCCGCGAGGGCAGAAAGTCAGGCGAGCCCGTTCGCCGACACCGCGCGGCCGACTTCCGCGATTATCTGCGGCGACTTCAACAGTGCGTTCGACGCCTCGGCGTATCGCGCGATGCTGGCGCCGCTCGCCGATGCACCGGCGTTCCTCGATGCCTGGACCTGCGCGCATCCGAACGCGCCGCGCGCGGCGACCGTCGGCCTGTACGATCACGATCAATGGCCCGATGGGCCGTTCGCCTGCGACTTCATCTTCGTCACCGAAGACCTGAAGCCGCGCATCGCGGGATGCGAAGCGGACCAGTCGAGCCGATCATCGGATCATCAGCCGATGTGGCTCGAACTTCGTTAAGCGCCTTCTTCGCGCGAAAGGCCATATAGCGCCTGCAACGCCGCTGCGCGCGCCTGCCCGACGATCATCCCGCGCCAGATATCGTCGTCGATGTAAAACGCCGCGCGAATCTGGCGGCGAATGTCGGCCTTCAGCGCAGCGGGCGCGTGCGCATGATGGCGCACCCAGACATCCGCGCGCAGCATGTCGAGCATGTCCGTGAGCGGCACCGTGCCGTACTCGATCGCAATCGATGCAATCGCGGCATGCGGGCACGTCTGCCGCAGCGTATCGAGCAAGGGCCCGGCGACATCCGCCGCGATCGACGTGCCATCCAACGGGCTCGTCACGTCCGCGCCCCACCAGCGCCGCGCACGCGCCACATCGCCGACGCAGATCTTCGCGCCGAAGCCGCTCGGCCCCAGTCCCGTATGAAAATCGATCCAGCCGATCGCCGTGCACGTCTCTCCGTATTCCGCGAGCAGACTGCGCATCGTCCGCGTGCTCCACGCGGCTTGCGCGCCGCCGTAGAACATGCCCTGCGCGTGGGTGTACTGGCCCGTCGTCACCGCTTGCTGATACGCCCATTGCCCGCGCGTTTCGATGTAGGTGCGAATCGCCGCGATGTTCGCTTCGTCAGGCGGCCAGCTCGCCGGAAGCAGCAGCTCGTGCAGCTCCGCGTAACCGGGGTTTTGCGGCAACGGCCCCGCGAAATCCACGCTGTTGCGATTCAGATCGACATTGCCTTCCGTCGTGCGGCTCAGATACGAAAAGCCATACGGATTGATCGCATGGACCAGCAACATCGCGACGCCGAGACTCTCCATCAGCGCGGGCAATACGTCGTCGCGCATCAACGCGATCTGTGCGCCCGAGCCGCAAAAGCCTTCGACGCCATGCGTCGCGGACGTGAGCACGAGCAGGCGCTTCGCATCGGCCGGGCCGATACGCACGACATCGGTTGCGAGCGTCTCGCCTTCCAGACCGTCGATGCCTTCGAGCACGCGCGTATCGACCGCGAGTTTGCGCGCGGCGGCCGTGTCGAGAAACCGCTGACGCGCCTCGCGATACGTCGATGAAAACATGCTCACCTCCCTACGCGCGCGAAAGAAACGCTTCGACCAGACGCACCCAGTACGTCGAGCCGAGCGTGAGCACGTCATCGTTGAAATCGTAGCTGCTGTTATGCAGCATGCACGGTCCGATGCCATGACCGTGTTCGCGATGCTCACCCAGTCCGTTGCCGATATACCCGTAGCAGCCCGGCCGTTCCAGCAGCATGAACGAGAAGTCCTCCGCGCCCATCGTCGGATCGACGTTCGTGTTCACCTTCTGCGCACCGACGACATCGCGCATCACGCCAAGCGCGAATTGCGTCTCGCTCTGCGTGTTCACCGTCGGCGGATAGTTGCGTACGAAACTAACTTCAGCCTTGCACCGATAAGCCGCCGCCGTTGCCGCGACGATCTCCCTCATGCGCGTCTCGATCAGATCGAGCACGTCGGTGGAAAACGTGCGCACGGTGCCGCCGAGCGTCGCGGTCGTCGGGATCGCGTTGATCGCGTGGCCCGCCTGCATGCGCGTGATCGAGAGCACGGCCGCGTCGATGGGCCGCTTGTTGCGCGTCACGATGCTCTGCAAGCCCGTGCCGATCTGCAGCGCGGTGAACACAGGATCGACGCCATCGTGCGGAATGGCCGCATGCGCGCCCACGCCCTCGATGCGGATCTCGAACTCGTTGCTCGATGCCTGCGTCGCGCCCACACGCGCACCGAATTCGCCCGCCGCCATGCCCGGCCAGTTGTGCAGCGCGAACACGGCATCGACGGGAAAGCGCTCGAAGAGGCCGTCTTCGATCATCGCTTTCGCGCCGCCCCCGCCTTCTTCGGCGGGCTGAAAGATGAAGACGACCGTGCCGTCGAAATCACGGTGGTTCGCAAGGTATTGCGCAGCGCCGAGCAGCATCGCGGTGTGGCCGTCGTGGCCGCACGCATGCATCTTGTTCTCGTGACGCGACGCATGCGCAAACGTGTTCAGCTCAGGAATCGGCAGCGCGTCCATGTCGGCGCGCAGGCCGATCGCGCGCTTGCTCGCGCCTTTCTTCAACACACCGACCACGCCCGTCTTGCCGAGCCCGCGCGTCACTTCGATATCCCAGCTTTCGAGCTTTTGCGCGACCAGTTCCGCCGTGCGCGCTTCTTCGTAGCAGAGTTCGGGATGCGCGTGCATATCGCGGCGAATGGATTGAATCTCGTCGCGCGACCGGGCGATCTCGGGAATGATCGACATGCTTTCCTCATGTGTGAGTGAGTGACCCGAAGCATTGTCGATGGCCGGAAATAACAGCGAAAGCTGATATTCCTTGTCCGTGACTTAAGGAAAGCTTTAGCTTTCGCGCGGCGGTATGGCACCGCGCGAACGCATGCGGATGCGCTCCTGCACGATGCTCATGACCGCGTGCCGGTCGTGAATCTTGCGCTCCAGCATGCCGACGACGCGCCGCGGCGTATTCTTCGCGAGCGGCAGCACGCGCAACGCCGGATCGCTCGCCCACGAGCCGTATTCGAGCAGCGGCACGACAGAAACGCCCGCGTCCTGCCGCACGAGTTCGACGATCACTTCGAGCGAATTCAGTTCGAGGAACTCGTTCACGACGAGCCGGTTGTGCTTCAACGCGCGATCGATCAGCGCGCCCGTTCGCTGCGCGCGATCGAAACGCAGAAACGGCCGGCTCGCGAGCATGTCGGCTGCGCTGGCGGGGGCGCTGCCGGGCGTTCCTATCGCGACGAGCGGCTCCGCATAGAGCGGTGTCCAGTTGAGGCTCGCCGGCGTCTTGCCCGCCATCTCGACGATCACCGCCGCGTCGATCTCGCCTGCTTCCACCTGCGGCGCGAGGGCAAGCGCCTTGCCCGTGAAAAGCCGCACATCGAGGCGCGGATACTGGCCTTTCAATTCGGTGACGACGGACGCGAGCGCGCCCATCGCCGAATCGACCGCGCCGATGGCAACCGATCCCGCGATTTCATCGTCGAGGCCCGTGAGCCGCATGCTGTCGTAGAGCGCGACGATGCGCTCCGCCTGCGGCAAAACCTGCTTGCCGATGCTCGTCAACCGGTTGGTGCGCCCCACGCGGTCGAAGAGCGGCCGCTTCAGATCGTCTTCGAGCGATTGCATCTGCATGCTCACGGCGGCTTGCGTGAGCGCCACTTTCTCGGCGGCGGCGGCGAAAGAGCCGTAACGCGCGACGGCGATGAAGGTGCGCAAAAAGCGAATGTTGCTCATCGTGTCTTGGGGACAACCCGAACCGTTCGATCAGGTTTCCTTGAGTGTCAGTTCAGAAATTCTATATTTTCTTATTTCAACTCGGCGTAATGTTTGCGTGTTGCAGCGGCTCGCGCGCCTCCCGCGGCGCGAGCCAGTAAAAGACCGGATGTCGTCGCCCTGATCAATCGCCCCACGCCCACGGAGTGCATTCGATGAGCACCGTACTACCTGCAGCCCACGCGGCCGAACAGAACGCCGCGCTCAATCTGTCCGGCCGACGAGCGATCGTCGTATCGACCATCGGCAACGCGCTCGAATGGTTCGACTTCATGGTCTACGGCTTCTTCGCCGTCATCATCGCCAAGCTGTACTTTCCCGCAACGAATCCCACCATCTCATTGCTCGCGACCTGGGCGACGTTCGGCGTCGGCTTTCTGACGCGGCCGCTCGGCGGGATCGTGCTGGGCGCGGTTGCGGACCGCGTCGGACGCAAGTCGGCGCTCACGCTCACCATCTCGCTGATGGCGGTCGGCATCGCGATCATCGCGTTCGCGCCGACGTATGCGGCGATCGGCATCGCCGCGCCCCTGTTGATGCTGCTCGGCCGCCTGATTCAGGGCTTCTCGGCGGGCGGCGAAGTGGGCTGCGCGACGGCGTTTCTCGTCGAATACGCGCCCGCCAACAAACGCGGCTATTTCGGCAGCTTCCAGATGGTCGCGCAGGCAGCGGCGAGTCTCGCGGGCTCGTTTTTCGGCGCGGTGCTCACGCGCACGCTGAGTCCCGAGCATCTGAACAGCTGGGGCTGGCGCATCCCGTTCGTGATCGGCCTCCTGATCGTGCCGGTAGGCTTGTATCTGCGCTCGAAACTGGATGAGTCGCCCGTGTTCGTCGAGAAGGCGCAGAAGAACGAACTGAGCGCGCGTCCGATCCGCGACACCGCCACGAAGCACTGGATGCCCGTGCTCGCGGGTTTCGGCCTCACGGTGTTCGGCACCATCGGCACATACATCTTCCTGCTGTATCTGCCGACGCACGCCACGCGCGTCCTGCACATGGCGCTGACCGACGGCCTCATCAGCTCGACGATCGGCGCGCTCGTGTATCTCGTCTGCTGCCCGATCTTCGGCCGGCTCTCGGACCGCATCGGCCGCAAGAAGCTGATGGCGACCGCGCTCGCGCTGTCGCTCGTCACGGCGTATCCGATCTTCGCCGTGCTCACTGCGCATCCGAGCCTGCCGATGCTGGTCGTCTGCCAGGCGCTTCTGATGACTTACCTCGGCATCTTCCAGGGCTGCTATCCGGCGTTCATCTCCGAACTGCTGCCGTCGAGCGTGCGTTCGACGGGCATCTCGGTGAGCTACAACGTCGCGGTGATGATCTTCGGCGGCTTCGCGCCGGCCATCGTGCAATGGCTGACGATGACTACGGGCGACCCGCTTTCGATCTGCTACTACGTGATTTTCGGCAGCGCGGTCGCGCTTCTGACGATCCTCCCGCTGCGCGACCGCTATAGCGAAGCGCTGCGGTAAGGCTGCTGCATGGTGTTCGCAAACGAAGGAGAATGGGCTGCCCGCACGGAAGTCCGGCCCGCTTAAGTCTGAATTAAGAAAGCGCGCTTAGGCTGAGGACTGACCGACCCACCCCTCCTTCCGGCCGCGCAAGCGGCCATTTTTTTGGAGCGACACGGTGCAGATGATCGTCCGCTTGTTCCTGATCCTCGTGGCGCTCGTGGTCTTCACCACGGTCGGCGTGTTCCTTCTTTCGCTCGTCGCGCGGGCCGGCATCACGCACTGAATCCTTTCCGCGCTGTGGGCATGCTTCGTGCGCCCGCAGCATCCCGTGGCCCGCGCGCGAGCTTTCGGTCGGGAAAGTTTCGCGTCAGGTGCCTATACTGGCTGAGTGTCGTCTTTCGCCGCATCGCCCGCGCCCGAAGGTCCTGCGCGCCCCGCACAGACCCTTTTCGCCGCCTTTCCTTCGCGCCATCGCGCTCGACACGCTTCGCCGCATCTTCGTCTCTCCCACGCTTTGCCGCGTCATCGCCGCGTTTCGTGCAGCGCGTGCTGCACATTTCCAGGAGATTGCCCGATGCCACAACGTCATACCCCCCAATCGAAAACTACACACGCCGATACGCCGAACAAGGCACTGGCGCCATTGCCGGCCAAGGCGGACGACTCGGCCGCAACGTTCACCTTTACTGTCAACGGCGCGAGCCATACGCTTTCCCTCGATCCGCGCACGACCTTATTAGATGCACTGCGGGAGCATCTTCACCTCACCGGCACGAAAAAGGGCTGCGATCACGGCCAATGCGGCGCATGCACCGTTCACGTGAACGGCCGCCGCGTGAATTCGTGCCTGTGTTTCGCCGCCGCCTGCGAAGGCGACACCATCACGACGATCGAAGGCATTGGCGAAGTCGACGCGCTGCATCCGCTGCAGGCCGCGTTCGTCGAATGCGATGGTTATCAGTGCGGCTACTGCACGGCAGGCCAGCTGATGTCGGCGGTGGCGCTGCTCGACGAACCCATCGGCCCGAGGGACGACGACGTGCGCGAAGCGATGAGCGGCAACCTGTGCCGCTGCGGCGCGTATCAGAACATCGTCGGCGCGATCCAGTCGGTGCGGGCGAACAAGTCGTCGTCGGAATAAGGAGAGCGACATGGACATGTTCCAACTCTCCCGCGCACGCGACATGCGCGATGCGATCAATGCGGGCGCACTCGCGCATACCGCGCAGCAAGGCGCGGAAGTGCGCTTTCTCGCGGGCGGCACGACGCTGCTCGACCTGATGAAGCTCAACGTCGAGCGGCCGATGCGCGTCATCGATATCAGCCGCCTGCCGCTCGACGAGATCGAGGCAACGAACGACGGCGGCGTGCGTATCGGCGCGACCTCGCGCAACTCGGATCTCGCGCATCATCCGCTGATTCGCGATCGTTATGCGGTGCTGTCGCAAGCGGTGCTCTCCGGCGCGTCCGTGCAGTTGCGCAACATGGCGACCACGGGCGGCAATATCCTGCAACGCACGCGGTGCGTGTACTTTCGCGACACGACGTCGCCGTGCAACAAGCGCGAGCCGGGCAGCGGCTGTTCCGCGATTCAGGGCTTCAATCGCATGATGGCGATTCTCGGCACGAGCGAGTCGTGCATCGCGAGCAATCCGTCGGACATGTGCGTGGCGCTGCAGGCGCTCGAAGCGACGATTCACGTGGAAGGCACGGCCGGCAAGCGCGCGATTCCCATCGATGAATTCTTTCTCGTTCCCGGCACCACGCCCGATCGCGAGAACGTGCTCGATGCCGGCGATCTGATCACGCACGTCACGTTGCCCCCGCCGGTCGAAGGTACGCGCTCGGCCTATCTCAAGCTGCGCGATCGCGCGTCGTATGAGTTCGCGCTGGCGTCGGCAGGTGTCGTGATCGGCGTGAAGGATGGGCGCATCGCGCATGCGCGCGTGGCACTCGGCGGCGTCGGCACGAAGCCGTGGCGCTCGCGCGAGGCGGAGAAGGAGTTGCAGGACGCCGCGCCCGACGAAGCCACGTTCAGGCGCGCCGCCGATGCCGCGCTCGCCGGTGCGAAGCCGCAAAGCGAGAACGGCTTCAAGGTCGAGCTATCGAAGCGATGCATCGTGCATACGCTCAAGATGGTCACGCAAACGTCCTGAACCCGACCGAGGAACCCGAATATGTCCACCGCGCCCGACATCACGCAGTCTTTTATTGGACGGCCCCAGTCGCGCATCGACGGACCGCTGAAGGTCTGCGGCCGCGCGACTTATACCTCCGACGTCGACCTGCCCGGCATGCTGCACGCCGTGCCGGTCGGCGCCACCATCGCGAGCGGCAGGATCACGTCGCTCGAATTCGCCGCCGCGCAAGCCATGCCCGGCGTGAAGCTGATTCTTCATCGCGGCAATATCGGCCGCTTCTATCGCATCTCCGGCAATTCGATCGATACCGGTTTCGTCGACGAGACCCGGCCGCCGTTCGAAGACGACATCATTCGCTATTACGGGCAGTACGTGGCGCTCGTCGTCGCGGACACGTTCGAAGCGGCGAGCGCCGCGGCTGCCGCGATCAAGGTCGGCTACGACAAGACCCCGCACGACGTGAGCACGACGCTCGACGCGAACGAGAAGCCCGACATCCAGAGCGAGCGCGGCGATCCCGACAAGGCATTCGACGACGCGCCCGTCAAGGTCGATGAAACCTACGTGACGCCCGTCGAAACGCATAACCCGATCGAGTTGCATGCGACCGTCGCGCACTGGGACGGCGAGCGCTACACGTTCTATGAAACGAGTCAGGCCGTCGCCAACCATCAGGGCACGCTCATGCAGATGCTCGGCCTGCCGAAAGAAAAAGTGCGCGTGATCTCGCGCTATCTCGGCTCGGGCTTCGGCGGCAAGTTGTGGATGTGGCCGCATTCGCTGCTCGCCGCGGCGGCGACGCGGCAACTGGAGCGTCCCGTCAAGCTCGTGCTTTCGCGCAAGATGATGTTTCAGAACGTCGGGCACCGGCCGACGACGCAGCAACGCGTGCGGCTCGCGGCGACGCAGGACGGCAAGCTCGTCTCGCTGCGGCACGACTTCCTGAACCACGCGGCCATCGCCGACGATTACCTGGAAGACTGCGGCGAAGCGACGCCGTCGATGTACAGCACGCCGAATTTGCGCGTGACGGGCGGCACCGTGAAACGCAATGTCGGCTCGCCCACGTCGATGCGCGGGCCAGGCGCGGTGCCCGGCCTGTACGCACTCGAATCGGCGATGGACGAGCTGGCCGTCGCCTTGAAGATCGACCCTGTCGAACTGCGCTTGCGCAATGAACCGAGCGTCGACGAAAGCAGCGGCCTGCCGTTTTCGTCGCGGCATTTCGTCGAGTGCCTGAAGACGGGCGCGGAGAAGTTCGGCTGGTCGAAGCGCACGCCGGAAGTCGGCTCGATGACGCGCGACGGTCTCACGCTCGGCTGGGGCGTCGGCGCGTGCAATTGGCCGGGTCTGCGCTTTTCGGCGGAGGCGACCGTCGATCTGCGTTCGGACGGCACCGCGCGCGTCGCGTGCGGGACGCAGGATATCGGCACGGGCACGTACACGATCCTCGCGCAGCTCGTCGCGGAACATACGGGCATTCCGCTCGACAGGATCGAAGTCGGCCTCGGCGATACGTCGCTGCCGCTCGGTCCGGTATCGGGCGGATCGGCGGCGACCGCATCGGTGATCCCGGCGGTATCGGATGCCGTTCGTGCGGCGATCAAGACGCTCCTCGCGCGCGCCGTGAAGGCGGAAGAAATGCCGTTCGCGGGCGCGAAAGCCGAAGAGCTGGCGATGAGCGGCGGCTACGTGCATCGCAAGAACGAGCGGCCCGAAAGCGGCGTGCCGTACGCGCGCATTCTCGAAGCGGCGAAGCTGCATGCGGCATCGGGCAGCGGCAGTGCGAAAGGCGGCTTCGACGATCCGCTGAAGAAGAAGTGGTCGATCCACTCGTACGGCGCGCACTTCGCCGAAGTGACGTGGGAGCCGGCGACCGCGCGGCTGCGG
This sequence comes from Caballeronia sp. INML2, assembly GCF_023631365.1. NCBI lineage: Bacteria > Pseudomonadati > Pseudomonadota > Betaproteobacteria > Burkholderiales > Burkholderiaceae > Caballeronia > Caballeronia sp. INML2. The sequence continues at coordinate 160,147 of NZ_JALQDH010000074.1, read as the reverse complement.
GTGAGCCGCGTCGTGACGGTCATCGACGGGGGCAAGATCCTGAATCCGCGTGCGGCACGCAATCAGATCGAAGGCGCGGTCGTGATGGGTGTCGGCATGGCGCTCTTCGAGCACACCGTCTACGACGAACGAAGCGGCGCGCCGGTCAACAGCAGCCTTGCGGATTACGTCGTCGCGACCAACGCCGATACGCCGAAGATGGACGTCACCTTCCTCGATCATCCGGACACGGTCTTCAACGAGCTGGGCGCGCGCGGTATCGCGGAGATCGGGCTCGCGGGGATCGCGGCGGCGATCACCGGTGCGGTGTATCACGCAACGGGCGTGCGGGTGAGAAAGCTGCCGGTGATGATTGAAGATTTGCTGAAGGCGTAGCTGTAGATCTCGTTGAGCCCGGTGTTTCGTGTCTTTCATCGGCACGAATGCCGGGCTCGGACAGCCGTCCATTCCTGGCTGAGAACGATCTGGCACCCGGACTGAAGCTGCATTCACTGAAGGTCTTCACCCCGTGCGACCGAACCGAAGATACGTGCATTCGATCGCCCTAAAAGCTCATCGCGCGAAGATCCCCCCGCGCGCTACCTGATCGCACGCGCGATGCAAACATTGCAGGTGCCGTTCCGGCATGAGCCGAGACGCATCGGCTTTGCCCGAGTACGTCGACCACGTCCTCACGGCGATCGAGCGTATCCCGAGGTGCCGTTTCAGTTGCTTGCGCCTCCGATGCCCCGCGCGTGCCACGCACCCCTGCAGGCACGCGACTTGCAAATCCCCCGCGCTTCGATCCTCCCTCAAGACGCGCTACCATAGAGCCCAGCCCATCCCCAAACCCTGTGCAGCAGCAAACTCAGCCGGAGTGCCCATGACCGACATGATCAAACAACACGGCCTGCAGGTCGACGCGAGTCTCGCGAAATTCGTCGATGAAGAAGCCATCCCCGGCACGGGCGTCGACAGCGCGTCCTTCTGGAAGGGATTCGATGCCATCGTTCACGATCTCGCGCCGAAGAACCGCGCGCTGCTCGCCGAGCGCGACCGCCTCCAGACCGAGCTCGACAACTGGCATCGCAGCAATCCCGGCCCGGTTCGCGATCTGCGCGCCTATCGCAAGTTTCTCGAAGAGATCGGCTATATCGTGCCCGCGCCCGCGCATGTGCAGGCGAGCACCGCCAACGTCGATCGCGAGATCGCGGAGCAGGCCGGCCCGCAACTGGTCGTGCCGCTCTCCAACCTGCGCTATGCGCTCAATGCCGCCAATGCGCGCTGGGGCAGCCTCTACGATGCGCTCTACGGCACCGATGCAATCGACGAAAGCGACGGCGCCGAGCGCACCGCGCAGTTCAATCCGAAGCGCGGGGCGAAGGTGATCGCCTATGCGCGCGCATTCCTCGACGACAACGCGCCTCTCGACCACGGCTCGCATGCCGATGCGACGAAGTACAGCGTCGAGCAAGGCAAGCTCGTCGTCACGCTGAAGGACGGCGTCAAGACCGGCCTTGCCAACGCCGAACAGTTCGCGGGCTATCAGGGCGACGCGAAAGAACCGTCCGCCATTCTGCTCAAGCACAACGACCTGCACTTCGAGATCCAGATCGACGCGAGCCACTCCATCGGCAAGACGGATGCCGCGCATGTGAAGGACGTGCTGATCGAAGCGGCGGTGAGCACGATCATCGACTGCGAAGATTCGGTCGCGGCCGTCGATGCCGCCGACAAGACGCAGCTCTATCGCAACTGGCTCGGGTTGATGCAGGGCCATCTCGCCGAGCAGGTGACGAAGAACGGCAAGACCTTCACGCGCAGCATGAACCCGGATCGCGAATACACCGCGCCGAATGGCTCGACCATCAAGCTGCACGGACGTTCGCTGCTGTTCATCCGCAACGTCGGCCATCTGATGACGAACCCCGCCGTGCTCGACCGCGACGGCAACGAGATTCCCGAAGGCATCCTCGACGCCGTGATGACCACGCTCGGCGCGATGCACGATCTGAAGAACCAGATGAACTCGCGCACGGGTTCCATCTATATCGTGAAGCCGAAGATGCACGGCCCCGCTGAAGTCGCGTTCGCGGACGAGCTCTTTTCGCGCGTCGAAGATCTGCTCGGCCTGCCGCGCCACACGATCAAGATGGGCATCATGGACGAGGAGCGTCGCACGAGCGTCAACCTCAAGGCATGTATCGCTGCGGCGGGCGCGCGCGTCGCGTTCATCAACACGGGTTTCCTGGACCGCACCGGCGACGAGATGCATTCGTCGATGGAAGCCGGCCCGATGATGCGCAAGGGCGACATGAAGTCGTCGAAATGGATCAGCTCGTACGAGCGCAACAACGTGCTCGTCGGCCTGAACACCGGCTTGCGCGGGCGCGCGCAGATCGGCAAAGGCATGTGGGCGATGCCCGATCTGATGCACGCGATGCTCGAGCAGAAGATCGCGCATCCGAAGGCCGGCGCGAACACCGCATGGGTGCCCTCGCCCACGGCAGCCACGCTGCATGCGCTGCACTATCACATGGTCGATGTGCAGCAGGTTCAGCAGGAACTCGAAAGCGTCGACTACGACAGCCAGAAGAACGAGTTGCTCGATGGCCTGCTGACGATTCCCGTCGTCGACAAGCCCACGTGGTCGGAAGATGACATCAGGAACGAGATCGAGAACAACGCGCAGGGCATCCTCGGTTATGTCGTGCGCTGGGTCGATTCGGGTGTCGGTTGCTCGAAGGTGCCGGACATTCACGATGTCGGCCTGATGGAAGACCGTGCGACTTTGCGCATTTCCAGCCAGCACATCGCGAACTGGCTGCGGCACGGCATCGTCACGGAAGAGCAGGTTCGCCAGACGCTCGAGCGCATGGCCGCGGTCGTCGACAAGCAGAACGAAGCCGACCCGTACTATCGCCCGATGGCGCCTTCGTTCGACAGCTCGTTCGCCTTCAAGGCCGCGTGCGCGCTGGTGTTCGAAGGACGCACGCAGCCGAGCGGTTATACGGAACCGCTGCTGCACAAGTTCCGTCTCGCCGTGAAGGCATCGACGTAACGCGATAGATCGCGCACATGCGGCATCGCGCCGTATGTGCGCATCGACGACTTACTGCTCCGACCAGAGCTTGCCCGCGGTCGCCCAGTTCTCGCGCTTCACGTCCGTCAGAATGATGTCCACCGAGCCCGGCTCGCAGCCGAGCGTCTCGCACGTCGTGCGCGTGATCGCCTCGACGAACTTGCGCTTCTCTTCCGCCGTGCGGCCTTCGAACAATTGAATGTTGAATGTCGGCATGCCGTTGATCTCCTGTTTGAGTTGAACCGGTAATCAGTCGCGATACGACGCATCGATGCGGTCGAGCTTGCGCAATAGCGCAGGCCATTCGAGCGCGCCTTCGATGGCGTCGTCGTCGTGCAATTGCGCCGCCGTGCGCGTGACGACGTCCGGCGTCGGCACGATCACCTTGCTCACGCCCGCGAGCGCGCGAAGTTGAATGTCGCATGCCTTGACGAGCATATCCATCAGCACATAAGCCTCGGCGATGGTGCGCCCGAGCGTGAGGGGCCCGTGATTGCGCAGCAGCATCGCCCGATGCACGCCGAGGCTCGCGACGAGGCGTTCGCCTTCCGCCGGCGAAAACGCGAGGCCTTCGTAGTCGTGATACGCGAGATGGCCGTGAAAGCGCATCGCGTGTTGCGAGGCGGGCAGCAGGCCATGCGGCTGCGCCGAGACGGCGATCGCCTCGCGCACGTGCAGATGCATCACGCACGCGGCGTCTTGCCTCGCGGCGTGCACGGCGCCGTGCAGCGCGAAGCCCGTTGCGTTCACCGGATGCGCACTCGCGCCGATCACGTTGCCGTCGATATCGATCTTCACGAGATTCGACGCCGTGACTTCATCGAATGAAAGCCCGAACGGATTGATCAGAAAGCGCCCCGGCTCGCCCGGCACGCTCGCGGAAATATGCGTGTAGACGACATCGTCCCAGCCGTTGAGCGCGACGAGGCGATACGCGGCCGCGAGCTCGACGCGTGTCGCGGCTTCGGCCGCCGAACGAGGCCCGCTTTCCGCGATCCTGCGCTCAGGCGTGTGGGTGAACGACATGCGAATCTCCTTGTTCCGATGTTCCCGACAGGCGCCGCTGCAAGGCGATCGCGGCCCACGACGCCAGCACGAACGGCGCGGTCAATGCAGCAATGCCGATGCAATCTATCAAGCGTTCGATCAGCACCGCCGCGACGATCGCGATGATCGCATAGCGCTTGCCGAGCGGCGCGGCGGCGAGCGCCGCAAGCGCCGCGTTGAAGCCGCACGCGCCCGAGAGCACGACCGCATCGCTCGCGCCGCCGAGCCCGTGCAGTGCCGCGCCGAGCGCGCTGCCCGCGAGCGCCCAGCCCGCCCGCGACGGCCGCGACGCGAACAATCCCGCTGCGGTCAATGCGCCCGCGAGCGCGCCGGTCGCGAACGTGATCGGCGCAAGACCTGCGAACGCGGCCTGAAGCATCGGGATGACACCGGCGGCGACTTGCGGGATCGCGCCCGTATCGCCGCAATCAGCGAACAGCGGCAGCCAGCACCAGGTGACGATGATGGCGGGGCTCGAAAAGGCCGGCAACCGGTATTGGGAGAGTATGCGCGTGAGCTTGCCGGCGAGGACGGTCGCGAACATCGCCGCGACGATCGCGACGGCGGCGGCTTGCGATGCATCGCCGATGAACGCGAACGCGGCGAGCGCCGCGAGCGCGCCATTGAAGCCGTAGAGATCGGCGCGGAACGCGGGCGCCTCCTCATCTTCGATGATCACGCTGATGACGTTGCCCGTCAGCGTGCCGATCAGAAGGCCGCACGCGAGGCGCGGGCTCGCGCAGAGGACCGCGAGAAACAGCAGCGCGCCGGTCGCGGCATTGCGCTGGAGCACGATTTGCCCAATCGCGCGGGCGAAGCTGCGAAGTTGATCGCCGAAGGCGGCGTTCGAATGGAGAGCGGAGGTCATGCTGGGCGACGACGGCACGGGAAGCCGCCAGCATAAAGCAGCCCGCGCGCGCCGTGCGGCGGCGGGCCGAATAACCTGTATGCGAGTTGAAGCAGAGCGCGCGACGAACGTCGCGCCGGCAGGCGTTGAGGCTTAGTTGAAGGCCATCGGCACCAGCGGCGTCTGATCGCCCACACCGGGATTGGCCAACGACAGCTCTGTGCTTATTTTCACGATTTGCGTGACGTTTTCGCGGAAATTGGGGTGCTTTTCCCAAGTGATGTAGCTCGCGTCCATGACGGCGGACAGCGTGAGCAACGCAAAGGCGATTTTTTCCAGTACTTCGTAACGGCGGCGCATGATCGGGTCCTCAAACTTTGCGACATTTTAACAAACTTAAGGGTTTTCCCCTACTAGCATGTTGCAATGCCGCAAATGCGCCGCCGTTATTGCGTTAGCGCTCCGGCCCTCTTTCGCCGGACGCGTTGAGGCAGAGTCACATCGATGCTTCGAGCATCGCCTCGTAATCTTCACTCGACGCTTCGCGCGGATTCGTCTTATGACTGTGGTCCTTCAGCGCGCCCGCGATGATGCGCGGGAACAGTTCGCGCGTCACGCCAAGTTCCGAGAGGCCGCGCGGCAAGCCGAGCGTCGCGGTCATCCGGCGCACCGCCTCGCCGACTTCATCGCCGGACGTCAGGCCCATCGCCTGGGCGATGCGGTCGAGCTTGCCTTCGTCCTGCATCGTCGGCGCGCTGCTGTTGAACGCGATCACCGCCGGCAGAAAGATTGCGTTGAGCGTGCCGTGATGCAGCTTCGGATTGATGCCGCCGAGCGAGTGGCTCAGGCTGTGCACGCAACCGAGGCCTTTCTGGAATGCGAGCGCGCCCTGCATCGATGCGCTCATCATGTTCCAGCGCGCGGTGCGGTCGGAGCCGTCGCGGGTCGCTCGCTCGATGTGGCGCCACGCGCGCCACAGCCCGTCGAGCGCGATGCCGTCGGCGGGTGCATTGAACACGGGCGCCATGAAGGTTTCGAGGCAATGCGCGATCGCGTCCATGCCCGTCGCGGCGGTGAGCGCCGGCGGGAGGCCCATCGTCAGCCCGGGATCGCAGATCGCAACCTTCGGCACGACATGCGGCGAGATCACGCCGACCTTGCGGCCATCGTCGAGGATCAGGATCGCGCCGCGGCCCACTTCGCTGCCGGTGCCCGCGGTCGTCGGGATGGCGATGACAGGCGCGGTCTTCGCCGTGATGCGCGCGAGGCCGCCTTCGATGACCGCGAAGCTTTGCAACGGGCCATCGTGCGTCGCGCACACGGCCACGCCCTTCGCGAGATCGATCGACGAGCCGCCGCCTGCCGCGATCACGCCATCGCACTGATTCGCCTTGAACAATGCAACCGCTTCGCGCACGGCGGCCTCGTTCGGATTGGGCGGCGTTGCATCGAAGACCGGCACGGGCGATGACGCACCGAGCGCATCGATCACCGTATCGAGCAGGCCCGCTGCGCGAATCCCGGCGTCGGTGACGATCAGCGGACGGCGGATGCCGATGCGCTCGCACTCGGTGGGAAGCAGGCGCACCGCGCCGAAATCGAACTGAATCTGCGTGATGTAGTTGATGAGGGACATGGGTTTCTGGCTGAAGGTTATCGTCGTTGCCGTGGGGCCTTTTTTGGTGACCTCCGGCGGAGTCAGTATAGGTGCCTGTAACAGAGCGTGCATCGGGGCGCCGGATCGACGGCTTTTTCTCGCATCGTGTTCCAGCCGCGGTCAGCGCTTCTCCACCTCCAGCGTCTTCGCATACCCGGTCAGTTCGAGATATCCCCGTCCATTCGAGCCGTCACCGGCCAGCGTGACCGCACCCTCCCAATACAACGCCCCCGTCGAGTCGCGCGAGTCGAGCTCCTGATCGTCGATCAGCGGAGTCAACCGCCACCGCATCCCACCAACGCGCACATTCATCGCCACCGGATAGACCGTATCCGTACGCGGCGAGCGCCACCGCCGCTCCGGCGTGAACTCCACATCGCCCGGGCCGAATTGCCGCGTTCGACCGTCGCGGTCGCGCATCGCGGCATGCGCCCACACCGCGTGCCCATCACGCGCGCGGACCTTGAAGGCCATCAGCGCCGAGCCATCGTCGAGATTCGCGCCCAGCCAGTCCCAGCCGGCCGCATCGGACGACAAGAGCGTGCTCGACCATTCGTGATCGAGCCACGCGCGCCCCGTCACGGCGACGCTCGCATTCGCCTTCCCCGATGCCGAGGGCCGCGTGACACTGCCCGTTACCGTCAGTTGCGGCTCGCTGTAGTAGTAGCTCGCCTGTTCCGGCGACGGGCCCTTGCGCGAATAACCTTGCTCGCCCTGGATCATCGGCGGCTGCGTCGGGGTGAACGTGAGATGGAGCGCGAAACCGGCGGCATCGGCAACGACCTTATAGCGGCCGTCCGCTTCGCGCGTCATGCGCCACGCGTCGAGCTTGACGTCCGTGTTGCCGTCTTTCGCATACGCCAGGCCGAAGCCCTGCCGCGCGACGTTCTGATCGTGCACGAGCCGTCCGTACGCGGGATCCGACAGCGCCGCGTGCGCGATGATCAGTTGCGAGGGATCGAACGCGCTCGCGCCCTGCTTCTGTCCCGTATTCGAGCGAAAAAACGTGATCTGAAAACCGAGCGGCCGATGATCGGGCGTCTCGAGCCAGCCCGTCGCGTACCACCATTCCGTGCGATACGGCGGATGCGCGCCGCTATCCTTCGGCCATTCGATCGCGTGTCCCGGCGTGACGGGCGCGAACGTCGGTTCATCGGCGAATGCGGCCAACGGCAAGAACAGCCACGCGAGCAGCAGAATGCGCATCACCAGTCCTCCCGCACGGCGCGCACCGCATCCACCGACACGGCGCGGCGGCCCGACAGCACCGCAGTCGCGCACGACGACGCCAGCATCACGCACGCGATGATCGCGATCATCGTCCATGGAACATGCAGCGACATGCTCCAGTGAAACGACTGCGGATTCACGACGAACACGAGAATCAGACTGATCGCGAAACCGAGCACGCAGCCCATCGCGATGCCGAGCAGCGTGAGCCACCCCGCTTCCGATGCCAGCAACGCGAGAATCTGCGCGCGCGTCACGCCGACGTGCCGCAGCATGCCGAATTCGCGCGAGCGGGCGAGCGTCTGCATCGAAAACGTCGCGCCGACGCCGAAAAGGCCGATGACGATCGCCACCGCCTCCAGCAGGTACGTCACGGCGAAACTGCGATCGAAGATGGTCAGCGTGCGCGCGCGAATCTCGCCGGGCTGCGAGAACTCGAGCGCATCGCCGAAGGGAAGTTTCCTGATCGCGCCGATGACCTGCGCCGCGCTCGAACCCGCGCGCAGCGTGATCGCGACATCGGTCGCGGTCGTGTCGCCGGTGAGCCTGCGGTAATCGGCGATACGCATTTGCAGCGCGCCCGTCTGGCGCACGTAGTCGCGCCAGATTCCCGCGACGACGAAGCGCTCGTTCGCCTCGCTGACAGGCAGCGTCACGCGCTCGCCCACGCGATAGCCGTACAGATCGGCCATCGCTTCCGAGGCCCAGACCGGCGTTTCATCGGCGCGCCATGAGGAAGGCGGCAACACCGCGCCGGTCATCTGCAATGTCGCGCCGGGATCGGCGGCGTCGAGCTCGCGGGCGATCAATGCGACAGGCGGTTTCGCGGCATCGAGCGTCAGTTTCGACGCCCGCGTGAATGCCGCATGCGCGACGCCGTTCGCCGCGGCGAGCTGCATCTGCTGATCGGGCCGCAATCCGCCTGTATCGCCGCTCGATGCCATGCGCACATAGAGATCCGCCGACAGCAGATGCACGAGCCAGTCTTCCACCGATACGCGAAAGCTCGTCACCATGATCGCCATCGCGACGATCAGCGTGAAGCTCGACAGCACGCCGCCCATCGCGATGGACGCCTGCCCGGGCGCGTTGGCAAGACGCGCGAGCGCGAGCGTCGCGACGGCGCCGCGCGGCTTCATCGCGCGACGAAACACGATCGCCGTGAGTCGAGGCATCAACGCGATGCCGCCGACGAGCAGCAGCGCGACCGCGAGATATCCGGCAACGGGCGCATCGAAGACAGGCGGCGCCTGCGTCAGCGCGGCGCCGGCTGCCAGGCACGCGAGCGCGGGCCACGGCCTGCCGAGCGGCGCGAGCGCGGCTTCCTCGCTGCCCGCCTTCAGCGCCGGCGCGGGACGCGCGCGCGCCGCTTCGAGCGCCGGAACGAGCGTGCCCGCGAGCGCGACGCCGATGCCGAGCGCCAGAAAGATCGCGCTGGCCACGGGCTCGAAGACGACGCGCGGTTCGACGCCCGGAAAATATCCGCCGCCGAGATCGCTGCCGAAAAAGCGCAGCGCGAGCGCCGCGACCGTGAAGCCGAGCGCGATGCCGAGCACGCCGCCCACGACGCCGAGCAGCGCGCCTTCGAGCATGATCTGCCGCACGAGCGACGCGCGCGTCATGCCGAGCACGCGCAGCATCGCGAACTGCGCGCGGCGGCGCACGACGCCCGCCGCCTGCGTGGAGAAGACGAGAAACGCCCCGGTGAAGAGCGCGACGAGCGCAAGCACGTTCATGTTGATGCGATACGCGCGCGAGAGGCGGTCGGTCCGGCTTTCGATATCCTGCGTTTCCGTCACGACGAGGCGCGCGCCGAGTTCGCGTTGCAGCGTCTGCCGGAACGCGTCGCGATCGACGCCGCGCGCGAGTTGCAGATCGACGCGCGACAGCCTGCCGACGAGCGCGAAATGCGTCTGCACCGCGGCGATATCCATCACCGCGATGCGCTGCCCGGGACGCGTACGCGCGATGCCGCCCGCCACACGCAGCTTCACCGGCGAGGTCCCGCTCTGCAACTCGACGTATCCGTCATCGTGCGCGCCGAGCCACGTCTTTGCGGCCGAAGAAAGAAAGATGGCGTCGCCGGCGAGCACATCGAGCGATGCTTGCGGACGCGGCACGCCGGTCAGATCCGGCGCGACGCGTTTCGCGCGGAACACGTCGATGCCGAGCACCTTGAGCGGCGCGTTCCTGCCGGGCACGGCGGCATCGACTTCGAGCACGGGACTCGCGACCGCGACGCCCGAATACGTCGCGAGTTGCGGATAGATGTTCTCGTCGATGAAAAGCTGCGCGCCGCGCACCTGCAAGTCCGCTTGTCCCGACAGGCTTCGCGCGGCGGCGGAAAACTCGTTGAACGCCGCGCCGTTGATGAGCTGCACGGCATAGCCCAGTCCGACGCCCAGCGCGATTGTCAGCATGGCGACGAGCGCTCGTCCCCGGTGACTGCGGCATTGCGCGCCGAGCAGCCAGCGCGTGAGTGTGTCGAATCCGCGGCGCGGGACCGCCCTATCGCTCATCGCGCGAGCGTCGCGGCGTGCAACGCGCCATCGCTCAGAATCACGATGCGATCTGCAAAGGCGGCCGCCGCTTCCGAATGCGTGACCATCACGGTCGCGGCACGCGTCGCCCGCGTTTCGGCGCGCAGCAATTCGAGCACTTCGTGCGCGGTTTGCGGATCGAGATTGCCCGTGGGTTCGTCGGCAAGCAGCAATCGCGGCCGATGCACCAGCGCGCGCGCAATCGCCACACGTTGCAGTTCGCCGCCGGAAAGCTGGCGCGGCATGTCGTCGCCGCGTCCGTCGAGGCCGACCGCGGCGAGCATTGCGTACGCCGGCGCGGGCGGCATGCCGTTCAGCAAGAGCGGCACCGCCACGTTCTGATAGAGCGTCAGATGCGGCAGCACATGAAACGCCTGGAACACGAAGCCGAGCTTTTGCCGGCGCAGGCGCGTGGCGGCATCGTCGGAAAGCGTGGAAATCGATGTGCCGTCGATCAGCACGTCGCCGCTGTCGGCCGTATCGAGACCCGCGATCAGATTGAGCAGCGTGGATTTGCCGACGCCCGAATCGCCCATGATCGCGACGAACTCGCCCGCGCCGAGCGCGAAGTCGAGCGCGTCGAGCACGATGCGGCCGCCAGCGTACTTCTTCGTGAGGCGGCGGCATTCGAGGGCGGGAGAAACGTCGGAGTCGGTGGGTCGCATTGCGGATTGGCGGGGGCGATGTCGCGGTTCGGGAGTCCGCAAGCATTGTGCCCAACGCTCGCACTTTCAGCCCAAATGCGTTGCGCGCCCTGTCGGGTTATCCCTGATTCCGTTCGCATTGACTAAACCTCGTCGCGAAATCAAACTGTGATCACAGATCATAGATCAGCAAGGAAACACACTTGGCGCCCCGCTCTCTGACACAACCCCTGCCGCAGCTCGAAGTCATCGCGACGGAGACGATGGCGACCAAGGTCTATCAGCAACTGCGCGAAGCGATCATGAGCGGCAGCTTCGCCGCCGGTCAGCCGCTAAGCCTGCGCGGCGTCGCGGAAGCAGTCGGCCTCTCGACGATGCCCGTGCGCGCCGCGCTCACGCGTCTGCGCGCGGAAGGCGCGCTAGTGGATGGCCCGTCGCGCGGCCTGATGGTCCCGCCGATGACGCTCGAGCTGCTCGAAGAATTGCGCGACGTGCGTGTCGCGCTGGAAGGCTGCGTCGCCGAACGCGCGGCCGCCCGCATGACGAACGACGACGTCGCCGCCGTTCAGCGCATCTTCGACGAAATGGATGCACACGTCGAAGCCGGCGACGCACGCGCCTATCTGCGCTGCAACTTCGCGTTCCATACGCGCATTTATCGGCACGGTGCAAGCGACATGACGCTCGCGACGATCCAGAACATGTGGATGCGCATCGGTCCGTTCCTGAACATGGTGGCGCCCGACGTGGCGCACATGCGCGTGTCGATGCAGGCGCACCGGCAGATCATCGATGCGCTGTGGAAACACGACGGCGCCGCCGCGCGCGAAGGTATCGCAAAGGACATCCGCGACGCCGCGCGCGATCTCGAAGCGCATCTTCGTTCGCAGGAGACGCGCGTGCGGCGTCACGCGCAAAGCTGAACGAAGAAGGCGCAAGACGCGCCTGTTCACACGATTTTTAGTATGACTGATCGCCCCGAGCGAGGACGGCGCACGTCCCGCAAAACATAACCACAAAGGAGTCACCCGATGGATTTCATGAAACTGCTCACCCCGCGCGCAGGCCTGCGTGTGCTGATCACGGGCGGCGCGTCCGGCATCGGTCTCGCGATTGCCAAGGCGTTCGTGTCGACGGGCGCGCGCGTGCATGTCTGCGATGTCGATCCGAAAGCCATCGACGCGGTCTCGACCGTTTCGCCGTCGATCACCGGCACGCGTGCGGACGTCGCGAACAAGGACGACGTGAAGCGCGTTTTCGAAGACGTGCGGCGCGAACTCGGCGGCCTCGACGTGCTGATCAACAACGCGGGCATCGCGGGCCCGACGGGCGGCATCGACGCGATCGATTCCGACGACTGGGAAAAGACCATCGACGTGAATCTGAATAGCCACTACTACTTCTCGCGCGAGGCCGTGCCGATGCTGCGCGAGGCGATCGATGGCGGCGTGATCGTGTTCATGTCGTCGGTCGCGGGTCGTCTCGGCTATGGCTTTCGCACGCCCTATTCCGCGACGAAGTGGGCCGTGGTCGGTCTCGCGAAAAGTCTCGCCATCGAGCTCGGTCCCGACAACATTCGCGTGAATGCGGTGCAGCCGGGCATCGTCAAGGGCCCGCGCATGGAAGGCGTGATCGCCGCGCGCGCGAAACAGCTCGGCATCGGTTACGAGGAGATGGAGAAGCAGTATCTCGCGAAGATTTCCTTGCGCCGCATGGTCACGCAGGAGGAAATCGCCGCGAGCGTGCTCTATCTCAGCTCGCCCGCGGGCAGCGCGATTTCGGGTCAGGCGCTCTCCGTCTGCGGCAACGTCGAAACACTCTGAAGAACATCGAGGATCACATGGCAACGAAACGCAAGGTCATCATTACGTGCGCACCGACGGGTGCGATCCATACGCCTTCGATGTCGCCGTACCTGCCGGTCACGCCCGACGAGATCGCCGAAGCCGCGCTCGCCGCGGCGAAGGAAGGCGCGGCGATTCTGCATCTGCATGCGCGCGATCCCGAAGACGGTCACCCGACGCAAGACCCCGCCGTGTTCCAGCGCTTCCTGCCGCGCATCAAGTCGCAGACCGATGCAGTCATCAACCTGACGACGGGCGGCAGTCCGCACATGACGGTCGCGGAACGCCTGAAGCCCGCGCATCACTTCCAGCCGGAAGTGGCATCGCTGAACATGGGCTCGATGAACTTCGGCCTCTATCCGATGCTCGACCGGTTCAAGGAACTCAGGCACGACTGGGAACGCCAGCATCTCGAGAAGAGCCGCGATCTCGTGTTCAAGAACACGTTCGCCGATATCGAATACATCCTGACGTCGTGCTCGGCCAATGGCACCCGCTTCGAGTTCGAGTGCTACGACATCTCGCATTTGTACAACCTCGCGCACTTCGTCGATCGCGGGCTCGTCAAGGGACCGTTCTTCGTGCAGAGCGTATTCGGCTTGCTGGGCGGCATCGGCGGACATCCCGAGGATCTCGCGCACATGAAGCGCACCGCCGATCGTCTTTTCGGCAACGACTATGTCTGGTCGATTCTCGGCGCGGGGCGCAATCAGATTCCGCTCGGCTCGATCGGCGTCGCTCAGGGGTCGAACGTGCGCGTGGGTCTCGAAGATTCGCTGTGGATCGGGCCGGGTCAGCTCGCCGAGTCGAGCGCGGCGCAGGTACGCAAGATCCGTCAAGTGATCGAAGGCTTGTCGCTCGACGTCGCGACGCCCGCCGAAGCGCGTCAGATGCTCTCGCTCAAGGGCGGCGACAACGTGAACTTCTGATTTTCGAGCGCACGCGCCGCGCGATCGGCGCGTGCTCACGCCATTAAAAATACAACGCTTACGGAGACACTTTCTTGAAACGCCTTCCCGACACCGCATTACCCGCGCGCATCCCGCGCCCATTCTGATTCCGGGAGTCATCATGTCCAAGCCCACCACGACGAGCGCTTCGCACGCGTCGCTCAACCGCCTGATGCTGCGCAAGCTGATGCCCCTGCTGGTAATCGTTTATGTGATCAGCTTTCTCGATCGCACGAATATCGCGCTCGCGAAGCATTCGATGAGCATCGATCTCGGCATCTCCGCCGCGGCATACGGACTCGGCGCGGGTCTGTTCTTCCTGACCTATGCTGCCTTCGAGATTCCCAGCAACCTGATCATGCACCGGGTCGGCGCGCGTTTCTGGATCACGCGCATCATGGTGACGTGGGGCGCGCTCTCCGTCGCGATGGCCTTCGTCACCGGCGAGACTTCGTTCTACGTGATGCGCCTCCTGCTCGGCGCGGCCGAAGCCGGACTCTTCCCCGGCGTGATGCTCTATCTGACGTACTGGTTCGGACGCGAGGAACGCGCCCGCGCCACCGGCTACTTCCTGCTCGGCGTGTGCGTGGCGAATATCGTCGGCGGTCCGCTCGGCGGCGCGCTGCTCGAACTCGACGGCAGCCTCGGCTTTCACGGCTGGCAATGGCTCTTCGTGATCGAAGGGGTACCCGCGATCCTGCTGGCGTTCGTCGTGTGGAAGATGCTGCCCGATCGCCCGACGAGCGCGCCGTGGCTTTCACGCGAGGACGCCATTGCGCTGGAACGCCGCCTCGCCGCCGAACAGGACGCGCAGGGCGGCCGCCACGGCACGGGCGCGTTGCGCAGCGTGCTCGGCGACCGTCAGGTGTGGCTCGCGATTCTCGTCTACTTCTGCCATCAGCTGACGATCTACACGGTGATCTTCGTCCTGCCGGGCATCATCGGCGCGTCGGGGAAATTTTCTCCGCTGACGATCGGCCTGCTCAGCGCGACGCCGTGGGTCGCCGCCGCCATCGGCGCAGCCACGCTGCCGCGCTTCGCGAGCGATTCGTCGAAGAGCCGTCGCATCCTGATCGCCGGGCTCGTCATCATGGCCTCGGGCATGCTGATCGCGGCATGGGCGTCGCCGGTGATCGGGCTGCTCGGCGTGTGCCTCTCTGCGCTGATGTTCTTCGTGGTGCAGTCGATCATCTTCACCTTCCCGCAGTCGCGTCTTTCGGGCAGTGCGCTCGCGGGCGGCCTCGGCCTCGTCAATTCGTGCGGCCTGCTGGGCGGCTTCGTCGGACCGACGGTGATGGGCATCATCGAACAGACGACCGGCCGCGCGATGAACGGGCTCGTGTGTCTCGCGATCGCGCTGCTGTTCGCCGCGGTGTGCAGCACGCGCCTGCGTCACGGCAACGAGGATCGTGCCGACGACCAACGCGGCGTGATGTCGAACGCGTGACGCCCTGACGCTTCAACCCTGCGGCAACGTGCCGGGCCGGATATACGCGAACATATGCGCGACGTAATCCGGCTTGCCGAGCGGCACGCCGTGATGGCGCAGAATCGCGTACGCGGTCACGGCGTGAAAATAGAACTGCGGCAAGGACCAGTCGCGCGCGTACTGCTCGCCGGTCATATCGAAGACGATGCCGTTCGGCAGATCGAGCGCGATCTGCGCGTCGGTTCCGGTATCGAGCGCATCGGGCGCAAGGCTCGAAAGAAATGCGATCGCCCCGGCGATGCGCGCCTGCGCGTCAGCAAACGAGCCGGGCTCCTCGTTCGACTTCCATCCTTCTTCACGCACGCCAAGCAAGCTCTGCGGCACGTTTTCTCCGCGCAATCTGTACGCCGGCTCCTGCGCCTGAAAGCACACGAAGCGCACTTGCGCCGCGAGCGGATACATATCCGGCGCGAGACGCAGGGTCATGAGCGCATCGGGGTTCGCGTCCTTCTCCTGCTGCTGCGCCGCCGCCTTGTCGAGCCACGTCGAAAGGTTCTTCAGCGTCTGGACGAAGGTCGGAACGAGAAGACGGGTCAGTTGCATGAAATCGCTCCACGGGTTGAAGTTCCGCGATCTTATCCCGATGCGGACGTTTCCCATACGGAACGCTTCATCGCAAGCCGAATACGGCGACGCCGGTTTTCGTGCCCACGTAGACCTTGCCGTTCGCGATCGTCGGCGAGATGAACTTGTTATTGCCGAACTGATCTCGCGTGCCCGCCTGATTGCTGTTGTAGAGCTCGGTCGCGAGATTGCTCGCGTCGTACGCATGCAGCACGGCCGTGGGCGACGTGTTCTCGACGCCCCATACGATGCCGTTCGTGTTGCCGTTCGCGGAGATGACGGGCGCGAGACCCGGGAAATTCCAGTTGCCCGCCGGGCTCGTGGTCTGACTCGACGCGGCCGCCGCCACCACCGCGTTCACGACCGGCAGCGCCTTGAGGTGATCGCCCGCCGGGCCGATATAGATCGTGTTGTTGTAGAACGCGGGTGCGGTGAACAGCGGGCCGGTGATCGTCGAGTACAGCGGCTGATAGATGTGATCGGCATTCGAATCGAACTTGCCCATCGCGTCGCGATTCACGACATAGAGCACGCGCGTCTTGCCGCCGCCTATCGCGAGATGCTGCACGTTGCCGTTGATATCGGTGACATCGGGCAGGACCAGCACGCCGCCCGAGCCGAGGTCGAGGTCCGCGTTCGATTCCGCGACGGTGTCCGACGGCTCGAAGTAATCGGTCACCCGAAGTGCCAGCGCAGGCGTCGGCGTGACCTTGAGGAAGCCATTGCCGAAGTCGTTCTTGTTGGGCATCTCCTGCGCGTTGGTGGTCGGATCGAAGGTACCGTTGCCGTCGAGGAAATAGATCGACGTGCCATCCGATGCGAGACCCGCGCCGCCCATCCAGATGCCGCCCATCTGGCCATTCGGGGTGACATTCAGGATGCCCGTCTGCTTCAGCGTGTCCGCGCTGTAGCCCATGACCCAGCCCGTGTATGGCAACGCGTCGCAATGCGAACTCCATGCCGTATAGACGACGCCGTTCAAGAGCAGCAGCGACGCCCGCTCGATGTACTGAGCGGGCGTGAACGGCACGACGCCGTTCACGCTGCCCGAGCCGGTGCCGGGATACGAGCCGGTGATTTCCGTCGGGCCGCCGAAGAGTTCCGCGCCCGTCGCGATGTCGATCGCGTGAATGCGCTGGTGATACGCGCCGCCGCTGTCCTTCGACATGCCGACGACATACATCGCGCCATTCGGCCCGCGCGCGCGATCGATGACGGGCGTCGCCGTGATGCCGATGCTCGGGGTGGTCTGGTCGCAACCGCGATCGTCACTCGGCACTTCGCCCGCGAGCAGCGTGGAGACGTGCCAGAGCACGGTGCCCGTATCGGCGTCGAACGCGTAGATGCTCGCTTTCTCGGTTGCGACGTACAGCACGTTATGCGCTGCGCCCGCGATCGGCACGTTGCCGAGAAAGAGCGGCTGGGCATCGACGGGGCCATCGACGGTATAGAAGCCGAGCTTGCCGAACGTCGATGCGTTCACGTTGGCGAGCGTGAGCCGGGTCTCCGCGAGCTGCTGCGCGGTGCGCCGGATGTCGTTGTGATACGTGGTGACATCCATCGGCGTCGATGCGGACGGCTTGGTCGTCGCGGGCGTGCTTGCACTGGACGGCGCGCTCGCGCCGCTTGCCGGCGACGATGGACCCGACGCCGCAGCCGGGCCGGATGCCGATGACGAGCCTCCCGAAGCCGTGGACGGATCGGAGCTGGAGCTTCCCCCGCTGCATCCACCGATGATCGCTGCAATGGCAACTGCGGTTACGCCAACCGATAAATGCCCTTTCATCTGTGGATCTCCGTTCACCGGGCTCGGACCCGGTGCTGTGGCGATTATTGTCTGTGCCGGCTTAACAAGGGAAAAGATCGTCGGGCGACGGCTAGGAATTGGCGGAACGATGCGCGCGATCCATGTCCACGCGTATTTATTTCATCCGACTTAAGCGATCACCGGAAAAAAGTAAAAAAGCTTAAATCGGGTAAGACGACAAAAATTGAACGGTTAGGCTTATTGCTTACGAAATGTAGGACTGACACGCGGTACATCGAAAACATAAAACCTGAGAGACCGATGACCCAAACCACAGATCTCATCTACAAAGGCCACGTGCTGAGCGCGACGGCCGTGCTGGAACAGGATCGCTACACGGCAATGCTCATCGTGCGCGAACCGGACGGCACGCGCCGTTCGAGCGGCATGCTCGGCGAATTTACGAGCGCGACAGGCGCCGTGCGCTATGCATTTGCCTATGGCATGGCCGAAATCGATCATCGACAATCCATGCGACATCCGCCCCATTCGAACGGCGCTCGCGTTGTCCAGCACGCCTGATCCCGCGCACCCGGCGGCATGCATGCCGCTCGCGCTTCGACCACTTCGGCACAATCTATGATCATCTATCATCGGGGAGCGGCTTTTCAGCCCTCCGTCACTCAAGTAGGCAATGCATTCGTCGCAACCGCGTCCATTCTGGAAGAGGACGGCCATGCCACCTCGCTCGGCAATCTCGGCGCCTTCGCGAGCAGGGATGGCGCGCTCGGTTTCGCGGTTCGCTGTGCGACCGCTTTTCTGGACGGTGACGATATGCCGTTGCCGCCTTTCACGTTGACCACGCAATAGCATTGCAACGCGTCGGACGTTGCTTGCGCGACCGGGCCCAGCAACGATGACGAACGCCTCAGCAGCCGTACCCGACGATCCACGCGCCCCGCTCTCGTCCGCGCTGCAGAACGATGCGTCTTTCCGGCTTCTCGTGGAGGCCGTCGAAGACTATGCGATCTTCCTGCTCGACGCCCACGGCAACGTCGCGACGTGGAACTCCGGCGCAAAGAGGATCAAAGGCTATGACGCGCGGGAGATCGTCGGCCGTCATTTTTCCGTCTTCTATCCGCCCGACGACATCGCGGCGGGCAAGCCGCAAAACGAGCTTTCGATAGCGGCGCAGGCCGGTCGCGTGGAAGACGAAGGCTGGCGCGTCCGAAAGGATGCGAGCCGCTTCTGGGCGAATGTCGTCATCACGGCACTGCGCGACGCGCGCGGCAATCTGCTCGGCTTCGCCAAGGTCACGCGCGACATGACCGACCGGCTGCGGCTCACCGAGTTGCAGCACGCGCGCGAACTGTCCGCGCACGTGCAGAGCGCGCTCGAAAACGAGCGCGCGTCGATTGCCCGCGAATTGCACGACGATCTCGGCCAGCAGCTCGCCGCGCTGAAGATGCAGTTATCGACGCTCGACGCCGGCGCGCAGATCGCCGCGATGCAGACGCAGATCGACACGATCATCGGATCGGTGCGGCGAATCGCGGCTGGCCTGCGCCCGCCCGTGCTCGACGATCTCGGGCTCTTCGCCGCGATCGACTGGCTCGTCTGCGACGTTCGCCGGCGTTACGATCTGACGATCCAACTGCATATCGAAGGTGAGGAAGGCGGAATCGACACGAGCGCCTCCACGTCGGTTTTCCGGCTGGTGCAGGAAGCGCTCACGAACGTCGTGCGCCATGCGCAGGCGAGCGAAGTACGCATCGCGATCGCCTGCACGCGGTCGCGCTGCACGCTGACGATCGAAGATGACGGTTGCGGCGCCGACGTCACACGCGGGCGCGCCGCCGGGACGTTCGGCCTGCTCGGAATGGGCGAGCGCGTACGTCAGCTGGGCGGCGTCATCGAGTTTCGCAGCGCGCCCGGCGAAGGCTTTCGCATCCTCGTGGAAATTCCGCTCACACGTCGCGCCGACAACGGCGTCCCGGCGTCACCTTGAGTCAGTCGAACGCGGCGGATCGCGCGTGCGTGCGGTTTCCCGGTCAGGCCCGGCTCGACGACGTCTGAGCGCGCGCCCGGCGAAACCGGAAAAATCCGCTGCGCAGCATGACCGATGTGCCGCCGACGCGGTTCAGCAGGTGTTCGGCAGCGCCTTCGATCGACGAGCGATGGCTTTCGAAAGCCTGCTGCAAATCTTCCTCCCGCCAGGAGGCCGCGCCGAAGTGATCCTCCAGCGCCTCGGCGGAAATGGTGCACGCGATGCGCTCGCCGTCGGCGAACGCGGCGAAGGTGAGTGAAGGGACATCGCCCTGATAGACGGGCGGCTGGCTTGCAAACGTAATGTTCATGCCGATACCTCGTGGTGCATCGATGCGGGGTGGTTCGACGTTCAGGACATATCCCCTCAGTCTCTGCCACGGATTCGTGGTGCGTATTGATCTGGATCAATACGGCCGCGTGGACCGGCGTTAGACGAGTTTTGATCGTGAGCCGGCCGCTTCTCCGGTCAGAGCATGCGATCCTCACGCATGTCCCGACGCACCGCTCGTCTCGCGCGTGAGCAGCACGGCACACGTCGAGCGCCTGACGAACGCTTCGGCGACACTGCCGAGCGCAAGCCTGCGCAATCCGGTGCGGCCGTGCGTGCCCATGACGACGACGTCCGCGAGCATCTGCACCGCGCGGCGCTGCAGGCATTTCGCGATCGTGTCGGTCACATCGCGTGTTTCGGCAAGTTCGGTTTCGCATTCGATGCCCGCATCGAGCGCACGCGCATACGCGATCTCCAGCGCGTGCGCGCCTTGCTCACGAACGCTCACACGGTACTGCGCCGGATACGACGAAAGCGCGGCCACGTCGATGACGTGCACGACCCGCACCCTCGCGCGCGCGCCGATGCGAATCGCCTCGTCGAGCGCGCGTTGCGAACACGCACTGCCATCGAGCGCCACCATGATCTTGCGGTACATGGTCACCCGGCCTTTGCTTCCGCTCACGCCGCCCCCTTCAGATTGTCGACGCGCCCGAGCTTGCGTTCGATGCGCTCCACGAAGACACCGATGAGCACTGTCGGCACGCTCACGCTTTCCATGGTCACGCCACTTCGATGATGACCTTCAGCGCCTGGGTTTGCGCCGCGCGGCTGAAGGTATCGTAAGCATCGAGCGCGCGCTCGAGCGTGAAGCGGTGCGTGATGAGTTGCTTCGGCTGAAGCCGTCCCGCACGCACGGTCTTGAGCAGCATCGGCGTGCTGACCGTATCGACAAGGCGCGTCGTGATCGTGATGTTGCGATCCCAGAGCGATTCGAGATGGATATCGGCTTTCACGCCGTGCACGCCCACGTTCGCGATCGTCCCGCCCGCCGCGACGATCTGCTGGCATAGCTCGAAGGTCGCCGGAACGCCGACCGCCTCCACCGCGCAGTCGACGCCCGCGCCATCGGTCAGACGCATGATTTCGGCGACCGGCTCCATGCCCGTGATGTCGATGCACGCGCTCGCACCGAACGTGCGCGAGACTTCGAGCCGATGCGCGTCGCGGTCGATCATGATGATCTGCGCAGGCGCGTAAAACTGCGCCGTGAGCAAGGCGGCCAGACCGATCGGTCCCGCGCCGACGATCGCGACCGTGCTGCCCGGCTGCACGCGGCCGTTGAGCACGCCGCATTCGAAGCCCGTCGGAAGAATGTCCGACAACATGACGAGCGCGTCTTCCTCGACGCCCGCCGGAATCGGATAGAGACTCGTATCGGCATGCGGGATGCGCACGAATTCCGCCTGCGTGCCGTCGATCTTGTTACCGAGGATCCAGCCGCCTGTCGCGCAATGCGAATACATGCCGCGCCGGCACGCTTCGCATTTGCCGCACGAAGAAATGCACGAGATCAGCACGTGATCGCCCGGCTTGAATGCCGATACCGCCGCGCCCACCTCCTCGACGATGCCCACGCCTTCGTGCCCGAGCACGCGCCCGGGCTCGCAGGTGGGCACGTCGCCCTTGAGGATGTGCAGATCGGTGCCGCAGATGGTCGTGCGCGTCACGCGGACGATCGCATCGGTGGCCGCGGCAAGCGTCGGCTGGGGCCGCTCGTCGAGGGATTTGTTTCCGGGACCGTGATAGACGAGTGCCTTCATCTGCGAGCTCCCTGGCATGGCGCGAAGTGGATGAACGTTTCCGACTTTATCGCGGTGCCCGCAGCGGGAATTTGACTTGGGTCAATCGGCAGCGCATTGGCGCCGATGACCGCGCGCGCCGTGTACGATAGACGCGTCGACTATCGAATTTCAGGAGGCGCCATGAAAGCGGTGTGCCCGCTGCACGGGCCGACGACCATCATCCGCACCAACGCGTATGGCTTTCCGGTCTACGCATGCTGCTGCGACGACTTGCCCTATGTCACGCCGCCGGACGCGTGCACGCGAGCGCCGACGCAACGCGGCGCGCCTTCCGAGCCACAGAAGCCCCGGCAGCCGACATCCCGAAAGGAATGAGTGCGGGGCGTGCTCGGGCGAGTGCGTCAAACCGGATCGGCCTGTGGCGCGACGGCCGGGCCAGCGTCGCGCCTGGAACGACGTGAATCGATCAGGCAGACCGCCAGCATCGCGATGACGCCGGGAATGGCAATGGCGACGAAGTTCTGCTGGAGCGGCAGCGCCCTGCTGACGAGAAAGCCGATCACAATGGGCGCGAGAATCGCGCCGCTGCGTCCGATGCCCGACGCCCAGCCGATGCCTGTCGATCGAATGGCCATCGGATAGAACTGTCCGGCAAACGCATAGGTGACGATCTGCGTGCCGATGGTCGAAGCGCCCGCCAGCCCGACCAGGACAAACAGCACGCCTGTCGGAACCTTCACGCCCAGCAAGCTGATGGAGATGGCCGCGAGCGCGTACATCGCGATGAGGACGTGCTTGATGTTGAAGCGGTCAGCGAGCCATCCGCCGCCAATCGCCCCGATCATCGCACCGAAGTTCAGGACGAGAACGAACGTGAGGGCCGAGCCGAGGCTGTGTCCGGCGCCCGCCATGAGTTTCGTCAGCCACGAACTCAGCGCGTAGACCATGAACAGGCACATGAAAAACGCGATCCACAACATGACCGTGCTCAGTCCGCGGCCCTCGGCAAAGAGCCTTGCGATCGTCGAACCGGGCGCGGCTTCGCGGTCGGAAAGCGAAAAGGTGTCGTCTTGCTGCGGCACGTAGGCGGGATTGACGCGCGCAAGAATGCTCTTCAGGCTTTCCGCGCGATTGTTTCGCACCAGGAACGCGAGCGATTCGGGCATGTACTTGAGAATCACCGGAGCAAGAAGCGCGGGCACGCCTGCGGCAATGAACACCGACTGCCAGCCGTAGCGCTCGATCATGCCCTTGCCGACGAGCGCCGCAAGCATGCCGCCGACGGAGTATCCGCTGAACATCAACGTCACCATGGTGCTGCGGATCTTGCGCGGAGAATACTCCGTCATCTGCGCCACGACGTTCGGCATGACACCGCCGATGCCGAGTCCCGCAAGGAAGCGCGCAACACCGAAGATCACGGGGTCCCGGGTCAGTCCCGCGGCGGCCGTGAAGACGCTGAACAGCACGAGACAAATGACGATTGCGGGCACCCGGCCGATCCGGTCGGCGATCGTTCCGAGGAACACCGCGCCGAGCATCATGCCGAGCAAGGCGGAGCTCACCATGAATCCGGCGCTCGTCGGCTGAATGCCCATGTCGCTCATGATCGATGGAAGCGCAATGCCGACGACCGCGAGATCGTATCCATCGAAAATGATGATGAGCGCGCACCAGAAAAGCAGTAGCAAATGAAATTTCGTGAACCGGGCATCGTCGCATAACTTCTGAACGTCGATAGGACGCATGGTTGTCTCCATTAATGTAGGACTTGCTTTGATTTCCGCGATTTTCTTTCTGGATTGATTCGACGGCTCGATGCACGCGCACGCGCGCTTCCCTTGCCGCACTGAAAGCGCAGCAAAAAGCCGGGGCTCACCGATGAATACCCGCGTTGACGTTCTTATCTGATACCAGCGTCCGTTCCCGGTCTGGTTTCCCGCTATGCGGCCGGGAATTGCGCGGCGTTCAGTTTCCTGACTAAGGCAATACCGCGACTGCCTTGATTTCGACGACATAACCCGCCGCGCCGCCCAGCATGTGCGCGCCGATGGCGGTCCACGCAGGCAGCGGATGCGTGTTCAGATAGCGGTCGCGCACCTGCATGAACAAAGGCAGATCGCGCATGTCCGTGTGGAAGGTGGTCACGTCGACGACATCGCTCAATGACGCCCCCGCCGCTTCCAGCACCCGCTTCAGATTCTCGAATGCCTGCACGATCTGCGCCTCGCGGCCTTCGACCAATTGCATGGCCGCATCACGACCGATCTGCCCGGACACGTAAATCGTGTTGCCGGCCTTGATCGCGGGCGCGTAGCGAATCTTTTCATAGACCGCTTCCATTCCCGCCGGAACGATAGCTTTGTGTTCACTCATGGCATGTGTCTCCTGCAGACTCAACCGTTATCGCCGCCGGCGACCGGCAATACCGCGCCGGTGATATAACTCGCTTCGTCCGAAGCGAGGAAGAGAATCGGTGCGACCTGTTCTTCGAGCGTGCCGTAGCGCTTGAAGAAGGTCGATTCGGTGACCTGCTTCACCGCTTCGCCCATCCAGATTTTTTCCTGCTCGCTATCGCCGCTCGCGTTGCGCGGGACGCGTCGCACAGGCGCTTCGGTGCCGCCCGGCGCGGCCGCGACCACGCGAATATTGCGCTCGCCGTATTCCATCGCCAATGCCTGCGTCATCGCGTTGACACCCCCCTTCGCGGCCGAATAGGGCACGCGTCGAATGCCGCGCGTGGCATTCGAAGACACGTTCACAATGGTTCCGCGACCACGCTCCAGCAGATACGGCAACACCGCGTGACAGGCGTAGAGCGTAGGCATGAGCGAGCGTCGGATTTCGGCGTCGATCTGCGCGGGCTCGAACTCGGCATATGGACGCATGCGGATCGCGCCGCCGACGCCGTTCACGAGAATATCGATGCCGCCGAATTTGCGCGCCGCGAAAGCCATCGCCGAGGCTGCGCCTTCATAGGTCTCGAGATCCGCGACGAAGCCTGCCGTCTCCGCGCCCGGCGCTTCGGCGGACACTTCGGATACGAAGTCCGCGCGATCGACGAACAGCACCTTCGCGCCCTCGGCGGCCGCACGCAGCGCCACGCCGCGTCCGATGCCCTGCGCCGCGCCGGTGACGATCATCACCTTGCCGGCAAATCGTTGTGTGCTCATGCGGTCACCGGCGCGGCGTTGGGAGTGAACTTCTCGTAGTGGAAGCTGTTGGGCTTCACCCCGTTGTCGTCGAAGTGCTTGCGCACTGCATCGACCATCGGAGGCGGACCGCACAGGTATACATCGACATCGCCGTCATTCAGCGATTCTGCGGGCATATGCTGCGTCACCCAGCCCTTGCGCGGATGATTCGAGTCCGCATCGGCGACGACGGTGCTGAACGTGAAGTTCGGCAGCTTCGCCGTGTACGCCTCGATCGCGTCGACCTGCACCAGATCGAGGTCGCGTGTCACGCCGTAGATCAGGTGAATCTTCTGCTGCGAGCCGGCGCGCGCGAGCACTTCGAGCATCGACAGGAACGGCGCGAGGCCCGTGCCGCCCGCGAGGAACAGAAGCGGCCGCTCGACGGCGCGCAGATAGAAGCTGCCGAGCGGTCCCGTCAACTCGACAGTGCTGCCCGCCCGCGCGGATTCGAGCCACGTACTCATCACGCCACCGGGTATCTTCTTGATGAGGAAGCTGATCTTCGTCTGCCCCGGCGCGGACGAGAACGAATACGAACGATGCTGACCACTGCCGGGCACGTCGATATTCACGTACTGGCCCGCCAGAAAAACAGGCGCGGGCGTGGCGGCATCGACGTCCAGTTCGAGCACGACGGCGGCATCGTTATGCGGCTCTATCTTCGTGACCGTCGCGGCGAACTTGCTTTGCGCGGTCTTGCATGCGGTGGACGAAGCCGGCACCGCAATCACGCAATCGCTCGACGGCACCATCTGGCAAGTGAGCACGAGACCGGTTTCCTTCTCGTCGTCGGAGAGCGCGTCTTCGATGTAGTCGTCGCCGAGATCGTAGCTGCCGCTTTCGGCGCGGCACTTGCAGGTGCCGCATACGCCGTCGGAGCAATCCATCGGCAGGTTGATCTTGGCGCGGAACGCGGCGTCGAGCACCTTCTCGCCCGCCTTGCATTCGACGAAACGCGTCACGCCGTCTTCGAAATTCAGTGCAATGTTGTAGCTGGACATGTTGCCTCCTACTTCGTGTCTCATCACCGGGGGCATCAGACGTGGTAGACGTCGAGCACCTGACGGATATAGTCGTTCTTAAGCACAATCTTCTTGTGCGCAATCAGCAGAATGTCGTCGGCCTTTCGCAGCGTCAGGAAAATCGTGCCGAAGAAATGGTCGGTGATCTTGTAGCGATGATTGAGCGTGTCGAAGTTGTAGCGCACGTCGACCTCGTTCTCGCGTTCGGCGAGCACTTCGACATTGGTGACGTTGTGGCTCGTGCGCGGCTCGGGCATGGATGCGCCGCTGCGCTCGGTCTTGATGCGAAACACGCGATCTTCGAGTCCGCCGCGATCCGGGTAATACATCAACGAGATCTGGCTCTCGTGATCGTCCGTGAGCTGATCGTCGTCGTCCCATGCGGGCATCCAGTACGTGACGTCTTCCGCATAGCAGCCCAGCCACTCGTCCCACTGACGGTCATCGAGCAGGCGCGCCTCGCGATACAGCGTCGCGCAGATTTTCTGGTAATCGAAGCTCATGCCAGTGCCTCCCCTTGTTCCTTCTTCAGGGCGTCACGCATCACGTTCACCCAGTATTCGTGCTGCACGACGAAAAGCCCTTCGTCCTCGCTGCGTTCGCCCGAAATGAGCGGCTTGATACCCATGTTCTTCGCGTTCTCGTCCGGACCGTGAACCCACAGCGGCGCACCACGCGAAAGGTCGTTCCACATGGCCGTGATGCCCGCATAACCCGACTGACATGCGCGGAACTCTTCGAGGTCGTCGCTCGTGCCCATGCCTGTCACGTTGAAGAAGTCTTCGTACTGGCGGACGCGCGTCGCGCGGTCCTCGGCGCTCTCGCCTTTCGGCGCGAAGCAGAAGATGCTGACTTCGGTCTTGTCGACACCGAGCGGCCGCACCACGCGAATCTGCGTGCTGAACTGATCCATCAGGAACACGTTCGGATAGAGGCACAGATTGCGCGTCTGATTGACGATGTAATCCGCCTGCACTTCGCCCACGCGCGCCTTGATCTCCTCGCGATGCTGGTAGACCGGCCGCACTTCCGGATTCATCGTCCGGGTCCACAAGAGGATGTGGCCATGATCGAAGCCATACACGCCCGCGACCGACTTGCTCCAGCTGTTGGCATCGACCGCTTTCGTGCCTTCGACCTTGCGGCGGCCCATCGTCGCGGCGTAGTTCCAGTGCACGGTGCTGACGTGATAGCCGTCGCAGCCGTTCTCCATCTGCATCTTCCAGTTGCCGTCGTAGATGTACGAGGAGTTGCCGCGCAGCACTTCGAGTCCGTTCGGCGCCTGATCGACGATCTGATCGATGATGACCTTCGTCTCGCCGAGGTAGTCTTCGAGCGGCATCGAATCCGCATTGAGGCTGCCGAACAGGAAACCGCGATAGCTCTGGAAACGCGGCACTTTTCGCAGATCATGCGAGCCGTGCGTGTTGAATTGAATCGGATACTCGGTGGTCTTTTCGTCCTTCACCTTCAGCAGCTTGCCGGTGTTGGAGAAGGTCCAGCCGTGGAACGGGCACGTGAAGCTGCCTTTGTTGCCATGCTTGCGACGGCACAGCATCGCGCCCTTGTGTGCGCAGGCGTTGATGACCGCGTGCAGTTCACCGGTCTTGTCGCGCGTGACGACCACGGGCTGGCGGCCGATCCACGTCGTGTAGTAATCGTTGTTGTTGGGGATCTGGCTTTCGTGCGCGAGATATACCCAGTTGCTCTCGAAGATGTGCTTCATCTCGAGTTCATAGAGATCGGCGTTCGTGAAGATATCGCGGCGGCAGCGGAATACGCCGCTTTCCTTGTCGTCCTGAACGGCCGTTTGCAGCAGTTCGTCGAGCTGACTGGCTTTGTCGGTGATGGCGGACATATGAGTTCTCCCTATGCGCGTTCCCGTGACGGAGCACATGCATCGGTGTCGAATGATTGGTGCAGAGATTCTGGCGGCGACAGAGTTGTCGCCGCTTCAGGCGCGCTTCGCGCTGTTACGCAGCGGCTGCGGCGCGCGGGCGATGGACGATCTGGTTGTCCTTGCCCTGCACAAGCGGCGTCAACTGAATGTCGAACACGATTTCCTTGTACGCGTCGGACTTGAGTCCCAGCGCCGTGCCGCCCGTCTTTTCGACGACATGCGGCACCAGTTCCTCGCGAGTCGCGTAAGCGAAGTCGTCCCAGATGAGCGGATCGCCTTCGATATTGATCTGCGTCGTCAGCTTGCGATGGTTCTCGCTGGTCGCGAAGAAGTGCACGTGTGCGGGACGATTGCCATGACGCGCAAGCGCGTTCAGCAGCTGCTGCGTCGCGCCGTGCGGCGGACAGCCGTAGCCCACGGGCATGAGCGTGCGGAATTCGTAGGTGCCATCGGCGCCCGTCCTGACCGCGCCGCGCAGGTTGAAGTCGCTCTGCGCACCGGTCGGGTCGAAGTGCGAATAGAAGCCCTTCGAGTTGGCGTGCCAGCATTCGACCACGGCATTCGCGACGGGCTTGCCGTTTGCGCCGGTGACGGTGCCGCGAATGATGAGCGGACCCGCGTCTGCATCGGGATCGAGGTCGATCTTCGACACGCCGTCGCGCACCGGCGCACCGGCGACATACAGCGGGCCTTCGATGGTGCGCGGCGTGCCGCCGTGGATATCGGCCTCGCGGTCCTCGGCATCCATGCGGATGTCCAGATACTTTTCCAGACCGAGGCCGGCGGCGAGCAGCGCAGCTTCGCCGTCCTGACCCAGCTTGTTGAAGTAAGTGACGCCAGCCCAGATTTCATCGGGCGTCATGTCGAGTTCGTCGATGGCCTTGAACAGGTCGCTCAACAGGCGATGCGTAATCTCTTTGGCGCGAGCGCTGCCGTCCTGACTCCCGAGATTGGCAGCGGCCTTCAACAGTTCCTGCACTTCCTTCGTATCGAACACTTCGATGCTCATGTCTGCTCCTGAATCTCGCAATTTTCTGGTGGGGTTAACCCTTGCTTCAGCACCGGTGTAGATATGCTCGGAAGGTATAGTCGGGTGTTGAAACAGAGCGTGAAGGCAGGATAATGGACCTAAAGAAGGCCAGTCCAACACTGATTTAGTATTGGGCCATATCCAGGAGGTATAGAGATGGAGCTGCGACATCTCCGCTATTTCGTAGCGGTGGCAGAAGAACGGAATTTCACGCGCGCCGCGCAGCGGCTGCATATCGCCCAGCCCCCTTTGAGCCGTCAGATACAGCAACTCGAAGAGACGCTAGGCGTGCAACTGTTCGAACGCAACTCGCGCCCGCTCAAGCTCACGGAGACGGGCAAGTTCTTCTATTCGCACGCGGTGCAGCTGCTCGCGCAGACCGCGGAGCTCGAATCGATGACGCGTCGCGTGGGCAATATCGAACGGAGTCTGTCGGTGGGTTTCGTGGGCTCGACCTTGTACGGGATGCTGCCGAAGATCATCCGGCGCTTTAGGGACGAGAACGCCACCGTCGAGCTCAGTCTTCACGAAATGTCGACGATGGACCAGATCCGCGCGCTCAAGGACGGCCGCATCGATGTGGGCTTCGGCCGCATTCGGCATGAGGATGCGAACATCCGCCGCGTGATTCTGCGCGAGGAGCAGATGATCGTCGCGCTGCCGGTCGGCCATCCGCTCTCGCTCGCGAAGCCCGTGCTGTCGCTGCGCGATCTCGTCAACGAGACGCTGATCATCTTCCCGAAGGCGCCGCGCCCCAGTTATGCGGATCAGGTGCTCTCCGCCTTCCAGGACCGCGCACTCGCGCCGCGCAAGATCTATGAAGTGCGCGAGTTGCAGATCGCGCTCGGGCTCGTCGCGGCGGGCGAAGGCATTTCCGTCGTGCCGAGCAGCGTCTACGGCCTGAAACGCGACGACGTGAGCTACAAGGAACTGGACGACCCGACGCTCGTGTCGCCCATCATCATGAGCATGCGCGCGCTCGACGAGTCGCGCGACATCAAGGAAATGCTCGAACTCATCTACCGGCTGTACGAGGAGGAGCGGATCGTCTATACGCCGCGCACAGATCGGGGGCGATGACGCGCGTCATACCTCGGGGGTATGGCACTAGACGTCAACGGTGTTGGACAGGCGGCAAACGGGCGCGCAATACTCCATCAACCCTTCCATTCCGACATTTCAGGTATGAACGCCCAAATAACTTCCGTCGAAGCGATCCTGGTTGACCTCCCGACCATTCGCGCGCATCAACTCGCAATGGCGACGATGCAGCACCAGACCCTCGTCATCGTCCGTCTGCGCACGAGCGACGGCATCGAGGGCCTTGGCGAAGCCACGACGATCGGCGGCCTGTCTTACGGCGATGAAAGTCCCGAAGGCATCAAGCTGACCATCGATACTTATCTCGCGCCGGCGCTCGTCGGACAGGATGCGACCAACATCAACGGCGCGATGCTCAGGCTGAACAAGGTCGCGCGCGGCAACCGCTTCGCGAAGTCCGCGATCGAAACCGCGCTGCTCGATGCGCAGGGCAAGCGCCTGAGCGTGCCGATAGCCGAACTGCTCGGCGGCGCGGTCCGCAAGACGCTGCCCGTGCTCTGGACGCTCGCGAGCGGCGATACCCAGCGCGATATCGAAGAAGCGCAAATGTTGCTGGCCGAACGTCGTCACAACACGTTCAAGCTGAAGATCGGCCGGCGCAGCGTTCGCGATGACGTCGCGCATGTAGCGAAGATCAAGGCCGCGCTCGGCGACCGCGCCAAGGTCACTGTCGATGTGAACCAGGCCTGGAGCGAAACCGATGCGGCGCTCGGCATCGAAGCGCTGGAAGCGGCCGGCATCGATCTCATCGAGCAGCCGACTCCGCGCGAGCAGCGCGGAGCGCTCGCGCGGCTCGCGGCGCGTTTCATCGTGCCGATCATGGCCGACGAAGCGGTGACGGGACCGGAAGACGCGCTCGAACTCGTGCGTCATGCATGCGCCGACGTGTTCGCGCTGAAGATCGCGAAGTCGGGCGGCATCTACGGGATGATGCGCACGGCCGCCATCGCCGATGCGGCGGGCGTGTCGCTTTACGGCGGCACGATGCTCGAAGGCAGCATCGGCTCGATTGCATCGGCGCATGGCTTCAGCGCGCTACCGCAACTCGCATGGGGCACCGAGCTGTTCGGGCCGCTGCTGTTGAAGGACGACATCGTCACGGCGCGCCCGCAATATCGCGACTTCGACCTGCACATGCCGGAAGGCCCGGGCCTCGGTCTGCAGATCGATGAAGAAAAGCTCGCGTTCTATCGCCGCGACAAACGCGCCTGAACGCTCACACTCAACACCTGATCCGAGGACGACATGCTTTATCTCGTAAGAATGGACGTACACCTGCCGCACGACATGCCCGCCGCGAAGGCCGATGAAATCAAGGCGCGCGAGAAGGAGTACTCTCAGGAACTGCAACGGCAAGGCAAATGGCAGCAGTTGCATCGCATCGTCGGCGAGTATGCGAACTACAGCGTCTTCGATGTCGATTCGCACGATGAACTGCACACCATCCTCTCGGGCCTGCCCTTGTTTGCGTATATGACGATGAAAGTGACCGCGCTCGCGCGTCATCCTTCGTCCATCCGCTGAATCGGCGAAAGGATTTCATGAAGCGCGACACGGAACCCGGTTTGATGTCGGCCGCGCCGAAGGGTAGCGGGTCCGTGGCGGCGGTGAGCGCCGGATTGCTTGCGGTCATCATCTCGTATGCGGGGCCGCTCGCGATCTTCTTTCAGGCCGCGCATACGGCGCATGTCGGCAACGATGTAATCGCGTCCTGGGTATGGTCCATTTCGATGGGCGCGGCCGTCTCGGGCATCGCATTGAGCTTGTGGCTGAAGCAGCCGATCATCACGGCCTGGTCCGCTCCCGGCACGGCTTTGCTCGTCACGCTGTTCCCCGGCATGCCGGTGAGCGAGGCGATCGGCGCGTATCTCGTCGCGGGGGCATGCATCTTCGTGCTCGGCGTGTCGAGGTGGTTCGACCAGATCGTCGAGCGCATACCGAAAGGCATCGCCTGCGCGATGATGGCGGGCATCCTGTTTCAGTTCGGCACCAGCCTGTTCAAGTCTGTTGCCGTCACGCCCTGGCTCGCGCTCGGCATGCTGGCGAGCTTCCTCGTTTTCCGCCGATGGGCGCCGCGCTATTGCCTGATTCTGGTTCTGGCATCCGGTGTCGCGCTGGCCGTGGCGCTCGGCCTGACGCATTTTTCGTCGGTCAGCTTCCATCTCACGCGCCCCGTATTCATGATGCCGACGTGGACCTGGCAGTCGGTCGTGAGTCTCGCGGTGCCGCTCGTCATCGTCAGTCTGACGGGTCAGTTCCTGCCCGGCTTCGCGATCTTGCGCGCCTCCGGTTATCACACGCCGACGCGGCCGGTCCTCATGACGACGAGCCTCGCGTCGATGCTGGTGGCGTTCTCGGGCGGCATCACGATCGTCATCGCGGCGATCACGGCGGCACTGTGCACCGGACCCGATGCGCATCGCGACCCGGCGCGCCGCTATGTCGCCGGGATCGCGAACGGACTCTTCTATCTCGTGGGCGGATGCATCGCCGGAACGGTCGTGATGCTGTTCGGCGCGCTGCCGAATGCGTTCGTTGCCGTGCTCGCGGGTCTTGCGTTGCTGGGTGCGATCGTGGCCAATGTCGTCGGGCTGGTGAAGGATGAGGCGCATCGCGAAGCGTCGTTCATTACGTTTCTCGCGACGGCTTCGAATATGAGTTTTCTGGGGCTGGGGTCGGCGTTCTGGGGCATTGTGTTGGGGACGCTCGCGCATTTGGTTCTCGGGAGCGCGAAAGAGAAGAGCTAGAGCCGTGTTAGGGATTGGCGGGTTCTTCGACGCGCTTCCGGTTTTCGCCGGATCCCGTATTGGTGTTGGTTTATTAGCGTTGCCCTATGCGGGGCAACGCTAATAAACCACAAACAAAACGGGATCCGGCGAAAACCCGAAGCGTATCGAAACTACGCGCTGCATGCGAAGTCTTCCTTCCCCGCATGCCGATTCACCTTACCCTGCCCGGCATGCGGCACGCGGCAGCCGGCGGCGAAAGGATCCGATCGCCGGGATAGGCTTCGATGTGTTCGAACATGACGGCCCCCTTCAAACGCGCGACAACGCCGCACTCGCGCGACGACGATTGCGAACGGCATACCCCACGCCCAGCACGACGAGCCAAACCGGAATCAGATACACCGAAATGCGCAAATCGGGAATCATGCACATCACCACGAGAATGCCGCCAAGGAACGCAAGACACAGATAGTTTGTAAGCGGATAGCCAAGGCTCTTGAACACCGTCGTCTCACCGGCACGCGCCTTCGCCCGGCGGAATTGCAGATGGATAAGACTGATCATCGCCCAGTTGATGATGAGCGCCGATACGACGAGGCCCATCAGCAACTCGAACGCCTTGCCGGGCATCAGGTAGTTGATGAGCACGCACGCGGCCGTCGCGATGGCGGAAACGCCGAGCGCGATCAGCGGAATGCCGCGCTTGTTCACCTTGAGCAGCGCGCGCGGCGCGTTGCCTTGCTGCGCGAGACCGTAGAGCATACGGCTGTTGCAGTACACGCCGCTGTTATAGACGGACAGCGCCGCCGTGAGCACCACCGCATTGAGCACATGCGCGACGAAGTTGCTGTTCATCGCATGAAAGATCAGCACGAACGGGCTGCCGCCCGTCACGACCTTCTGCCACGGATACAGCGAAAGCAACACGCCGAGCGCGCCCACGTAAAAAATCAGAATGCGGTAGATCAACTGATTGGTCGCGCGCGGAATGGTGTGCGTGGGGTCATCCGCTTCAGCCGCGGTGATGCCCACGAGCTCCAGCCCGCCGAACGAGAACATGATGACGGCCATCGCCATCACGAGACCGGAGACGCCGTTCGGGAAGAAGCCGCCATGACGCCACAGGTTCGTGACGCTCGCTTCCGGTCCCGCACTGCCCGAGACGAGCAGATAGCCGCCAAAGCCGATCATGCCGACGATCGCGACCACCTTCACGATCGCGAACCAGAACTCCAGCTCGCCATACGACTTCACGCTCGTGAGATTGATCGCGTTGATCAAGCAGAAACACACGAGCGCGGATACCCACGTCGGGATGCCCGGCCACCAGTACTGCACATAGATGCCGACGGCCGAAAGCTCGGCCATCGACACGAGAATGTAGAGCACCCAGTAATTCCAGCCCGACAGAAAGCCCGCGTATTGCCCGCAGTACTTGTCCGCGAAGTGGCTGAACGAACCCGCAACCGGCTCGTCGACGACCATCTCGCCGAGCTGACGCATGATGAAAAATGCGACGATGCCCGCGATCGCGTAGCCGAGCAACACCGACGGTCCCGCCGATTTGATCGTCTGCGCAATGCCGAGAAACAGCCCGGTCCCGATCGCGCCGCCCAGCGCGATCAGCTGAATGTGACGGTTCTTCAGGCCGCGCTTGAGCGTGCCTTTTCCCTCATGTGCCACGTGTCTCTCTCCTTGTGTGCTGCGGTGAATTCCGGACGCCTCCGACCTCGGACGTCCCCGCTCGATTTAGGGGAATCAGTGTAAATTTGTTACGCCACAATATGATTTCCTACGACGCGCAGACAAACCCTAGTTTCCGCATCCGGATTTCGTCATTGAGGATATAGGAGAAAGAAAATTGCAGACTATCGAGTTCGATCGTATCGACCTGCGTTTGCTCGGGATTCTGCAGTCTCGCGGCCGCATTTCCAATCTCGAGCTGGCGGAAGCGATCAATCTGTCGCCCGCGCAGACGCTGCGGCGTCATCGGAGGCTGGAGGAACTGAGCGTCATCAAGGGCTACGAGACGCGGCTCGATGCGCAGGTGCTCGGCTTCGGCGTGGTGGCCTTCATCCAGGTGACGATGGAGCGCGGCCACGTGCGCGATCTGGCGAAATTCAAGAGCGTCGTGGGCAAGCTCGCGGAGATACAGGAATGCTTCGCCGTGACCGGCGATATCGATTACATGCTGAAGGTGATCGCCCGGGACCTGAAGGGCCTGTCGGAGTTTCTGCTCGACACGCTGATGCGCATTCCCGGCGTGAGCGGTGTGAAGTCGAGCGTGTGTCTCGACGAATTGAAGTGCGTCAGCGCGGTGCCGCTGGATGCATAGTGCGGCCCGCGCTCGCGCAAAGCGCGCACCGCACGGTCAGCTACGTTGAAGCACGCGCGAAAGCACCTGCTCTTCCAGTTCGGCGAAGCCGGGCGCCGTGCGCGTGCGCGGCCTTTGCAACGACACCGCCGTATCGAGCGTGATGCGCCCTGCATCGATCAGCACGATGCGATCGCCGAGCGACACCGCCTCCTGCACATCGTGCGTCACGAGCAACGCGGTGAACTTGTGCTCGCGCCACAGGCGCTCGATCAGCCCCTGCATCTCGATGCGCGTCAACGCATCGAGCGCGCCGAGCGGCTCATCGAGCAGAAGCAGATCAGGCCGATGCACGAGCGCCCGCGCGAGCGCCACACGCTGACGCTGCCCGCCCGACAGTCGCGACGGCCAGTCCTTCTCTCGCTCGGCGAGACCCACTTCGGCGAGCGTCGCGCGGGCGTCATCGCGCTTGCTGCGCGGCAATCCGATCATCACGTTGTCGAGCACGCTCTTCCACGGCAAGAGGCGCGCATCCTGAAACATGATGCGCACTTGCAGTTCGCGCGCCGCCGCCGGTGCATGGCGCTGCACGACGCCGGCCGTCGCCCGATCGAGACCGGCGACGAGCCGCAGCAAGGTCGACTTGCCGCAGCCGCTGCGCCCGACGATCGACACAAAGCTGCCGCGCTCGATCGAGAAATCCAGTTGATCCAGCACGCGGCGCTCGCCGAAGCGCTTCTCCACGCCACGCAGCGAGACGGCGAGGTCGCGCCCCGCGAATGGCGCGCGTGCGTGCGGCGTTTGCGTGTCGACGCGCCTGAACGCAGGCGCCAGTGTGTCGATGTCGATGAGATTCATGATTGCGCCTTCGTTTGATAGGCCGGATGCCAGCGCAGCGTCGCGCGTTCGATCGCACGCGCGGCCATGTCGGCGACCTTGCCGAGCAGCGCATAGAGCAGAATGCCGACCACGACGATATCGGTTTGCAGGAACTCGCGGGCGTTCATCGTCATGTAGCCGATGCCCGATTGCGCGGAAATCGTCTCGGCGACGATCAGCATCACCCACATGAGGCCGAATGCGAAGCGCACGCCGACGAGAATCGACGGCAATGCGCCCGGCAGGATCACATGCCGATACAGCGCGAAGCCGGACAACCCGTAGCTCTTCGCCATCTCGATCAGATCGCGATCGACCGAGCGGATGCCGTGATACGTGTTGACGTAGACCGGAAAAAACACGCCCAGCGCGACCAGCACGAGCTTGGCTTCCTCGCCGATGCCGAACCACAGGATCAGGAGCGGAATCATCGCGAGCGCGGGGATGTTGCGGATCATCTGCACGGTCGAGTCGAGCGCGACCTCGGCGGGCTTGAAGAGACCGGTCGCCAGACCGAGCACGAAGCCGATGCCGCCGCCCATCGCGAAGCCCGCGAGCGCGCGGCCCGCGCTGACCTTGACATTGGCCCACAGGTCGCCCGATTCGATCAGAGACCACGCCGCCTTCACCACCGCGAGCGGCTCGGGCAGCACGCGCGATGACAGCCCGCCCGTGCGCGCGGCGCTTTCCCATGCGATCAGGATCAGCACCGGCACGAGCCACGGCAGCGCGCGGCGAGCGATGGAATTCAGCGTCATGATGCCGATACCTTCGGCAGCTCCGACGTGCCGATGACTTCACCGAACGGCCCCGAAAGCGGCCCGCTCGCCTGTTCGCGCTGCCGACCGGGCAGCAGCGGAAACACCAGTTCGGCGAAGCGATACGACTCTTCCAGATGCGGATAGCCCGACAGGATGAAGGTGTCGATGCCGAGTTCCGCGTATTGCTTCATGAGGCCGGCGACCTGCTCCGGATTGCCGACGAGCGCTGTGCCCGCGCCGCCGCGCACGAGCCCGACGCCCGCCCACAGATGCGGATACACCTCGAGCTTGTCGCGGTTGCCGCCGTGCAACGCGGCCATGCGGCGCTGGCCTTCCGAATCCATCTTCGCGAACTGCGCCTGCGCGCGGCGAACGGTTTCATCGTCGAGCTTGCTGATGAGCTTGTCAGCGTCCGCCCATGCTTCCTGCTCCGTCTCGCGCACGATCACATGCAGGCGAATGCCGAACTTGATCGTGCGGCCTTCGTCGGCGGCGCGGCGGCGAATGTCGGCCAGCTTCTTTTCGACGTCCTCGGGCGGCTCGCCCCATGTCAGATACGTGTCGATGTGCTTCGCCGCGATCTCATGCGCCGCCGCCGACGAACCGCCGAACCACAGCGGCGGGTGCTGCTTCTGCACCGGCGGATAGAGCACCTTGCCGCCTTGCGATTGCAGGTGCTTGCCGTCGAAATCGAAGCTGCCGTTGTCGTGCGACTGTTCGAGCAGGCCGCGCCAGATGGTGAGGAATTCGTCGGTGATTTCGTAGCGCGTGTCGTGATCGTGGAAGACGCCGTCGCCGGCGAGCTCGTTCGGATCGCCGCCCGTCACGACGTTGATGAGCAGACGCCCGTTCGAAAGCCGGTCGAATGTCGATGCCATGCGCGCCGACAATCCCGGCGAGCTCAGGCCCGGACGGATCGCGACGAGAAACTTGAGGCGCCTCGTCGCGGGAATGAGGCTCGACGCGACCACCCATGCGTCCTCGCAGGAACGGCCCGTGGGCAGGAGCACGCCTTCATAGCCGAGCGTATCGGCGGCTACCGCGATCTGGCGGAAGTAATCGTAATTCGCAGCGCGCGCGCCTTGCGACGTGCCGAGATAGCGACTGTCACCGTGAGTGGGAATGAACCAGAAAACATTCATCGCGGAATCTGCCTCGTCTGTTCGTCGTATGTTGAAAGAGTGCTTGCCGCGCGCGATGGCAGCGGCGCTCCGACGAGTCTAACGACGCACCGCGCGCAGCCGAACCAACGTTTCGCGTGAAGGATATGCGCGATCGTGCTAACGCCGGAACCGCGATCAGGCGACGTTCCAGCGCGCCTCGGTCACGTCGAGCTTCTTCGGGATCAGCTTGAGCCCGGTGAAGGTATCGGCGATCTGCTGCTGATAAGCGAGCGTGGCCGGCTCGATCGCCTGCACGCCGTATGACGTGCGCCTGAGCGCGGTTTCGATGATCTCCGTATCGAGCCCGACGAGCGGAGACAGTTGCGCGGCCACGGCCGGCACGTTGTCACGCGCCCAGCGATCGACCTGATCCAGTTCTTCGAGCACCGCATGCACGAGTTGCGGCTGCGCCGTGGCGATCTTGCGCGTCGCGAGGTAGTACTGCACGTTGCGCACGAGCCCACTCGCGTCGGTGAGCTGACGGGCGCTGGCCTGCTTCTCGGCGGCGGCGAGATACGGATCCCAGATCGCCCATGCGTCGATGCTGCCCTGCACGAACGCGGCGCGCGCATCGGCGGGGGCGAGATAGACCGGCTGGATGTCGGACCACGTCAGGTTCGATTTTCTGAGCGCCTCGACGAGCAGATAATGAACGTTCGATCCCTTGTTGAGCGCGACTTTCTTGCCGCGCAATTCCGCCACCGACTGGAGTTTCGAATCCTTCGGCACGACGATGGCCTCGGCGTGCGGCGCGGGCGGCTCGTGCCCGATATAGACGAAGTCGACGCCTGCCGCCTGCGCGAAGATCGGCGGCGTTTCACCCACCGTGCCGATATCCACCGCGCCCGCGTTGAGCCCTTCGAGCAGTTGCGGCCCGGCGGGAAATTCGAGCCATTGCACGTTGACGCCCTGCGCGGCGAGACGCTTGTCGAGCGAGCCGCGCGCCTTGAGCACCACGAAGTTGCCGTACTTCTGGTAGCCGATGCGTAAGGTCTTCGGCGCATCGGCGGCCTGCGCGATGCGCCCGGCGAGTCCGCCCGACAGCCCCGCACCGAGCGCGGCGAGCGTGAAAAGCGTGCGGCGACGCGCGGGAATGAAGGGCGTGTTCTTTCGGTCGGACATGCGTTGTTCCTCGTTCAAAAAAGCATCTTTATCGATGCCCACGCCGACGATGTTAACAACGCGCGCCTGTGCGGCTAAATGAGAAATCGTGCTATCGATAGTGCTCGCCGCGAACCTCCTTCGTCACGCATATCGATAGTGCCCGATATTATTTGTCGTGCACGCGCGGCGCCTCTAGCATCACGCTTCCCTCCATCAGCATGCGTGTGCATCATGAAGATCAAGCATTCATTTAAAGCCACTCTGTTCTCGATCCTGCTCGCGTGCGGCGTCGTGAGCGCGCAACCGTCGCTCGCGGCGAATCAGACCGTGCGCGTCGGCATCATGTCCGGCGAAGACGAGGATGTGTGGCGCGCCGTGGCCGCCAATGCCGCAAAGCACGGCATCACGTTGAAGGTCACGACCTTCGCCGACTACACGCAGCCGAACGAAGCGCTCGCGCAGCACGACCTCGACGCCAACTCGTTCCAGCACAAGCCTTATCTCGATGCGCAGATCCAGGCCCGTCATTACGACATAGTGCCCGTGGGCTACACCTATGTGCAGCCGATCGGCCTGTATTCGCGCAAATGGAAATCAGTCGATGCGCTGCCGCAGAACGCGGCCATCGGCGTGCCGAACGACCCGAGCAACGAAGGGCGCGCGCTCCTGCTGTTGCAGGCCAACGGCGTGATCAAGCTGCGGGACAATGTCGGCCTGCTGCCGACCGCGCGCGATATCGCGAGCAACCCGAAGCACGTGCAGATCAAGGAACTGGATGCGGGCATCGTCGGCCGCGCGATCGGTGATCTCGACGCGGCCGTCGTCAACACCGACTGGGCGATCAAGGCCGGCATCAAGATTCCGCAGGAACGCATCGCGCAGGAAAAGGTGCCGAACAATCCGTATCGCAACTTCATCGCGGTGAATGCGAAGGATGCGCAGGCGCCGTGGGTCAAGGCCCTGGTCGAGAGCTATCAGCAGGCCAATGTCGCCTCGTCGATTCTGAGCGTGTATCACGGTGCGACGCTGCCCGCGTGGGAGGGCGCACCGCAGCGTTGACTCGCTCCCATGGATGCCGCCGCGACGCACGAGCGACGCTCACGGCGGCGTGGGACAGGGAGTGACGCCGGCTGCTTGCCGGCCCGCAGCGCATTCGCGCGGGGGAGCGTCGATCAGGCCTATGACGCGGGCCCCACGCGACACTTCAATGAAGACGCCGCACCGCACGCAGCAGCAGATCGCCGTCTTCGGTAATGCGAGGCAGCCGTGCGCCGCTCACGAGCTGCTCCATCGCGATGAGCTGACGTTCGAGAAGCGTGTCCAGTTCGTGGCGGTCGCCGATCTGGTCGGCGGCATCCTTGACTAGCATGAGCGTTGCGAATTCGTGTGCGCTGAGCATACCTGTCTCCCGATTGTTCGAATAACTAATGTAGGTTTGCGTCGGCTGAAGGCGGGGCGCGCATGATTTCAGCGCGCGCTTCAGGACGTGTAACCCGGGGGTACCTCGGGCCGCGAGGCAGCGGGATTTGATAGTAGGACGGGCGTCTCATCCCCGGCAATTCGGGTCGTCCCGGATATTGAGAGTTGATAGCGGAGAAAATCACGCGACATTTACAGGCGCACGCCGCGTTCGACGCATCGGGCTTTCGCAGTCCACCGTATCGGCGCGTGTCCCCTCGATGATCGAAGCGAGGCTGCTCGCCGAACAGTCTTTCGCGGCGAGCACTGATCCCGCGCCACTGCTCAGTGCCCGCCAGCGCCTGCCGCGCCCGCCCCCGTGCCCTTGGCCGGCTTGGTCAGCCAGATGAGCGGCACGATCGCGATGAAGATCACCGCGGACAGCCAGAAGATGTCGTTGAGGCCGAGCATCGCGGCCTGCGCCGTCAACGAACGCTCGAAGAACGCCAGCGCCTGCGAAGGACTGCCGCCGAGCGTGCTCTGCACCGAAGCGATCGCATCGACGAACAAGGGGTTATGCACGCTCGCCTGCTCGACGAGTTGCGAGTGATGCAGGATGGTCCGGTCATTCCAGCCCGTGCTCGCGAGCGATGTGCCGACCGCGCCCGCGAACACGCGCACGAAGTTCGACAAGCCCGCCGCCGCCGGTATCTTCGCGGGCGGCAGGCCGGACAGGATGATGGCCGTCAGCGGCACGAAGAAGAGCGCGGTCGGAATGCCCTGCAGCAGTGTCGGGACGACGAGCGTGAAGGTGTCCACGCCGGTCGTGTAGTGCGAGCGCATGAAGAACACTGCGGCGAAACCGAGAAACGCGAGCGTGGCGAGCACCCGGGCGTCTGAGCGCGGCATCAGCTTGCCCATCACCGGCGCGAGGATCACGGCGAAGATGCCGAGCGGCGCGGTGACGAGGCCGGCATCGACGGAACGGTAGTTGAGATATTCCTGCATCCATTGCGGCAGCAGCACGAGGTTCGAAAAGAACACCGCATACGCGACGGAAATCGCGACGGTCCCGCCCAGGAAGTTGCGCCCCGCGAACAGCTTGATATCGACCACGGGGTTTCGCTCCGTCAGCTCCCAGATCAGAAAGAACACGAAGCTGATGAGCGCGAAAACGCCCAGCGCAACGATCACCGGCGAATTGAACCAGTCGAGGTCTTTGCCCTTGTCGAGCATGATCTGCAGCGACGCGACCCACGCGATCAGCGAGATCAGCCCGACCTTGTCGATCGGCACGCGCTTCACCGGCGTTTCGCGCTCGCGATAGATCGCCCATGTCACGCCCGCCGCGAACAGCCCGACCGGAATGTTGATGTAGAAGATCCACGACCACGAATAGCTGTCGGTGATCCAGCCCCCGAGCGCCGGGCCTGCGATCGGGCCCACGGTCGCGGTCATCGCCCAGAGTGCGAGCGCGGTCGAGCTTTTCTCCTTCGGATAGGAGCCGAGCAGAATGGCCTGCGACAACGGAATCAGCGGGCCGGCCACCGCGCCTTGCAGAACGCGCGCCGCGAGCAGTACGGGCAGATTCGGCGCCATGCCGCACAACCAGGACGACACGACGAACAGCAGGATCGCCCAGACGAACAACTTGATCTGGCCGACGCGCTGCGTGAGCCAGCCCGTCAGCGGAATCGAAATGGCGTTGGCGGCGGCGAACAGCGTGATGACCCACGTGCCCTCGTCGACCGAGACGCCGAGATTGCCCGCGATCGTCGGAATCGCGACATTGGCGATCGACGAGTCGAGCACGTTCATGAAGGTCGCGAGCGCGACGGCAAGTGTCGCGAGGACGAGCTTGCCGCCTTGCAGCGGCGCGGGTTGCGTGGTCGGGTTCATGGCATTACCTGATTCGTTAATGACTGACCTGTCAGATATTTCGACGAAAAAATGCGCGTCAATGAGCCGTCACGTTCCCGGCGATGATCCGTTCGATTTCCGCGTTCGCCTCGGCGCCGTAGTGGCTGAAGACATCGGTCCGATACGAAGTCGTCGATGCCGCGCCGAGCTGCGTGCCGGACTGATCGCGCGTCTCCACTTCCGTCTGCATCGACAAGCCGATGCGCAGCGGATGCGCGTCCAGTTCGCGCTGATCGAGCCGGATGCGCACCGGCAGACGCTGCACTACTTTGATCCAGTTGCCGGTCGCATTCTGCGCGGGCAGCACCGCGAAGGCCGCGCCCGTGCCCGCCGAAAAACCTTCGACATGGCCGTGGTACTTCACCTTCGAGCCGTACGCATCGGCGGTCAGCGTGACCGGCTGGCCGATACGCATATGCGCGAGCTGCACCTCCTTGAAGTTGGCATCGACCCAGACGCCGTCGAGCGGGACGATTGCCATGAGCGGCGTGCCGGGCGCGACGCGCTGGCCGACCTGCACCGAGCGGCGCGCGACGTACCCCGTCACCGGCGCGGGCAGCGTGTTGCGCGCGTTGTCGAGCCACGCGTCGCGCACCTTCGCCGCGGCGGCCTGCACGTTCGGATGGCGTTCGATCGACGTGCGGTCGGTCAGCGCGTGATTCGCCTCGGATTGCTGACGCACGGCGTCGAGCGCGGCCTGCGCGGCGCTCACGGCATCGCGCGCATGAGCGATGTCTTCGACGGAGACCGCGCCGGTGTCGGCGACCGCCATGCGGCGCTTCAGGTCCGCCTGCGCGCGCGTCAGATCGGACTGGCGCTGCGCGACCGTCGCCGCGTAATACGCGTTGTTGACGTACAGGCTGCTCACTTGCCGTACCGTTTGCGCGAGATTCGCTTCGGCATTGGCGAGCGCGGCTTTCGCGTCGGCGGCGTCGAGCGTGACGACGGGCGCGCCCTGATGGACGATCTGCGTGTCGTCGGCGTTCACGGCAATCACCGTGCCGCTCAGTTGAGGCGTCAGTTGCACGAGATTGCCGCTGACATACGCATCGTCGGTCGATTCGAAGAAGCGGCCCGTCGTGTAGTAATAGCCGCCCCAGCCCGCGCCGCCGATCACGATGGCCGCCGCGAGCAGCGAGAGCAGCAGCTTGCGCTTGCTGCGGGGGCGAGTCGTCGTGTCGGATGGCGATTGATTCGCGTCCGTGCGTTCGGTGGTGGTGATGTCGCTCATGTCGGTGCTCCGGTTCCCTGTTTGTCGATCAGCGCGCGGCGAGCGCATCGGCTGATGTATCCGTAT
This sequence comes from Caballeronia sp. INML2, assembly GCF_023631365.1. NCBI lineage: Bacteria > Pseudomonadati > Pseudomonadota > Betaproteobacteria > Burkholderiales > Burkholderiaceae > Caballeronia > Caballeronia sp. INML2. The sequence goes on along the minus strand of NZ_JALQDH010000074.1, from coordinate 116,587 downwards.
AGCCGCCGCCCAGTGCGGCCGCGAGCGCGATCTGCTGATCGCGCCGGTCCATCTTCAGATTCGCGACCGCGCGGTCGGCCGCGAGTGCGTTGGTCTGCGCGTTCAGCACCGTCAACTGATTCGCGAGGCCCGCGCGATATTGCGTGAGCGCCAGTTGTTGCGCGCCGTGCGCGGCGTCTTGGGCGACGTTTGCATCGACGAGTTGCGCATCCGTCGAGCGGATCTGCGAGAGGTTCGTGGCGACCTCGCTCAGTGCGGTGACGAGCGTCTGGTCATAGGTCGCGACGGCATAGTCGAATTCGGCGTAGCGATCCTTGAGTTGTGCTCGCAGCGCGCCGCCGTCGAAGATCGGCAGATGGATCGCCGGGCCCGCCGACATCGTCCGGCTCGCTGCCGTCAGCAGCCGGCCGAAACCGAAGGCGTCGAGTCCGAGCGATGCGCTCAGATTGATGTCGGGATAGAACTCCGCCTTCGCCTCCTTGATGTCGTGCGTCATTGCGCCGACACGCCAGCGCGCCGCGACGATATCCGGCCGGCGGCTCACGAGGTCGGCGGGCAGATTGCCGGGCAGACGCACTTCATCGCCGATGCCGAGCTGCGGACGCGCGAGCGACAAGCCACGGTCCGGACCCTTGCCTAGCAGCGCCGCGATCTGATAGCGCGTCACGACGATGCGGCCATCGAGCGCGGACAGCGCCGAACGGCTCGATGCGAGGTCGGCCTCCGCGGTCTTGCGTTCGACTTCGGTATCGAGCCCGTTGGCGATGCGGCCCGCGGTGATACGCATGATCTTTTCGCGCTCGTCGACTTCGTTCTGCGCGATGTCGTGCAACGCATAGAGCCGCGCGAGCTGGTTGTACGTGCGCGCGATGGACGTGTCGAGCGCGAGCCGCACCGCCTCCGAATCGGCCCGGCTCGCCTGCTCTTGCGACACGGCGGATTTGAGCGCCGCGCGGTTCTTGCCCCACAGATCGAGATCGTAGGAAGCGGACAGGAGCCCCTTGTTCTCCGACTGCCACGAACCGGCGTACGGCGGCGGCACGAGCGCGTTCTCGGAATAGCGTTGGCGCGTGTAGGAGTAGGACGCATCGACGCGCGGCAGCGTGCCCGCCTTCGCGGTTTCGCTATACGCCGACGCCGCCGCGATGCGGGCGCGCGCCTGTTCGAGCGTCGGACTGCCGGCGAGTGCTTCGTCGAGCAGCGCGCGCAGTTGCGCATCGCCGAACTGATCGGCCCAGTCGGACGCCGGCCAGCGGCCCTCGCCGGCGGGCAGGCTCTGCTGCGTCGCGTAGTCTTGCGGCTGCGCCAATGCCTTGTCGCTATGGATGCCGGAATAGTTCGCGCACGCCGCGAGCACAGCGGCGAACATCAGCGTGACGCCGGTTCTCGCGACCCGCAAACCGAACGTACGGCGATTTAGTTGCTTTTTCATTTTCTGACTCGTCAGATAAATGGAGGAAAAAATGCGCGGACGCCTTGCGCCGCGCGCTCAGTCTTCGAGAAACTTGTTCAGCAGCCGGCGGAATTCCTGAAACTCGCTTTTGGTGAACTTCCTGAGACGCCTGTTCACCACGACCGGCGCGATATGCGGCAATTCCTCCGCGATTTTCTCGCCGGCCCGCGTCAGCGTGAGATTCACGACGCGGCGATCTTCCAGACTGCGCGTGCGTTGCAGCAGGCCTCTGTCTTCGAGCTTGTCGAGCATGCGCGTCATGAGGCCCGTGTCGATGCCGAGCAGTTTCGACAGTTCGAACGGCGTCTGCGTCTCGCCGCCGCGCATGGACATGAGAATGCCCATTTGCTGCGCGGTGATGCCGAGATCTTTCAGGGCGGCGTCGAGTTCCGCGGCCAGAAGGTTGCGCGCCTTGTTGACGGCGAAACCGACGCTCTGGGTGAGGGTGAAGTTTTCGGGCGTGTAATGGTCCATGCCTGTTCTCCGGTGCGGCGAACCGCCATGGCACGTAACTTTACTGCAAAGTCAGATTTTGTCAAAGTCTATTTCTGTGCTCGGAGACCGCCATGTGCTCAGTGTGCGTCGATGAACGCGGTGACATCGGCGAGAACGGGCGAGTCCTTGCGCCGCTTCGCCGAGAATGACTTGATGATCGTATCGTGGCCGTATCCCGCATATTTTTTCAGGACGACGGCGTCGTGATGCGCGCGCAACGCGTCGGCGAAACGATCGCTGTTGCGCGGATCGACATCGGTATCCGCCGTGCCCGCGGCGAGCAGCATCGGCGGTTTGTCGCCCGAAAGGAACGCGATGGGCAGCGCGCTCTGGCGCAATGCCGCCGGAAAGATCTCGTCCATGTGAGGGTCGCTCGTCGGGATGGCGGCGTATGGGCCTGCGAGTCCGATCATTCCCGAAAGCGACGTGTTCGCCATGCCCTGCGCGGCCAGATAGCGCGGATCGGTTGCGAGCATCGCGGCCATGTGCGCGCCCGAGGAATGACCCATCAGGAAGATGCGCCGGGGATCGCCGCCGAATTCGGCCGCGTGATCGCGCGCCCAGCGCACGGCCGCGGCGGCGTCATCGAGAAAGCCCGGAAAAACGACGTCCGGATAAATGCGGTAATCCGGCGCTACCGTCACGATGCCATGCTCGGCGAGCGCCTCCCCAATGTCGCGCGAATCCGAACGATGCCCGCTTTGCCAGCCGCCGCCGTAGAAATACACGACCACGGGAAGGTTCGCGCGCGCGCGCGATTCGGGTGCATAGACGTCGAGCCGCTCGCGTTGCGCCTTGCCATAGGCGATGCCATCCGCCCGCTCGCCATCGCGCTCGAACGCGCGACTCGCGACCACGCCACCCACGCATGCTGCCAGTGCCAGGGTCATGAATTTTCTTCGTGCCGGGAAATACATGTTGCCGTCGAACCTCTTCTTTCAGACAGTCATTAGACGATGTGAAACATGCAAGCGTCCGTGCGCAAGACATCGTTCAGAGCGCACTGCCGATCGACCGCTCGAAAGGTTATTGCAAGCATATAGTTCGTTCTCCAATCTGTTGCACAACAGCCGCGTCAATCCTACCGATTTCCGACAGACGCCTTCAGCCAGCCCACGTCTTTTGTTCCTCTGCGCACATTACGGCGCGATTCGGCTCGATACGCTTCATCGTCGATGACACGCGTCCGCCCGGAATCGGACCTCGACGAATCAGAGCGCCCAGAGGCGCCGCGCATAACTCGAAGAGTCAAGAAAAAACAGAAGGCAAGCCGAAGGGACCCGGTATTGCCATAACCGCTGAGGGAGCATTTCATGGATCGTTCGGAATCGCCCAACGAGGCGAGAACACGTCTGCCGATTTTCGACCACGACCCCGTTCGCACCGCACAGTCACAGATGACCGCGTTCACCGCGGCGCTGCAGGCACACACGGGTCAGCCTTTCACGCGCTACAGCGAATTGCACGACTTCTCGGTCAGGAACTTTCGCGTTTTCTGGAAGTGCTTCATGCAATGGACGCATGGACTGCAGTGGTCGGGCGAAGCGGAGCCCGTGTGCGTCGGCGATCTATGCGAGCACGCAAGCTTTTTTCCAAACGTCAAGCTGAACTATGCCGAGAACCTGCTCGGGTTTTCCATCGCACCCGCCGATGCGCCCGCGCTCACCGCCTGCCATGCCGACGGACGCCGCGTGCATCTCACGCGCGGCGAGTTGCGCGCGCGCGTGGCTCGCCTCGCCGACGCGCTTACCCAACTGGGCTTGCGCGAAGGCGACCGCGTCGCGGGCGTGATGCGCAATGACGCCGATGCGATCGTCACCGCGCTTGCCGTGACCGCGATCGGCGCGACGCTGTCGACCGCCGCGACCGAAATGGGCATCGAAACGCTGCTCGACCGCTTCACGCAACTCGAACCGCGCTTCCTGTTCGCGCATACCGCCGCACAGTCTTTCGACACCGGCACGCCGCTCGCGCACAAGCTGTCGATCCTCGCCGACGCGCTGCCAACGCTTGCGGGCGTCGTCTGCCTCGACGGCGATCCGTCGGCCGTGCGCGCCGCGCCGCCCGTCAAATCGCTCGAGGCGCTGCTCGCCGCCGGCGATCCGCGCCGCGTCGAATGGAAGCGCTTCGGCTTCAATCATCCGCTCTTCGTCATGTTCTCCTCGGGCACGACCGGCAAGCCCAAGTGCATCGTGCATGGCACGGGCGGCAGTCTGATCGAGCATCTGAAGGAGCACCGGCTGCACTGCGATCTGAAGCCGGGCGATCGCATGTTCTTCCACACCAGTTGCGCGTGGATGATGTGGAACTGGCAGTTGTCGGCCCTCGCATCGGGCGTCGAAATCGTGACCTACGACGGGCCGATCGCATCGGTCGATACGTTGTGGCGGCTCGTCGCCGAAGAACGCGTCGACGTGTTCGGCACGAGCCCCGCGTACCTGAAGATGTGCGAGGACGCCGGACTCGTGCCATCGCGCGAATTCGACCTGAGCGCCCTGCGCGCGATGATGTCGACCGGCGCGATCCTCTTCGACGCCCAGTTCGAATGGGTGCGCGACAACGTGAAGCCGCTGCGGCTTCAATCCATTTCAGGCGGCACCGATATCCTCGGCTGCTTCGTGCTCGGCAATCCGAACCTGCCCGTGTACGCGGGCGAAGCGCAGTGCAAGAGCCTCGCATTCGACGTTCAGGCGTGGCGCGACGGAGCGCGCACGCAAGGAACCGGGGAACTGGTGTGCGCGAATCCGTTCCCGTCGCGCCCGCTCGGGTTCCTGAACGACCCGGACGGCGAGCGGTTCCACAAGGCGTATTTCAGCGCGAATCCCGGCGTATGGACACACGGCGACCAGATCGAGCTTCCGCCGGAAGGCACCGCGCGTATGCATGGGCGCAGCGATGGCGTGCTCGTCGTGCGCGGCATCAATGTCGGACCGGGCGAGATCTACGGCGTGCTGAACGATATTCCGGAGATACGCGAGGGCATCGTCGTTCAACAACGCATGCGCGATGCCGCCAACGCCGATGGACCGGGCAATCCCGTCGGCGAGCGTCTCGTGCTGCTCGTCACGCTGAAGCCGGGCGCGCGGCTCAGCGGGCCGCTGATCGCGCGGATTCGCCGCGATCTCGTGCGCCGCACGTCCGCGGCGCACGTGCCGGATGTGATCGCGGCCGTCGACGACCTGCCGGTCACGCATAGCGGCAAGCTCACTGAAGCGGCGGTGCGCAACGCGGTCAACGGACTCGACGTGACCAACGCCGCCGCGCTGCGCAATCCCGCCTCGCTCGATGCAATCCGCGCGCACCCCGCCTTGCAACCCCGCCCGGCCGAATCGCCGCAGTCCTACGCCACGCGCGAAGAACTGGAACGGCTGCTGCAGACGAAATGGGAGCAGTTGTTCGCCTTCGCACCGATCGGCCGCGACGACAATTTCTTCGAGCTCGGCGGGCATTCGCTGCTGGCGGCGCGGCTGCTCGCGGAACTGCAGCCGATCATCGGACGCCCGATTCCGCTTGCGACCATGCTGCGTGCGCCGACCATCGCGAAACTCGCCGACGTGATCGATAACGGCGCGCTGCCACAGACATCGGAAGTGCTCGTGCCGATGCGCGAAGGCGACGGCGCGCCGCTCTTCTTCGTGCACAGCGTGACGGGCTCGGTGCTCGAATGCACCCAGCTCATCGGGAGTCTGCGCAAGCAGCGTCCGGTGTACGGTCTGCAGGCGCTCGGACTCGACGGTGAAACGCCGCCGCAACGCCGCGTCGAGGACATGGCGAAAACGTACGTCGAGGAGATTCGCAAGGTACAGCCGAGCGGGCCTTATGCGCTCGCCGGCTTCTCCTTCGGCGGATTGGTCGCGCTCGAAATCGCGCAGCAGTTGTTCGGCGCGGGCGAGCAGACGGAGTTCGTGTGCCTGCTCGACACCTACGTCCAGGAGCGCTGGCTGCCGTGGTTCTCGTTGCTCGAATTCCGGCGCGATTATGCGAGCCGGCTGTGGAAGACGCTCTCGGGCATGCCGCCGAAAGCGCGCGTGACTTTCGCGGCGGGCAAGTTTCGCGCCGCCGTGAACAAGGTATCGATGCGGCTCGGCCGCGTGCCGCAGGCGCAGGCGCAGGCCGCGCCGCTCGCCGATCCGATGCCGCCGGTGTTGCGGCGCATGCGCGATACGTGTCGCACCGCGATGAACAACTATCGGCCGAAGCCGTATGCGGGCGGACGGATCGTCTATGTGCGCGCCGCCTTGCGCGACGAGGACCGGGGCGACCCGCTGCCGCTGTATCGCAAGATTGCACGCGGCGGGCTGACGGTCGCGGAAGTGCCGGGTAATCACGCGGGCGTCATCGAGGAACCGGGCGTCTATGCCGCCGCGGCCGTGCTGGACAGGGACTACAGCGTCGAGGACGAGTCGGAAGTGCAGCGCCGCGGTCACGGCGTCATGGTGCGGGGCGCGTGAGAAGCAGTGGCCGGATCGTCAGCCGCTCGCAGACATGAGCGGCTGACGACCAGCGGCCGTTATGACCTTTGCTCGCCGGTTCCGACGTAAGGCGGCGCGAAGCGGGTCCAGAAGAGATAGCAGGCCAGCACGCTGGCTGCGCCCACGCCGGTACCGAGCGGCACGCCCAGCGGACCGTAAAAGCGAATCAGCACCGCATTGGCGGCCAGCTTGGTCGCGAAGCCAAGCACGGAGATGACGGTGATGGCCTTGTAGCGCGCTTCGCTTGCGAACAACTGGATCAGCACGCACATCCCGAAAGAGAACGGTATCTGCGAAAGCCCGAAGCGAAAGAGGCTCGTGACCGCAATCGTGTCCTCGCTCGTGAATGCGCCCTTCTGGAAGAACAGCTTGATCGCATACGGCGCGAGGAGATAGGCGAGCGCGGCGCCGATCGATCCCACCGCCAGCATCACGAACGACCATTTGATGGCCGTGCTGCGCGCCCGCGCATGATCGCCTCGATGCAGGATTTCCGAAAGAATCGGCAACGTTGCCCGGCTGATGGCGATCGCCCCCATGCTCACGAGCAGCGAGAGCAGGCGGTTAGCGTAGCCGAGCGTCGCGATGGCGCCATCGCCCATATGCGCCATGAAATACTGATCGACGGGAAGCCAAAGGTTCGCGACCACCGAGCCGATCAGCAGCATGCCCATCGAGCGTGTCATGCCCGGCCATTCCTTCGCGCGCAGCGACAGACGCGGACGCGCGGGCACGGCATCGGCGCGTTTCGCGAGAATCCGCAGCCACGCCGCCTGAATCACGATGCCGATCGTCGTCCCCACGATGAGCGGCATGACCGACGTGTTGTCGCGCGCGCTCAGCACGAAGACGAGCAGTGCAATGGCCGGCACGCATTCCAGCAGCGTGTTGATGTGCTTCTCCGATGCCTGGAGCCGCGCCGCCGAGATACAGATCGTGAAGGCCAGCACGCCGACCGGCGTCATGCCGACGACCATTTGACGGCACATCTCGCGCGTCGACTCGGCGAGGCTTCCCGAGAAGAAGCCCACCATGTGAGGCCAGAAAAAGTACAGCAGCAGCGAAAACACGATGCCGATGGCAAGCCCCGCTCCTTCGAGTTCGCCGAGAAGCTGGTTCTGCCGGGCCTTGTCGTTTCTGAGCGCGACGAGCGCGGGAACGAGCAGCACGCTCAACTGGTTCGTGATCGTCGCGGGGAGCCAGGTGACGAGCGTGAGCGCGAGCTGATAGGCGTCGACGGTGCCGCTGATCCCGTACCGATACGCGATCGCCATTTCCTTCGATGCGCCGATGAACTTCCCGGCGAGCACGAATATCAGCAGGACGAAGGCGCTCCTTGCTATGCGCTTGTGGTCCTGATGAACGCCAAGCAGACGCTCTCTTAGCGATTGCACTGTTGCGGTCAGCACACTTCCTCCGGCAATTTGGATCTCGATCCGCGCAGGACCGGCTGGCCGCCTGCGCACCGAGGGAGCGTGCATCAAACGCAACGGTCGGACTGTTCGCCATGCCACCGGCGCGCGATGATGCAGTTTTGCGCGGGCATTTTCGCGCCTCGCCTGGTGTGCTACCGGGCAGAAGTCCGCGATCATAGGTGCGAGAGTTGCGGCTGCGAGACGCCTTACCGAAGCCTCGTCATCGTGAAAATCAAAGCGTGCATGGGATGTAAATGAAGAAATCGATCGTGGTTGGCGTGATAGTGATTGTCGTTTCCTTGCTCGTGATCGATACGCCAGGCGTGACGAGGCATTTTCAGACGGTCTACGCTGCCTGGGACGATGGCCGCATCCTCGATCGCCTTACATTGAGCAACGTCATGCGCTGGTGGCGCGAGTTCAGAGACGGGCGCGACAGCGGCGGCTATCGCGCGAGCCTCACCCGTTCGCCCGTCCCGGCGACGGCGAGTTGCCCGGAGACGTCCTTCACGCCGCCCAAACTGGTCGACCCGCGCAGCCCGAAGGCGTTCGGCGCGACCGGCGACGGCAAAACCGACGACACCAGGGCGTTCCAGGCCGCGGTCGATGCCGGCGACGTGCTCGTGCCCGCCGGAACGTATCTGCTCAATCACACGGTCGTCATCACGGCCAGTCACCGGCATATCCAGTGCGAGCCCGGCGCGACGCTCAAAAAGACGGTCCGCGAGGACAGCAACATGTTCAACTTCGAGGGTCCGTCGACGGGGAACAGTCTCGTCGGCTGCAACTTCGTGGGTGCCAATCCGACCCGCATCCGTGACTGGGAAAAACCCGGACACTACGATATTCCTGTGCAGACCAACGGCGCGGTGGACAACTTCACGCTCGCGGGCAACAGCTTCCGCGACTTCTTCGGCCAGTCGATGTTTCAGACCGAAGGGCAAGGCGGCGGAACCGGCGCCGTGCTGGTGTTCAACTCGTTCGCCAACTGCCCGCTTTACGGCATTGCGCTGGTGGGGTCGGTCAAAGGACGCGTTGCCTACAATCTGGCCGATAACTGCCGCATGGGTCCCGAGAACAACGACGCCACGCAGGACTCCGGCGGCAACGTCCTCGAATGCAACCGCATGATCAACGGCGGCAATATCACCGGCGGGTCCAATGGCGAGGGCGGCGTGGACTATAGCGGGAACGTCGTGCGGCATAACATCCTCGACGGCGGCTATATGCAGGTCAGCCCGCCGGAGCGCGGAAAGCCCGCCAGGTATATCGATAACACCTGCAACGACTGCGGCACTGAATGAGCGCGTTGCGCGGCCGCCCTCATGCGCTCATTCCCGACGTCCAGAATCCTTCTCGACCGATGCGCGAACACGCCGCACCGCGTTTCCCGGAGAAGGATCATGAAATAGATCGGTTATGTCGCTGTCGCTACGGTGTTCGGTATCGGACTGGTGAGCAGCGCTCAGGCGCATGTGTTCGTCGGCATGAACGTTCAGCATGCGCCGACCGCAGCCTTCGTCAATTCCGCGTCGCCGCCTTGCCCATGATCGCGTCGAGCGACTCGCCGATCACCACGATTTCCGTGCGGCGGTTCTTCGCCTGCCCCTCCGGGGTGTCGTTGCTCGCCGCCGGCCGGTCATACGCGAAACCCTTCGTGGCGATGCGCGAGGACGCGATGCCCCGCTCCTCCAGTGCGCTCGCGACGGTCTGCGCACGCTCTTCGGAGAGCGCCCGGTTGTACTCGTGCGTGCCGGTATTGTCGGTGTGCCCTTCGACGATCACGGACTTCTTGCTGCGCTCGAGCAGCACGACCGCGCGCTGGATGGCGGTTCCCGAATCGCTGCGCAGCGTCGATTTATCGAAGTCGAACAGCACGCGGTCGGGCAGACGCACTTGCACGCCCTCGGTCGTTTGCGTCACTTCGATGCCCACCTGCTGATTGAGGGCGATTTCCTTGTCGCGATCCGGTCCGGTGGCGCAGCCTGCCAAGAGGGATATCGAAAGCGCGCACGCGGTGAGAGAGAGGAACTGCTTCATCTTGCTTCCTGATGTGGTGGTAAAGGTTGAGATTCAGACACGGCTCAGTTCGAGAGCAGTCCGCCGGCGCTGCGGGCCACGGCGCTCGCGCCCGCTTTCGCGCTCTTGACCGAATCGGCCGCGGACTTGAGGCTTGGCGACGCAGCCTTGGCCGCCGCCGAAGCCTCCGAAACACCGGATGCCGCCGACGCTGCCACAGCGGGGACGGACTGCTGCGGCGTATCGCGTGTCACAGGCCTGGGTTTCGCGCCCTCATAGGCGAGCCGGTTTCCTTGTACATGAATCTTCACCGGATCTGTGTCTTTCCATTGCCGCTTCGGAATCAGCAGCTTCCATACGCCGTCGCTGCCCGGCGCACGGAAGAACGCCACCACACCGACGTACCCGGCGTCCTTGTCCATCGGCTCGCTGATGCTTGCGCTCGCGCCGGGACGGATCACAACGTCTTTCGTCGCGACGAGATCCGTCTTGAGCAACTCGAGGTCGTTGTTCTGCAACTGCACGTATTCGAGCTGCGCGAAGGTCTTCGAGTCCTTCAACTGGTAGAGCCGCACGACGGTCGAGAGCGGCCGACCGCTCGTGGTTTCGTTCAATGCGGCGCGCGCGTCGAGATCGACGTTCATCGTTTTGACTTGCGTCGTGAAGAGCCATTGCGCGGCGTCGACGGTGCTGTCCTTCGTGGCCTGCCATGCGCCGCAGGCGGACAGCCCAAGGGTCGCGATGGCGACCGCCGTGACAAGCCGCCCGCGCGCGCACGTGATGAAACTTCGACTGCCTGAAGCGTTGAATCTGTTTTGCATCGTTTCGTGATCCTGCTTTCGCTACGTTGTTTTTTGACTGGATTCGCACTGAGCGCATCGAGGACGATGACGCTTGCCGAACAGGAATTGCGCCCCTGCGCGCATCTGTCGATGACCGTTCGCACATTCGAATTCGTAGTGCGTGTAGTAGCCGGACCATGCCTGAGCGAGACAGCGCCATCCGAGCCTGGATGCGTATTCACGCAATCTTGCCAATGCGGGATGGAGTGATGGGTCAGCAGCAGCCGCTCTTGCTCGAGATTGCAGCGCCGCGTCGCGGACGTGATTCGCGCGGAGCTTCTGGCGTTCAAGCGCGGCGCACTCCGGACACCAGGCGCCGTGTCTGATACTTTCCGGCCGGGCCTCCCACACGTGACCCAGGCGGCATTTCCAGGTCAATATGCCTTTGGCCGTCTGCGTCTCCACCGAGAGGCAACGTCCCCCCCGCGACGCGGCGATTGCGTGCATCACGCCGAGCGGCGTCTGCCTTTCGAGCCTCACGCAGGTCTTGCACCAATTGCCCTGAAATGTCTTGACGGCCGTCTGCTCCCATTCATGCCCTTCGGCGCAGCGGAATTTGTAGTAGCTCTGCGGTCCAGAGTAAGCGGTATCGAGACATTCGCCGTTGCGTTCACGAGCGACGCTTTGAAGATGTTGCAAACCGTCTTGAAGAAGCGCTCGCCGCGCGCGCCGCCTCTCCAGATTCAGGTTGCCTTCCGAAGACGAGACATCGGTCATTTCTTGCCGGCTTTCGTGTGGTCATCGGAGATGTCGAGCGTTCCGCCCGACACGGTCAGCTTCAGCGGCGCATCGTCGGGCAGCTTCTTTTTGGGGACGACGAGCTTCCACGTTCCTGTCCTGGCGGCGGTCTGGTAGAACGCGGCGATCGCGACGAATTTCGTGTCCCGTTCCATCGGCTGTGACGTGCTTGCCGATCCGCCGGGATTGATCACTGCCGCCATGCTCGCCTGCACATCTTGTGCGAGCACGGCGTTGTCGCTGTTGAGGAGGTCGTTGTACGAGGCGTCATCGAAACGTTTGCGGTCCTTCAATTGATAGACGCGCACCGCGACCGATCTCGCATGGCCCGCGTCATCCTGATTCGGGTCCGCGCATGCGGTCAGATCGACGTCGACGGTCTTGCCGCGGTTGTGAAACACCGTGTCGTAGGCGGCCACCGTCGAGTCGGAAGCGGCTTGCCACGCGCCGCATCCCGACAGTGAGAGCGTCACGAGCACTGAGGCCGCGAGGGCCATTGTTTGTCGATTCAACATGGTTGCTGGTCTTTCAGGCGGCGCGATGTTGCAGATACGGATTGTGCTGCGGCGACGGAAACGCCTCGCACACGCCCAGTTCCACTGTGATGACGCGCTCTTGCTGCGCGGGCAGCACGACCGTCCAGCCGAGACGCGGCGCGACTTCGGTCCGCTGCTTGCCCACCGCCGGTTCCGGCGCGAAGCGCGACGACATCTGCATACGCAGATGAACGTCCGCCTTGGTGCCGATATAGAGCTTGAGCAGCGCCATGACATCGCGATGCAGCCATGCGCCGGGCAACAAGTCCCGCGCCTGCTGCGCGTCTTGCGGGGCGAGCGTTACGCGCACCGCGCGGCTGCGATAAGGCAGACGCTTGCCGAGGACGTAGGCACCGCCGAGACCGCCTCGCTTGTCGCTTTCGTTCGAGCGTTTCGCCGTCAACGGCTGCGCCTTGCCCGCGCGCCTGGCCACCGGCCAGAATTCATCGACACGCACATCGATGCCCGGCGCGCCCAACGCCACCACGCCCGCCAGTCCCTCCGGTGTACGCGTGCGCTGGATCATCAACCCGAGCAGCGCCAGCGCGCGCGCATCGGGCAAGCCCGATCTTGCGGGCTTGTTACCCCATCCGAGGCCCGCCAGACACAGCAGATTGCGCGAATGCGCATCCGCGCCGCCGTGGCGGAACGTCTCGGGATAGCGATACTTCTTCCACGCGCGGTACAGCAGCGTGACGATGCGGTGATTGAACTGATCGAGAAACGCTTCGACCGCTTCGTGTCCTTCCTCGCGCTGGACGATATCGTCGAGGTAGTGCGTGGGCATCACCGCGTCCACGCCGTATAGACCCATGAAGGTCGTGCGCACGGTCGGCGGCAAGGGGGCGCTGTAGTCGTCGTCGCTGTCGTCGAACTCGACGCCTGCGATCTCGCCCGCCGGGAAACCCATCCGTGGGCGTGGCCGGAATCGCACTGGCTCGTGTTCGGGCGTGTCACGCTGGCCGAAGCCCGGCTGATCCGGCGCGCGTGCTTCGAGCAGCCTGCACAACTGCATGAAGTTCATGCGCGGGGCGCGCGCAAGGAGCGCCGCGACCAGGGGCTCGACGTCGGGAATAACGCGCGGCTTCATAGCGGCACCCGATGCGTCTTGCTGCGCGGCCAAACGATGCGCGCCTGCGTCGGCAGGCTCACGATCGCGAGCTTCGTGAACAGATTGACCTCGGCGTACAGCTCGAAGAAGCGATGCAGCAGTTCGCCGAAGAGCATCACGTCGCCTTCGCCCGAGAACGCTTGCGAGTCGAGCGTTACTTCGATCAGCACGCCGCGCTCCACCGCCCCGCCCGTGACCTCTTCGAGCAACTCTTCCGACACGTGCAGGATGCCCTCCAGACGCCGTCGATTGAGCTCGTCATTGGTCCAGTCGTAAAGCGCGAGGGCGCCGCGCAGCACTTCCGCGTTCATCATCGACAGGAAGTTCGGCGCCAGATGCGAGAGCACGCGCCACTGGAAGCGGTCGCCCGTGGGCGGATACAGCGGCAGCGTCGGCGCGATGAGGTTCCTCACGCCTGCCACGTTCGGCGTGCTTTCCGCGAGCTCGTCGAGGCGCGCTTCGCGCATACCCTTGCGCGGCAACATGCCGTTCGTGCCGGTTACTCTCAATGACACGCTTTCCTCGGGCAAGTCGTCCATGGCTTCCCATGCGTTGCCGCCGAGGATCAGCCACGTCTCGTGCAGTCCATCCATGCCCGGGCGCACGCGTGTATGGAAATACCGTTCGGGCGATTCGTGCCGCAACATGCCGCCGCGATGCCGGAAGGTTGCGAACGGCACGTACTCGTATCGCTCGGAGGTGAGGTGATCGAACGCTTCGACCGCATCGACCGAATAGGTTTCGACGTGCTCGCCCTGATGCCCTGCCGGCACCACGCGATACTCGGTCTCGTGATAATCGATCACGACCGGCTCAGCATCCAGTTCGAACAGATTGATGACCGGCGTGCAAAAGAGCCTGACGTTGTCCTTGCTGAAGCGCTGATCGGAAGGATACGTCTGGTCGAGCACGATCTCCAGTTCGAAGTGCGTCGAATTCTCGGGAAGCGCGTCGAGGTCGAGCCCGCACAGATCGACGAACAGGAACTTCTCGCGGAACGTGAAATATTCGAGCAGCAGTTGATAGCCGGAGAACGCGGCATCGGACTTGGGCCACAGGCGTTCGCCGGGCGCGAAACCCGCCGGTTCGATCGTCACGCCAGCCAGCGGCAGCGCTTCACCATCGCGCACTTCGGGGATGCGCCATTCGATCGCGTGCACCTGACGCGTGAGCGCGAGATGCATGGCAAACGCCGTCGGCAGATCCGCGCTCAGGTGCAGGCGCAGGCGCGAGAGATCCGTTTCCTTGCGATTGGCCGAATGGTCCAGCTCGAAGGCCAGGCGAATCACCGAGCGGCCATCGTGGCGCACCGACGGTCCTGCGCGCAACAGCCGCAACGGATGCAGATCGACCGGCTGCGTCGTGCGATACAGACACTGCACGGTCTTCGCGGACGAGCCGTCGCTCGAATCCTTGCCGACAGGAATCGGCGCGGAGCGCACCGCGACGCCCGCCGGCACGTGCTCGGTGCGTTGATGTTTCTCGCCGAGCGGACTCAACTCCACGATCGAAAGCGATGGAATCATCCGCAGGTAGTGCGGCCACAAAAGGCTCACGAGGCCTTCGGTGAGTTCGGGCAATTCGTCGTCGAGCTTTTGCTGAAGCCGCCCGGTCAGAAATGCAAACCCTTCATAGAGGCGCTCGACATACGGATCGCGGTCGCCGACGCGATCGAGATTGAGCATGCGTGCACGGTCCGGATGCGCGCGCGCGAATTCGCGGCCCGCTTCTCGCAGGTAGCGCATCTCGGCTTCGTAGTAGCGCAGGACCGGGTCGGGTTGAGCCGCGTCGTTGTGGACGTCGATCGATGTGTCTTTATTCATTGGGTTGTTACGACAAGGTCAGGGCGCGCGCCGGGTCGAGCACGGTCAGTTCGTTACGCAATTCGTTGACACGATTTGCCAGCGCAGTTTTGTCGGCGTCCTTGCGCGTGGCTTGCGCCTTGAGCGCACGCATCAGTTGCTGCTTCACCTCGAAGATCAGCGCCGGCTCCCAACGGGTGAGCGGCAACGCGTTGGCAGCAATGTCGAGTTCCGTCAGGAGGGCGAGCGCCGTATCGACGCGCCCGGCGTTGTCCGCGACGCGCGCCATCACGAGCCGCTGCAAATAACGATGGCGCTCCGTTTTCATGCCGGGCAGCGCCTCGAGCCACGCGAAAGCGGCTTCGATGCCCTCGCGCGTCGAGAGATCTCGCGCCTGCGCCTCTATCTCGGGCCAGTCGCTCGTCGCGCCGTCCTGATCGGCGGACACGGGCAACGTCGCCACGCTCTCGCCCGCTTCCAGATCGCGCACGACTGCGTGCCGCGCGATCCATTCGAGGGTGGTGTCGTCGGCGAAGGGCGTGCCGTCGTTGAAGGCGAGCCGCTCGATGCCGGGCAAGCGCTCGAGAAAGAGGGCGAAGTCGGCGCGCAGCAGATCGCGCCATGCGGCGTAAGGTGCGCCCACGTTATCCAGCGCCACGTGCTGGAAATATTGAAGGTCGAACCACAGGTGATTGACGCCTTCCATGAATGCGCCTTCGACGCGTTCGAGCAGTTCGTTCCACTGCTTCTGCAGCACGAGCCGCTTGAATTGCTGGCGGATCTCGCTGCGCGGCGGCACGAGCCGCGTGCGTGCGCTGGCGTCCGCGGGCGGCACTTCATGCAGCGTGTCCCAGCGGATGCCGCGCACGAGCCGCGCCGATGGCAGATAGCCGTTCTCCTGATCGCGCAGCCAGGCGGCCATCGTGCGCGCCTGATCCAGCAGATCACGCGTGGAGGCGATCGGGCCCGATGCCGGCAGCGTCGAGCTGACCGGAATGGGAGCGGTCGCGCTCGGCTCGGCGCTCTGGACCGCATCGTCCTTACGCTCGAAACGCGCGACGAGCGTCTGCAGATTCGGGCGCGCAGCGTCGTTCCACGCGTTCGTGCGCCCGACGATCACATCGAGCGCGGCGATCGCGCGCGCCAGATCGGCGGGTGCGAATGCGCCGCGTGCATCGAGCAGATCGAGGATGCGCGTCGTCGCGAGCATGTCGAGCGCGCCTTTCTTCGCTTCGGCGCGCGCGGGGTGAAGCGCTTCGCCGAAACGATCGATCAGCGCGGCGGCGAGCTCCAGCCCGTCGGCGAAACCGGCCGTGCCGTCCTGGCGCAGGCGCGCGAACGCGTAGAAACCCGCGACGCGCAGATCCTTGCCGACATCCATGGTCAGTTGCTCGCAGGAGCGGATGATCAGGACGTCGTCGATATCGGACAGCTTGCCCGCTTCATCCTTCAGCTCGAAAAAGGCGTCTTCGTAGCCAGGGTCGCGGCCGACAGCGACATCGCCTGCCAATGGCGTGAGCCATCCGCTCCATGCTTCGAGTCGCGCACGGTTCATTTGCTCTGCATCGCGCGACGGGAGCAACGTCTTCAACAATCCAGCCAACATCATTTCGTCTCCGGCAAGGGCACGCCGACCTTTTGCGCGGCGGCGAGCGCGCCCGGCGGCAGAGGCGGAGGTGTCGGCCCTGTTGGTTTGTCTGCAGCGGTCTTCGTCACGAAGATCCGCGTGGGCAGGGTGAAGTGACGCAACTGCAGCACATTCAGCGGCCCTGCGTCCGCCTCTGCACGCAGTTGCACCGAAAGCGGCGGGCTCAGCCCCTGATCGGGCATCCATGACAGCACGTAACGCGCGTTGTCCTGCTGCGTCACCCTCGCGCGTTCGAACAAGCGAATCAGCGCGAAGCGGCCCTGCGCGTACATCGTCGAGCGCAGGCCGCCCTCCTCCGTTTGCCATTGCAACTGAGCGTTGTTGTCCAGCGCCTGCCCCGGCCACTCGAAGGGCACCCACTGCTCCATCTGGTTGAAGTAGTGCAGCTGTTGTCCGGATGCCACGAGCTTCATGTCCGTGATGCCCGGCGTGGGCACGCCGCGCAGTTCGAAGCGTAGGCGGGCGTCGCCCGTAGGAAACAGCACGGTTGAGACACGCGTGAGCGTGTTGAGCGCCGTGAGGAACGCTGGATCGAGTGTCAGCGCTCCCTGGTTCGCGCCCTGTGCGGGCACCCAGTGATCGCCCTGGAGTTCGATCACTCCCGCTAGTTGCGTCGAGACGAACTTTGCAATCACGCCGTTGTCGATGCGCATGAAGCGCGCCATGTCCGGCAACGAGGCGTCGTTGTCCGAGTCCGCGAATGGATAGCGCCCGCCGAAGGCACGATTCCAGTCCGCCAGAATCGACGTGC
Organism: Caballeronia sp. INML2; assembly: GCF_023631365.1. NCBI lineage: Bacteria > Pseudomonadati > Pseudomonadota > Betaproteobacteria > Burkholderiales > Burkholderiaceae > Caballeronia > Caballeronia sp. INML2. Next base: position 99,305 of record NZ_JALQDH010000074.1, on the reverse strand, counting down.
GCCAGATGTCGTTCAGACTTGACGAAGCGGGCTGCACGACGACTTGCCATGTCTGATCGAGCGGCGCTTCGAAGAGCTTGCCAAAGCCGGACCATTGCTCGCCGAGGCTGGCCGCCAGACGGCTCGCGTAGTCGCGGCTGTCGGCGATGTCCGACGTCTTGCCTTGCAGCACCGCCTGGGCGGCGGCGCGCGACATCGCGTCGGGGTCGGCGCTCTGCATCATCTGCTGCGTCTTCAGGCGCATCGCCGTCACACGTTCCAGATAGCGAGGGAGGCTCAGTTCACCCAAGGCGGCGGTCTGTACGGACGTCTTGCCGTTCGCGGGCACGGGCGCGGTGAGATCGGCGCCGGTCAATCGCAGGATCGGACCGAACGCCGCAGCAAGGGGCGCGAGTTGCGGCTGCGCCTGCTTGGACGGATCCTTTTCGTCTTTGCCAACCCATGACTGGGCCTTCGAGATCAGATTGTCCGACAGCGATTGCGTCGAGGCACCCGCGCTCGCCTGATAGACGACTGCGTTCATGAGCGCGACGAGCGGCGAACGCTGAGGATCGCCCAGCAGCGTCAACTGATCCACCGTGCCCGACAGCGATGACGTGCTTTGCCAGCGGATGCTGTTCAGGAACTGCGCCCAGGCACGGGCGTAGTCATCGAAGTAGCGTTGGCGTAGTTCGGCTTTGAGCGTAGAGGGCGCTGTGTTGTCGATCTTCGCATCGGACAACACCCAGTCGCCTGTGACGGTGCGATGTTCGCTCGCTTCGTCGATTGCTTTCGGGATGCGCTCGTCCCATGCGGCGCGGGTGAATACGCCGGCGACGGTGGCCGTCGTGTTGAAGAGGCCGCGGCTCGGGTGATCGCCCAGGAGCGTCGCCAGCGTGATCGGTGGGTACTTCGGTTTCGCTTCCTCAATGATCTGCTGGTAGATCGCATCGGTCGAGTTCTGCAAGCCCCGCACCCCGACGATCGTCTGACGGGCGGACGCCACAAGTCCGACGTCTGGCGTTATTGCAGTTGTCGCGTCGCGCTTCAGGTGGCTCGCATAGAACGCAATCACATGCTGGCGCACGTCTTCCCAGGTGCCGGGCGTGATCGACGCATTCTGAGGACGCGCCGGTGCGTTGGTCGCCAGCAGTTGCGTGCTCAGGAACGCGGCATCGGCGTGCTCGGGATGCGCGAGCATCAAGTACGTCTTCAGCGTGTCGTAGGCAGCCTGCACTTGCGTGTTGCCGCCGGACGCAATTTCGGCGTCGGAGAGGGAAGCGAGTTGCTGTAGCCGCTCTTCGAGCTTCGCTTTGATCGGCTCGATCAGTACGCGCGAGGCGGCGTTTTGATACGCCTGCCAGAGGGCGTCGTGAAGGGCCACGTCGTGGTTCAGACCGAAGCGGGTGTGCCACGGTGCGCCCTCCTGACGGTGGATTTCGAGGGTGTCGAGCCGTTTGTCGAGCGCGTCGAGGGCGAGCAGCGCCTGGGGCGCGTCGTGCATGGATGAGGCGGTATTGAGCGTGGAGGCCGCGTCCTGCATCGATGAACGATTGGAAATGCCCGAGATCATCGATCCCAGTAGCCAGATCGTCGCGGCGGCGATCGTCGCACAGGCCGCTGTAGTCGACCATGAAAAGCCGACGCGGTGGCCGCAGACTTTGCGGCTGTGAGCGGAAATGGTGTTCCAAAGCGGGAGCTGTGTGCGGCGTTCGTCAGCGGGTGCCGGAACGTCCGCTTCGCGAGCCAACTGGGTGACCGCGCCCTTGACGGTCAGCGGCGCGAACACCAGCCCTTGCACCGACGTCCGGACCAGGCGCGACGCGCTCGCCTGCGCTACCAGATCGCACAACGCAGCACGGGTCTTGTCGATATGTGCCGACAGTTCGGCCAGGTAGCGGTCGCGAGGGTTACTCGCCAGCCGTGCAACCCCGACATTTGCGAGACGCCCGGCGAGGCTATGCAGCGACTGTGCCAGTTCACCCGATTGAAACATGCGCGACCACGTCTTGCCGACGATGTCATTCTCGTCAAACGCATCGACCTGGGTGTTGGTGACCTCGATCACATAGGCCGGAGCCGACCACCGCAGCGCGCGTGCATGACGGGCCAGGGTTTGCGTCAACGCCTCCCCGTTCGCAGTGCCGGCCGAGCTATTCGTCAGGGCGGCGATCGCATCGATCGGACGCCGGCGACGCAACTGCCGGATCTGAGCCAGCCAGCCTTCATCGAGCGTCTCGCGGTTTTGCTTTGCGTGGATCAGTACCGTGTCGCCCGCGATCACGTAGCCCGCATCGACGAGTCCCGGCACCACGGATTCGACGCGCGCTTCCTCACCGACCACAGCGACCCATCGGGTCAGAGACCGCCAGCGCCATCCGTAACGATGGCGCAGCGTCAGCTCGAGTTCATCACGCCGCTGGATGATGAGTTCGCCATTGTCTTGGATTGTCTCGGCGCGAGCGGTCAAGTCCCGCTCATGCTTTTGCGTACCGTCACGCGGCGAGTTTCGGATGACCTTACGCCACGCACCGGTCAGATGCGCTCGCGCTATCAGCGCGAACAGTCCGATGGCAACGACATATGCAACCCGCTTGTAGGGCGAAGGATCGATACCATCGCCATAAAACCAGGCGGAGAAAGCGGCGGCGATAGTCAACGAAACAACAAGGACCCAATATCCCGATGGCCTGCGAAAAAACTTCATGCGTTCACTTCTTTCACTTCTGGTTGATGAGGCCGAACGGTGGGCTGCACGACAGCGAAGTGCAACTCACCGTCTCGCCATGCCACCAACTGCGGTTTATTCACGCTCTTGGCGTGTTGTAGACTCAATGAGAGCGCTAGCCATCCTGACGCGCACCCGGGGCGACCCAGCGCCAGATCGATGTCGTGGACGCCGCTCAAGTCATTGCCGCTCGACACGCCAAGCTTCAGGTCCGACAGAGTCTGATTGATCGCGCCTTTGTCGTCCTTTTCCAGTCCTGCCTGCCACAGATCGCCGACTTCGGCGCCAACGGTTCGACCCCACTGCAGTGCTGTCGATACACAGGACTTGAGGTCATCGCGGTGCCCTGGCACCGGGCGATGCAACAACCCGAGATAAGCGATCCCTCGCCGAGAAAGCAACTGAGGCCAGCCGACGAGCACCGCCGTTGCCACCTCCGCGCTGTTCTGCGGAGGCGCGTCGTGCAACTGAACGGCCACGAACAGCAGCACTTTCTCTAACGCGGGTCCACCCCGATGGTCGAGCCATTCGTCCAGCGCCATGAGACCCTGCTCGTTCGGCACGAGCTTGGCCTCGCAGCGGCGCATCGACTTCGCGTCCCAGCATGTCTGCCAGGTCTGCCGCAGCGCCTCCTGATCGATATCGGGTGGCAACTGCAAGCGGACCCCGAAAGGCACGTTCAGCGGCAAGGCGCGAACCACCTTCTCCATGGATGCGATCAGCCGCACGAAGCTGGCGCGGTAGCGACAGGGGCTCTCCAAATCGACAGGCAACTCGAGCGCCGAGTGGCGAACGCCTTCTCGTCCGTCGAGTGACGTGCGCGCCTCCAGCACGCTCTCGCCTTGCAAGATTCTGGCGGGCAGGTCTTTCTCGCCTGCCGCGGTCAGATAGGCACACGCGATCGCCGCCAGAGGGTCGCTCGCGAATTGAAGCGCCTTATCCCGGTCCTCGCCCCGGACCTCATTCTCGGCGTCGAGGCGCTCGCTTTCCTGATCGAAATAGACCAGACGAAGGCCTAACGCGACGCCCCACGCGAGCGCGGGGCGAGCCAGGAGGTGCAGCCAGAATTCGAGCGTGCCGGTCGGCTCGCCCTTCGGCCATGTGACGAGCGTGATGATCACGCCCGTCACCATGAACACGAGCAACAGGCCTAGCCAGACAAACGGATTGACCGGTCGCGGTCGGTGTTCCAGCGATTCAGCCGCAGGCAATACCACAGGCATTTTCGACGCTCAAAGCAGGCTGGAAATAAGATGACATCCGCACATCGCGCGATAGCCGTGACGTGCGATTGGTACGCCTTCGTCCATCGTCTCCTCATCGCCATCGATGATGAGATTGGGCTTGATGTCTGGGTGCTTGGGGCAGGTTACTTCGTCACCCTTGCGCGCGATGCCTCGACCGTCGTAGCTCATAGTGGTCGAGGCGGTGATGACGCGGCCGCCGTGGTCGGTGGCATCGCCGAGACGGATTAGATTGATCACTATAACGTCCTTTATCGGAGGCGGATGACGCTCAGCTACATTTTGGAGATCGCCCGGCGACCTGTTTCCTGGTATTCATGCTTCACAACATTGGGCGTCGAATATCGGCCATGTGGAATCTAGGTTGACTCAATAAAAGTCGATATCGAATTTTTTTTCTTTCACGCACCCGCCAGCGATAACGGAAGCGTTGTCTACAGATACGCCGGCGTATCTCGGCCTTTTAGATTCGACATCCATGATTATCGTGACGTCGCCGCTGGTACTTGTACCCTTGAAGATGTTCGTCTTCACCAACTCTCCGTTACGCAAGAAAGCGGAATCGTCTCCCATTTCGTCTTTCGCAGCAGACAGAACAGCCGAACCTTCCAATATCGAATGACAAGTCGACGAACGCAGCGCAATACGATAAGTAATCGCGCGCTTGCCAAACGAGTTTCGCCCGCTATCTTGCAAGACGATGGTTCCCTCGTATGACTTCACCGTTGATGCATCCGATGCTCGATATGTCTTAAGCGTCGTCGACGCCGACGCACTCGTGATCGAGCCAGAAACAAGGACTACTGTCATTGCGACAGCCAATGGAATGATCTTTTTTTGCATTCTATAAATTGATAACATGAGAAGACACCTGACATGCTTCAATGTGTCGAGGCGGCACTCATGATTGAACCATCCGTCCTTACGGCGTCGAGTGCGTAGTCTTGGTCGGTCTCTACATATTCCATAGGAAAGCGATAGGCTACAACCCACGACGCCGGCAGGGCGCTGTGACTTACTTCATGTGACCGGCCCTGATTGCCACCCAATGTAGCGATACGGGACGATCCACCGACAGCTTTCCCACTCACGAAAGTGACATGATGTCCACCTTCCGGAAACCGGACGACAGCCACAGCCCCTAATGCCGGTCTGTTTCCACGCGTTGGTCGTCCCCATTTCGCGAGGCTGCCTTCCCACTAAAGCCAAGGACCGAGATCAATCCCGGTTGTGGCTTCAGAGTCAGGCTATAGGCCTGAGTTGGTATGACCATCGACATGCGAAACGAGTCCTCCCTAAGGTTGCGCCGTCCGGTCTGAAGAGAATGCGAGGCGGACCGCTGCGAACGCCAGCGCGCTGCCCCACGATTGCGCGACGTCCACCATTCGACCATTGCGCGGGATGATTACATAAATACTTGCTGGTTGGAGTCACCGAAGCATCGCAGTCCGTAACGACTAGGTGGTTGTTCAAGATCAATCAGTCACTTAGGTTTTTGCGAAAGTCCGTTTTTCGGAGCAGTCCTAGACGCGCACTTCCGAAACCCGAGTAAATCACTCAACGAAACTGCACATCCGCGTTCGCGTGACTCGTCAGAGCGTTGTTGATGTCCACCTCTCGCGACAGGGAATCGCAGCAGCCGCCGCCGTGATCGGGCGTGCGCGAAGTGCGTCGGCGGCCCTTCGGCTTGTTCACCACGCTGAATGGCGCATAGCCGTGATGATCTGATAGGGAGCGCCTACGAGCGGGGTTCCGTCTGCATGGTTAATCACTTTGAAGTTCTGCTCATAGAGATTTCCGTCGGGCAGATTCGGCAAAGTTGGCTGCATCGACGCTGCGCCCTGCTTCCCCCAGAAAGTGCACCTCTCGTAGATGTCACCTGGCGTGCCGCTTTCGATTCGATTGGCGTTTATCTTGATGTAAGACCCGCCCGCGCCAATCCAGACTTCCTTGGCCGCCGATAGCACGAGGCGACCGTCCACGCTGGATATCGACAAGTCCTTAAGCGCCGACAATGCCATCTCGTCGCTCTGTGATTGGACGTCGACTTTCCCCTTCGCGAACAGCTTCATCCCCATCCGCTGCGCGACCATCGAAATTGCGTCGCCTGCCGCTACGGTGAAACGCCTCAGCACGCCGATGTCCGCGCTCCCGCCCGCTGTCGCGATCAGGTTCTGGCTAGCGCTGAACTGCATGTGCGATCCCGAGACAAGACCGACACCATCTGGAGCGCTCACCAACACGCCCGCCTTCTTCAGTTGCGTCAGCGTGCCGTCCAATAGCTGCTTCTGCTTTTCATAATCCGCCGCGATCGCCTGAGCTGCCTTGGCTGCTTCAGACAACGACTGCATCTGCTGATACGCCTGTTCGAGCAGGCCTTGCGCCGGCTGCATGTCGAGTTGCTTGCCGTTCGCTGCATACTGAGCATCGGCGGAGATGAACACGCCCTTCGCGCCCCGGACGGCTACATGCTCGTCGCTGCGCAACTCCGCGCCCCTCCCTCTTTCCTTCCGATCCCCATCGACCATATGCCCCAGATTCAGCTCACTGGTCTGGAACGGCGTGGTCAAGTGAATATGTTCGATCCCCTCCTTATCCTCCATGCGCAATTCGTTATGCGCGGCGGTCCTGATGAGGTTGCGCGTGTTGTTGAGGTTATTGACGAGGTCCGGATTCAGGCTGTCATGCAATGCACCGATAATCACCGGCCGATTCGGATCTTGCGCCGTAAAAATGAGCGCAACTTCCGTCCCGTCGATTAACGGAAAGTGATGCCCATAATTGGCCCCGGCATATGGCTTGGCCATACGAATCGCACGGCTGCGTCCACCCGGGCTCCATTCGTCCAGATCGAACGGCATCTTGACGACGTAAAGCCCTTTTTCCGTCAAGTAGCTGTATTGGTATTTTCCGGGAGAATCGACTCGTGCCGGAAGAATGCCTTCGATCTTCGGTTGCTTGACCGAGTCGATGCTCGTGCGCCACCGACGATCCGCCGGAATCGCACGGAACGCCGTCCAGTACGACGTGCCACGTCCACCACCACAGCGGATCGACGTGACGAACAACCCGTGCGGCGCATCCTTGGGATTCACGTCAAGCCCCATCACCTCGCCTACTTCGAGCGAGAAGGGATTGCCCCGGCCCCGGTAGCTGATCTGCGTGGCCAGATGCTCTTCATGACGCCGGCGCGCGATTTCGCGACCTTCTTCCAGCGTCTCGTAATGCTCGCCCCAGTGGTTATCCACGCCATCCGTGGTCTTGTCGCCGGGCGCAGCGTTCTGCTCGACCAATAGCGACACATCCGACTGACGATGATTATAGTCGTTCAGTTGAATTGCTTCAGGCACGCGCTGCGTGATGGTCCGTAGAGACCGAATGGACTCCGCACCTGCGCTTTCCAAGCCCGAATGAGAGCGCAACGGCACGACACGTTGTTTGCGGGCGTACGCATCCAGATCATCGCCAAAGATGATGACCGTGCGATCGTGCTTCTGCTCAAAGCGGAACCAGATCCCCGATTCAGCGCAGAGCCGTTGAATAAAAGCGAATGTGGTTTCGTGAAACTGAGTAACGTATTCGAATCGCTTGTATTTGCCGCGCAGGCTCTTGAAATCGAAATCGACGCCCAAGCGATAGCCGTAGTGGCGCAACGTGTCAGTGATGATCTCCACCACCGATTGTTTCTGAAACAGCCTGCTCTTCCTCGCTCTCGCCAAATCTGCGATCTTGGGCACGAGCGTGGCACGATACCGCGTCTCGTCGGCCGATGAACCGAGGTTCTCGAAGCGCTGGATAATGCCGTGAGTCGCGTACTTCAACGGCATCTTGCTGAAATCTTTCCAGCGCAACCCGAACATCTGCTCCAGATAACCTTGCGCTGGATCGACAGGTTCGATGGTGAACGTCGCGGGTCTGCCTACAACCTCATCCATCGGAATGTCGGCAGCGGGGCTCGTGAATTCGATTCGATATTCATACAGCGCGCTGATGTCTGCGCGGCCATTGAATCGAAGGACCGAAATCGGCCCCGGTTGCGGCTTGAGGGTCAAGCTGTATGCCTGACCCGGTACGACCATCGACATGCGAAAGAAGCTCCCTGAAGTGGCGCCGTTTAGCGCCGGGAATTATTACCCAAAAATGCTCTTTCAGGATGCTTCGAAATCTCGCGGTCCGAATGTTTTGCGAAGGATTACATACGATTAAAAACTCGTGGATATTACGGGATCTTCAATTTTCAGAATAGTCCGAATCCTTTCCGGTGAGCGAGGCGCCCCTGGAGTTCTGCGCCATGCGCCTCGGCAATGGAAGGCGCTTCCCGCCCGCGCAACGCGCAACCCTTCAGCCTCGAAACAACACCGACGCACAAGCAAACCTCGCCGGCGCATCCCTACCATCCTCGATACGAATGCCGTCGTTCCACGTCGCCATGCGCTCGACCCGCGAGAACGCTCCGACATTCAACTGCCCCGCGTTCCAGCCGGTCGCGAGGTGGACTATCGTGACGTCCTCGGTCTCCCCCGATCTCGCTGACACAATCGACGCATAGCCGTTTCTTCGCGCGGCCTCTAGCGCGGCGAGCGTTTACGTTCGTGGCGGCTTCATCGACGAGCGCGGCGCGCGTAACGAGAAAGTCGTCGCCCACGATCTGCACCTTGCTTCCCGCCGCGCGCGTGAACGCGATCATGCCCGCTTCATCGTCTTCCGACAGCGGGTCTTCCATCGAGACGATCGGGTATCGCTCGATCCACTTCAACAATTTTTCGATCATCGCGTCGGTGTCGAACCGGACGTCGTCCAGCCCGAGCGTGTACTGCCCGCCTTTGCCGAACTCCGATGCGGCAATATCCAGAGCGATGCCCACGTCCGCGCCCGGAACGAACCCCGCCGCTTCGATCGACGCGACCAGCACGTCCAGCAACACCGGCCCGGCCGATCCCAGCAGCATGTTCTTCGGGCTGACATCGCCATGAGTGAGCGCTTCGCGCGTGCGCGCCGTCTCATGGGCCAGGCGAAGTCGGCGCAGCAGGTGCGCCAGCGCGCGGGGGTCGTCAGCAAGATCGATACAGGGATCCGCTTTGCCGTCCTCGCGGCCGGAATCCGAACGAGCCGTCGGCCAATGGTAGCCGAATCGCTCGCCCGTTCAGCGAGCCATCAACGCTCGAAGCGCCCTCACAGCACGCGCATCGGTTCCGTCGGCGCGGCGTGGCACCCGTGGCGCATCTTTCTTGCTTAACGATGGTCGAGGCCGCCACTCACGCGCGCCCGCGGCGAACCGCCACCGAGGGGCAAACCCGCCCCGGCCAAGGGCGGCACGGAGGAGCGATGCGTCATATCCGAATCACACCCGGCATTCGTCACGCAATTTCTGCCGCGCTGATTGCACTGCTTACCGCATGCGGCGGTGGAAGCGACTCGGGCGGAAGCGACTCGGGCGGAAGCACTTCGTCGGCACCTGCGGGCGGCGTCAAGCTGCAGGTCGTGGCGTTCGGCGACAGCCTGTCGGATGTCGGCACGTATGCGCCCGTCGCGAGCGCGGTCGGCGGCGGCCGTTTCACGACGAATCCGGGCCAGGTCTGGACGCAGGACGTCGCGCAGTATTACGGCGACACGCTCACTGCCGCGTTCACGATCGACCTCGGGCACGAATTGAAGCCGCAAAGCGGATTGGGGTACGCGCAAGGCGGATCGACGGTCGCAACACCTGCCGACCAGAATCAATTCCTCACCGACGTGATCGGCGATGTCGAAATGCCGGTCAATCAGCAAATCTCGAGCTATCTGTCCGCTCACGGCAGTTTCAATTCCGGCCAGCTCGTGCTCGTCTGGGCCGGCGCGAACGACGTCCTGCGCGCGGGCAGTCCGCCCGCCGCAAACGCGACGGTGCAGACCGCGGCGACCACGCTCGCGCAACTCGTCGCGAAGATCGTGCAGAGCGGAGCCGCGCATGTCGTGGTGGTCAACGTGCCGAATATCGGCCTTTCGCCCGATGGCATCAAGTCGTCGGATGGCGGTGGCAACCTCACGCAACTGTCGCAGCTTTTCAATGCGACGCTGAACGCCGCCCTGCAATCCAACGGTCTGCAAGGCAAGGTCATCGTGATCGACTCGTACGCATGGACCACGCAGACCATCGGGAACTATCAGGCCAATGGATTCACCGTGTCCAACACCGGGCAGGCCTGCGACGCATCGAGAACTCCGCACGACACGTCGCTGCTCTGCTCACCGGCGACCTACGTCTCGTCGAATGCGGACCAGACCTACATGTTCGCCGACAATCTTCACCCGACGACGCGCATGCATCTGCTCTTTGCGCAATACGTCGAGCAGCAGCTCGCGGCGAGCGGGCTCGGGCACTGACTCGCGCGTGAGCGTGTTTCGCCGCGCGTCGAAAGCGAAAACCCGGCGCGGCGAATCTCGATGAAGAGCGCTCGCGATTCGATATCTCGCGGCTGCGCGTCGTCGACCCGATAGCCTGTCGATTTCCGGCGCTTCGTTCGTCGTCTATAAAAACGGATCGCGTCCGCGAACATGGAGAACGTTCATGCGCAAGCTCATCGTTTCCGCTTTCATCAGCCTGGATGGCGTGACTCAGGCCCCCGGCGGCCCGACAGAAGATCCGAGCGGCGAGTTCCGTCTCGGCGGCTGGATCGTGCCCTACGCCGACGAAGCCATCGGCGAGCACGTGCAGAGCCTGCTCGCGCAGCCGTTCGACCTGCTGCTCGGACGTTGCACGTACGACATCTTCGCGTCGTACTGGCCGCACGTCCCGGCCGATTCGAAGAGCCGCACCATTGCCGAGGTGCTCAACCGTGTCGCGAAGCACGTCGCCACGCATCGGCCCGACGATCTCGACTGGGAGAACAGTCGCGCGCTGCAAGGCGATCTCGCCGACGCGGTCCGCGCGCTCAAACGACAGGACGGCCCCGACCTGCTGACCTTCGGTAGCGGCGACATGGTGCGTCAACTGCTCGCGGCCGGCCTCGTGGACCACCTTTGTCTTCTGATCTATCCCGTCATGCTGGGACGCGGCAAGCGCATGTTCGGCGACGACGCCCACGTGTCCGCGTTCACGCTGGCGCATTCGACGCAGACGCCCGGCGGTGTGCTCATCACCCGCTATGTCCGCGACGGCGAGGTGCGCACGGGCACGTTCGAAGACGCCGAGTGACGCACGGGCCGTCGGCCGCGCGGGCGTCGAGCCGGCCCCGCTTGTGATTAAATGTGCTTTCTGTTTGGCCGGGACGCCGTGAGGTCTGCGTCCATTCGTCGTGTGTCCGCGGAGCGCGCCCGATGACGAGCACCTGGTTGCATAGCCTTCCCTTATGGCAAATGACCGTCGTCGTTTTCGGCGCGGTCGGCATCGTGGGAGCGGGCATCCACTTCGTGGGCCGCCGGCTCGCCGCGAGTGGGCACCGGCGGTCGTTCACCGCGCTTTCGCCCGGCCTGCTTTCTCCGATCGGCGTCATCTTCGGCCTGCTCATCGCCTTTACCGCCGCGCAAGTCTGGAACGATACGGCGCAGGCCAACGCCGCCGTCGACACGGAAGCCGGCGCGCTTCGCTCCGTGGTCGTCCTGTCCGCCGTTTTCCCGGAAGACGCGCAGATGCGACTGCGATCGCTGATCCGCGAATACATCGAGTACACGGCCACGATCGAATGGACGTCGATGGCGCAAGGCGCCGCCACGCTGAAGATCAGCCCGCCCACACTGAACAAGGCGCTGCAGTTCACGCTCTCGCTGCCGGCGAACACGCCCGGACAGCAGACCGCGCAGCGCCAGGTGGCGGTGTCGCTCGAACAGGCGCTCGAAGCTCGTCGCCAGCGCATTCTGGTGAGCCGCTCCGAAGTCAGCGGCGTCAAGTGGCTATGCCTGAGTTTTCTCGCCGCCTGCCTCGTGTTCGCGATCGCCCTGATTCATTGCGAAAACCGCCTGACGTCCGCCCTCGCGATCGGCCTGTTCTGCGCGAGCCTCGCCACGACCGTGTTGCTGATCCTGTCGCACGACCGCCCGTTCTTGGGCGCGATAGCCGTGTCGCCCGATCCGCTTTGGCAGGTCATCCCCGAGGATCGGTGACGGCCGCCGATGGCATGAATAAAGACTCTCCGAATTCGCAGGCCGGTTCCATGCGTCGGACAGTGTTCGACTCATCCCTGCCGGGTCGCTCGTTCCCGTCAAGGGCAGGCTTCGGAAGCGTAAGGGACGGGTGTTCGCGCCGTACCTTCTTCGCGCGGGGCAAGCGCTTTCTGCGCCGCGGACGGCGGCGCGAGCCCCATGAGCCGCGCAAGCACGGGCCAGCGCTCGAGCGCGCCGTGATATTCATTCTGCGCCTGCGCATCGAAATAGCGCCCGGCATCGAACCCGCTCACTTTCCTGGCGAGCGCCGCGACGTCATGCACGCCGCGCGCCTGCGCCTGAGCGTCGAGCGTGCCGGTCTCCGCGCTCATTTCTGCTCCACCCATACGCCGTCCGGCGTCTTCACGACATAGCCCGCCGCCGTTTTCATCACGACGGTCCCTTCGTTCTCGCCGATCATCTGCGTCTGCGGCAGACTGGCCGCGTATTGCGACAGCGTCACGCCGGGCTTGAACGGGCTGTTCGACACGAGGTTCGACAGCAGTTGCGCCACCGCGAGGAAGCTCGTCGGCTGATCGATGACCGTCGTCGGTCCATGATCGCCGTTAAAGCCCACGAGACGCACGCCGACCGGCCCGTGCACGACGCTCGGCGTCGGAATCTCGCGCAGGCCCGCGACCTGGTTATTGTCGCCACGCAGCGCCGCGCCATGCTCCGGCACGAAGACGATCACCGCGCGCCGGCCCGATTGGCTGACGAGATCCGCGAAACGGTCGAAGTCGCTCATCAGCTTGTTCACGCGAATCGGATAGGAATCCAGGCTCGACAGCTTGCTGTCGGGCAGGCGGTTACCGTCGTGCAGGCTGATCGTGTTGTAGTACAGCGCGACCGGCCCCGGCACCTGCGCGCGCTGCGCATACCAGTGGGCGAGCGTCCCGTAATCGTCCATGATCGGAGAGCCGTCGAACGCGTGCATCGCGACCGGCACCGACGTATTCGAGATGAACGGCACGTTGGGCACGCCGAGGTTGTCCTTCACGACCTGCGTGAAGTTGTCGAAGTGGCCGTCGTGATTGAACGCGACCTGCGGCGTGAAGCCCGCTTGCGCGAGATCCGCCATCAGATGGCATTGCGCGGGCGTGTCCTTGTACAGGTCCGCGTGCGCTTGCTGGCCGCACGACGCGCGCAGCACGCGGATTGCCGCCGGGCCGCTGTAGCTCGCCGCCGTGCTGAAGTCGGTGAACAGATAGTCGAAGTGCGACAGCATCGGATGATTGCGCGTCTTCGCGACATCGAGGTCATCCCACGAGAGCGAGCAGATGTGCAGCACGATCACGTCGAATTGCGACTGGGGATCGGCGGCGAGATGGCCGAACGCCACCTGGCGCGGCGCCTCCGTCTTGCGGAACGCGGCGAGCGTCGCCTCGTAGTCGGCCGGGCCCGCGGGCTGACCGTTCGCCTGTGCGGCCGCGACGGCCGCCGCGCCTTGCGGATTCGCCTGCATGCGCGCGAGCACGGCGTTCGCCCCTTGCCACATGGGCAGCACGACGAGCGCGATCATCACGAAGGTCGCGACGCGCAGCCAGCGGTTGACGATCAGGTACGCGACGAAGACGCACAGCCCGACGCCGAGCACCATCGGCGGCAGAAAGCGCGGCAGCAGTTCCATCCAGTAACCGAAGCTGAAGGTGCCGAGGTTCCCGAACTCCTCGATCACGCGCGCGAACGGCGGCACGTTTGCCTCGCGGTACATGAGCGGCAGGCCGATGGCGAGGCCCGCGACGAGCCGCAACGCGCGCATCGCACGCGAGCGCACCGGCGAGCTTGCCGCGAGCGCGACCGCAAAGCCGATGTTCGCAAACCACAGCGGCTTCAGGTGGCCCGTCGAAAACAATGCCAGCTTGATGATGAAATACAGGTTCCAGAACGTCATCGTCGAATTTTCTATGCGTTTGTTCGCAGCTGTTCTTCGGCACGAACGGCCGAATCTTTATGGCGCGCGTTCCGGCGCGAGTCTTGCCGCGAGCGCGCGACGCGCGCCTTCGAACAGCCGAACGTAGCCTTCGACTCCCATCAGCAGCACTTCCTTGAGCCCCTTGAGCGGTGCGTCCTCGTCGGTGCGCTCGTCCCAGTCGAGCCACGCGTCGGCGCGCCCGAACGTACATTGCACGAGGCGCCGTTCGTCCTCGAGGCTCAGCGCGTCGAAGCGCACGCCGAGATGCGAGCCTGCGCTGCGCGTCACGCGCACCGGAAAGTGGAACTGCCGCTCACCCCGGCTCACGACCACGCCGAGCGTGTCGCCCGGCTGCAGCGGCAGGTCCGCATCGACGACGAGGCCGAGACCGCCGGTCGAGTAGTCGCTCGTGCTGCACGCGAGCGTGCTGCCGTCCGGGAACACCAGCGTCGCCGGCATGCGCATGGCGATGCGGTGCGTGACGCGCACCTGCTTCGCCTCCCGCGCGACGCTCACCGCCGCGCCGAGCATCGCCAGGTTGTAGATGGTCCAGAACACGTTCATCAGGATCGTGGGGCCTTCGTCGCCCGCGCCCGACACGAGGCGTAGCAGACCGAACGCCATCGCGAGCGCGTTCACGCCGAGCAGCACGAGATAGGGCTTGCTCATCGCCCAGTCGATGTAGGTCTCGTCGATGCGCCCGCCCTTGTCGGTCACGTTGAACTTGCCGTGCTTCGGGCTGAAGAACGCGATCGTGGTGGGCAGCGCGATGTACCACGCGAGCACGGACTCGTACACCTCCGCCCAGAACGAATGACGGAACTTCCCCTGCATGCGCGAGTTCGCAATATTCGCGATGACGATATACGGCAGCACGAAGCTCGCGATGGTCGTCGCGGCCGCGTTGATGAAGTACATCCCGAAGAAGAGGTACCACATCGGCATCGTCAGGAAGACGAGACGCGGGATGCCATAGAAAAAGTGCAGCATCGCGTTGCCGTAGCAAAGGCGCTGGAAGAAGCCGAGCCCGCGGCCGAGAAACGGATTGTCGATGCGGAAGATCTGCGCCATGCCGCGCGCCCAGCGCGTGCGCTGCTTGATGTGGCTCGCGAGGCTCTCGGTGGCGAGGCCCGCGGCCTGCACGGTGGGCAGATACGCGGTGGTGTAGCCGCGCCGGTGCAGCTTGAGGGCCGTATGCGCGTCCTCGGTCACGGTCTCCACGGCGATGCCGCCCACCTCTTCCAGCGGCGCGCGCTTGATGACCGCGCAGGAGCCGCAGAAGAAAGTCGCGTTCCACAGGTCGTTGCCGGCCTGCACGAGCCCGTAGAACAGGTTGCCTTCGTTCGGCACGCGGCGGAACGTGCTCAGGTTGCGCTCGAACGGGTCGGGCGAGAAGAAGTGATGCGGCGTCTGCACGAGCGCGCATTTCGGATCGGCGAAGAAGGTGCCCATCGTCGCCTGCAGGAAGGAGCGCGTCGGCACGTGATCGCAGTCGAAGATCGCGATGTACTCGCCCTGGGTCTTCGCGAGCGCGCGGTTGATGTTGCCCGCCTTGGCATGCTGGTTGTCGTCGCGCGTCACGTAGCCGATGCCCGCCTCGCGCGCGAGCGCCTCGAACTCGGGGCGATGGCCGTCGTCGAGCAGGTAGATGCGCAGCTTGTCCGCGGGCCAGTCGATGCCCTGCGCGGCGAACAGCGTCGGCTTCACGACGGAAAGCGGCTCGTTGTAGGTCGGAATGTAGACATCGACGCTCGGCCAGTCGGCGGGGTCGTCGGGCAGGGGCGAGACGGCACGCGCCAGCGGCCACGCGGTCTGGACGAAGCCGAACAGCATGACCATCCACGTATAGGCTTCCGCGCCGAACAGCGCATAGCCGACGATGGCCTCTCCCGGCGTGCGGAAGTCGAGCGTCTGCGTGGTGCGCCACCAGACGTAGCGCACCATCACGAGCAGCGCGAGCGAGGCGAGAATCAGCACCGGCATGCGGCCCGGCAGGCGGCGGATCATCAGCGCGATTCCGGTCAGCACGGCGAAGAACACGAACTGGCCGCCTGCGGCGAGCGGCGATGTGCCGACCACGGTCCAGAGCAGCGCGCCCGCCGCGACCACCGCCGGCAGCACGACACGTGCGCGGCCGACGCGCTTCGCGCCGCCTTCGAGTTCGTCGCCCCAGCGCGCCCAAGGCAGCGCGTCGAGCAGCGCGCCGGCGCGCCGGCTGATCCACACGAACGCATAGACCCCCGGCGACAGAATGCGCTCGATGCGGTCCAGCGCGGCGCGCACGCGCTCGACCATCGACAGCGTGCGGGCGCGGGCGCGCGGCGGCCGCACGAGCGCGCGCAGCAGCCATTCGCGTGGACGGCGCACGTCGATGACGCCCCACTGCGCCGCCCAGCGCAACACGAACGCACGCAGCAGCACGCGAGGAAGGTCGCGCCGGCCCGCGCGCGGCGGCTTGAAGAAGAGGCGCACGCACCAGTCGAGCGGCGAGCGTTCGTCGGGCAGGCCGAGGCCGCGCGCGATCCAGCCGACGATGCCGCACCGGGCGACCCGCCGCAGCAGCTCGCGGGCGATGTCGCGCCGGCCCGCGCGAGGAGGCTTGAAGAACAGCCGCAGGCACCAGTGGAGCAGCGAACGCTCGCCGGCAAGACCGAGACCGCGCGCCATCCAGCCGATGATGCGCTCGCGCAGGCCCGCGCTTTCCTGACGCCGGTCCCCGCGCGTCATGACGGCTCGCTTGCGGTCAGCGCGGGCAGCCAGGCATCGACGTGCTGCGCGAGTCCGTGCAGATCGTGCGATGCCTGCGAATGCGGCGCTTCGTCGAAAAGCCAGCCGCCGCGTGCAAAAGATTCAGGCATCGCCGCGTCCAGATGGATGCGCTGCGCGACGGGCGCGCCGGCCGCGACGCGCAGCATCGCGAGGACGTCACGCTGCATTTCGCGCGCCGGATTCAGCCGGTTGACGACGAGCTGCACATCGGCGCACGACTCGCGCAGCGCGGCAAGGTGCGCAACGAGCGTTGCGCACGCGGCCGGCTCGGGCGCACAGATGCACAGCACGAGATCGGCGGCGCGCGCGGCGTGATCGGCATGCGGCGACGGATAGCGCGGCGTGTCGATCAATACGATGCCCGTGTCCGCGAGCCCGATCTCGCCGGTCGCGCGCGCGAGCCATTGCGGGTCCGCGGCGAGACGCGCGGCGCTCGCGGCGGCTTCGTCGAGCGTGAGCTGTCCATGCGGCACGAAGAGCACGCCTTCGTCGTTGCGCCAGGTGCGCTCATGCCAGGCGTGCGAGGCGTCCGTCAGCGCCCGTGAGATGCCTTCTCCCGCGAGCGAGTCGAGGCCGAGCCAGGCCCCGAGCATGTTCTGCGGATCGAAGTCGAGCGCGACCACTTCGCGTCCGAGGCGCGCGAGCAGCACGGCGAGCGAGGCCGTGAGCATGGTGCGGCCCGCGCCGCCGGTCGTCGAAATCAAGGCGATGGTTTTCATGAGCGGGCCTCGGCGCTATCGGCGACGGGCGGCGCATCCGCGTCCGGCAGGAGCCGCGCGTCGAGCGCGACGGCTTCGATTCGGCAGGGCACCGCGTCGCGCGGATCGAAACGGCGCACGGCGGCCATGCCGTGGCGCACGCTGCCGCGCTGCCATACGATCCATGCCGGCACGCCGGCCAGCGCGCCGAGCAGAACGGAAATCAGCAGAATGTCCATGATGGGGTCCGGTTCAGTTCTTCGACGCGGCGAGCGGCATGCGCGCGGGGACCGCGCGGCGTGTGGCCGGTGCACGCGCGTCGCCCTGCGTGGCTTTCGATGCCTCGGTCTGGAGCGCCTCTTCGAGTGCACGCAGTGCCTCGCGCGCGCGACGTACCGTTTCCGGCTCGTCCTCGCTTCGCGTCTGCGTTTGCGACGCGGGCACGGCGTGCGCGTCCGGCGCGACGGCCGCGGCCGTCCGGAAGAGATCGCTGTAATCGGCGGCGGGCACACGCCGGCTGGACGCTTCGAGCGCCTTCAGTTCGGCCGCGATGCCTTCGTTCGACAGGTACGCGATGTCGGTCGCGATGCGCGTCACGGGGCCGCCGAAGATGCGCGCGAGCGCGGCGTTGGCGTCGGCGAGACGGCACGCGAACAGGAACACGTACAGATGCGCGGCATCGGCGGTAAACACATCGCCCGCACGGCGCGGCTTGCACTGGGCAAGCGCGTCGACATGTGCGAGCGTGGCCGGCAGCGTCAGTCTGACGAGCACGTGCGGCAACCGCAGCACTGCGCCACGAGCGACAGCGCCTTCCACGTGCGCGCAGAACGCGCTGACGTTCAGATAACCGGTCGCCGTGTCGGCAAGCGACGCGGCAAGCGCCGTGCGGTAGTCGGAAACCAGCGGACGCGTATAGAGCTGTCCTTGCAGCGACTGGAGCAGCGATTCGATGCGCGAGAACGGCACGTCGCGCGCGACCACGAGGTTCGCGCCGAGGCTCAGCATCAACAACTCGTACTGATGCCGAAGCACTTCGCCGCGCTCGACCACCGCGATCTTCAGCGCCCGGCCGCACGTGTGCCTGAGCGTATGCACGGCCGCACACAGCGCCTCGAGTTGCGCGCCGTCCCGATGCGCCAGCACGACCGTCGCAGCGCGCGCGCCCGCGCAGGCAGCGAGCACGGCGTCGTGGCCGTCGAGCACGTCCCACTCGCGCGGGACCCAGGGCTCCTCGCCGACCACATCGCGGCTCACGACCACGCGCTGCTCGTCGCGCGCGATGAGCGTCGCATGACTCGCCTCGCCCTGCTGCTCGGGCGACGCGACGCTCAGGCGGCCGTCTTCGGTGAAGCGCAGCGCATGCATGTCGCCGGTCACGAGCGCCCGGCCGGTGCGCCAGAAGTCGACTTGCCAGAGCAGCTCGCCGTGCGTGCGCCGCACGCGAGCCGCGCCCGCGCACGCGCCGTTGAGGGCGCTGCGTCCGGTCGAACCGGCGGCATCGTCCGGGTCCTGATGTTCGCCGGTGTCGGTATCGGCATCGCTCGCGCCGGCGTGCGGGCCGAGCAGCAGCACCATCGTGATGCCGCGCGCCGCGCACCAGTTCGCCAGCAGCCGTCCTTCGCGCGCCAGCGCATCGGAGTCGCGCCAGGTGAACCAGCGCTCGGCGCCTTCGACCAGATAGAGCGCATTCGAGCGCAGGCCGAAGCGTTTGAGCGCGCGCAGCGCGCCGAACAGGCGCGCGAGCGCAAGCGGCGGCGCACCTTCGCCGTCGCGTCCGGGCGTTTCGCCGGATGTGTCATCCGGCATCGCGAGCACGTTCAGGCGGCGTGGCCATCCCGGCGCGGGCTCGCCGGAGAAGCCGAGTTCGCGCAACCGGGCGGCGGCCTGCGCGCGTTCGCGCGCGAGCACGACCGTCACGTGGCGCGTGTGCGCTGCGCGCGCGCTGGCCCAGACGAGCGCATCGCATTCCGGCGAGCGCGGCGCGACATGCACCGTATAAAGCGCACCCGGCGCGAGCGTCGCGAGATCGTCGGGCAGTCCATCGACGGCAAGGCGGCACGGTGCGGGCTGGCCACCCCCGAGGCGCGCGCGGACGAGCCGGAACAGCGCGGCGAAGATGCCGGTTCCGGTTCGTGAAGGCGAGGCGCTCGATGCGCCATCGGGTCGGTTGGAGTCGTTGCTCACTTAGGTCCGTTCCTGCAATCCCTGACGCGCCGCGCGCGCCCCGGGCGTTATCCGAAGCATGTTTCGCCGCCCGTCTAGTAACTCGAATAGAGACGCACCGGCGTCGGGCTGATCCGGAAATCGTCCTTGCGCGCGGAGAACGCGATGCGCGCGTAGATCATTCCCGAGCTCGGCGCGTAGTCGTGCGAATGGTCGATGTTCAGACGCGCGCCGACCACGAAATACGGATTCACGCGGTACTGCACGACGGCGGCAAAGCCGTAGGAGAAACTCACGCCGTTCGTCGAGCTGCCGCCGAACACGTTGTTCGACTGGCTCGCAGCAAGCCCCGCGACCGATGGCAGGCCGATCGGAAAATACGGCGAGTCCTTCTCGTACGCGTTCGATATGCCGACCGTCGCGGTGACATCCCACGTGAAATCGTTGCGCCGCCCGATCCATTCGACCGGCACGCCAAGCGACAGATAGCGCTGCGGGCTGTAATAGCCGCCCTGCCCGTAGGTGTAGTAGCGCAGGTTGTCCGTGTAATGCCAGACGTTGCCGACGAGACCGGTCAGCACGCGCATCGTCGCCTGTCTGAATATCGGCACATTGAAGCCGGTCCTGAGGATGAACTCCTGATTGCTCGCGACGTTGCGCCCGGTCAGCTCGCCCACGCCGATATCCGCGAAGGTGCTCACCGCGCCGATGTCGGCGCCTGCGTGCATGTCGATGCCGTCGCGGCGCACGCCGCCCCAGGTCGTATGCGTGATCGGATCGGTCAGGCCCGCGTACGACAGCTCGCTGCTCGTCACGGGGCGGCGCGATGCCGAAAAAGACAGGCTCGCCGGACCGGCGTCGAACTTGTAGCGCACCCCGCCGACGAGGTAATGCACCGGAAAGCCGATCGGCGTCGAGCCGGCATCGATGCGCCAGGCATCCGAGGTATAGCCCACGCCGCCGCCAAGACCGTTGGCGTGCTGATGCAGGTCGCCTTCGGTGACCGGCGAGGCGTTGAGGAAGGTCTGCAGCGCCTGGGGATTGCCGTAGTAGGCGGCGGTCGTGCCGAATGTCTGCGCCGTGTAGGACAGGCCCGTCGTGGTGAGCTGCTCCGGATGGAGGAGCGCGTCCGCCTCGAGCGTGCCCGCGTCGAGATGGACCGCATCGACGTGCGCGAAGAAGTGCCCGTCGTAGCGATACGGAATCTGCACGTACACCGGAACCTGCTGTGCGTGATACGCGGAGACGCCCGCATCGCCGGACTTGTACGCGGGAATCCACGCCGTCTCGACTTCCGGATTGCGGCGCTGATCGAGATCGTCGAGCGCGGCCTGGCCCGGCGTCGGGCGGATCGAACCGGCCGGCGTGCTGAAGCCCGCGCCCGATCCGATGCCCGCCGCGCGCTCCTGCGCGAGCGAGAGCCGATACAGCGACGCGGCGCTGTCGTACTCGCCGAGATCCTCGGCGACGCGGCCCGCCTGCACGGTGACATCCGGGCGCGCCGGATACGCGACGCGCAGCGCCTCCGTGATTCCGCTCGCCTCCCGCGGGCGGCGCAGCGCGGAAAGTCTGCGCGCGGCCGAGAGGCGCGTGTCGATATCATCGGGCGGCGCGGCGTCCACCACGCGGCGCACGATCGCGAGCGCCTCGTCGTGCGCGCCATCGTCGCCGAGCACGCGGGCATACGCGAGCTGCGTCTCGGGATCGTCGGGCATGCGTGCGAGCAGCGGCTCAAGCGCGGCGCGCGCCTCGCGATTGCGGCCCTGCGCGCGGGCGAGGTCCGCGACTTCGAACGCGTAGCGCTTGTCGCGGCGGCCGGCGTCGCTCACGGTCTCGAGCACCGAACGGGCGCGGCCATAGTCGGCGGTTGCGATCGCATCGTCGGTCTGACGCAGCGCGAGGCGCAGCGCCTGATCTTCGAGACGCTCCGACTGGCGCGGCGTGAGCCCGCCGTCGCGCCGCAGCGTCGCGTGCAGCGCGGCGAGCGCATCGTCCTCGCGCGTGCTGCCGAGCAGATCGCCATAGCGCAGCCGCACGTCGGCGTCGGTGTCTTCCGGATGCGCGGCCATCCAGTCCGCGAGCAGCGCGAGGCCGCGTTGCGTCTCGCCCTGGTCGATGTAAAGGGAGCCGATCGACGCGAGCATGTTCGGATCGTCCTGCGCGAAACCCTGCGCGCGCCCGAGCGATACGCGCGCGGCCTGCGCGTCGCCGCGGGCGAGCGCCGCGCGTGCATCGGCCAGCGCCTGTTGCGCATCGAGATTGCGGGCGAAGGCGCGCATCGCGTCGCTGCGCTCGGACTCCGGCACGGCAGCCAGCGCGGCCTGTGCGCCCGCGAGATCGTCGAGCGAATTGCGGTACAGCGCGCTCGCATAGCGCATCTGGGCGCCGGGCGCGCGTGCGAGGCCGTCGTCCATCACGGCGCGGCCGAGTTGCGGCAGGCCGAGGTTCTGATAAAGGCGCGCGAGCGCAAAGCGCGTCCAGGGCTGATCCGGATCGGCGCGCAGCGACGCTTCGTACTTTTGCGCGGCCGGACCGTTCTGGCCCTGCGCGGCGAGCTGCTGCGCGTCGCTCGCGGCAAGCTCGGCGCGCATCTGCGCGAGGCTGTCGCGATCGCCGGCGGCGGTGAAGCGGCTTTGCAGCGCGTCGATGAGCGCCTCGACCTGATCGCCGCGTCCGGTGCGTTCGAGCAGCGTGCGCGTGCTGCGCAGCGCCGACAGGCTCGGCTCGCGGTCCGCGAGCTGTGCGCGCAGGATCGGTTCGGCGGCGCGCCAGTCGCCCTGCGCGAGCAGCGCGTCGGCGAGCAGCAATTTCGCGTCGGCGCTGGCCGGCTCGACCGAGAGCGCCTCGCGCGCGAAGCGTTCGGCGTCCTGCGGTCTGCCCGCCCCGGCCGCTTCGCGGCCTTTCGCGAGCGTGCCCCAGAACTGCGCCGTGCGTGCGAGGTTCTGCCACTTGGCGCGATTGTCGGGCGCGAGCGCGGCGGCACGCTCGAAGAGCGCGCGCGCCTCGTCGCGATTGCCCTCGCGCATGCGCACCAGACCGAGGCCGCCAATGGCGTCGGCGTCGGCCGGACGTGCGGCGGCGGCGCGCGCGAGCAGCGGCGCGGCCGCGGCGAGATCGCCGCGTGACAGCGCAGCGAGCCCGCGTTCGCGCGCGATGTAGTCGGGATCGCGTTCGAGCCGGCGTTGGGCCTCGATGCGCGCATCGAGCTGATCGGCGCGGTCCCGGAATTCGGCGTCGTCGGGTACGAGCACGAGGTACGCGCGCAACGCAGGCAGATACGCGGGGTCCGCGCCTGCCTTCTCCAGCACGTGACGCCAGACGTCGAGCGCGGCGGCACGGTCGGTGTCGGTGCGCGTCGCGAGATTCCATGCGATGCGGTTCGCCTCGGCGCGTGTCGCCTCGTCCGTGCCGAGCAGGCGCGCGAGCGTCTGCGCAGCGTCCGTGTCCGCGGGATCGGCCGCGACACGGCGATGCAGCGCGTCGAGCGCTTCCCGGCGGTGCGCGGGCGTCGCCGCGATGATCTGCCAGTACTCCGCGCCGAGCGCGCCCGACGGCGCGCCGTGCGGAAAGAGCAGGCCCAGGCGGCGCGCGGCCTCTTCCGTCTGGCCACTGCGCGACAGCAGGCGGATGGTCGCCATCTCCTGACGTCCGTTCACGGCGACGCGATATTCGTCGGCGGCCTGGTGCGTGATCGCAGCGTCTGGGGCGATTGCCTGCATGCGCGCGAGCGCCGTCTGGGCCGCCTGAGTCTTGCCGAGGCGCAATTGCGCGCGCACGCGCTCGGCAAGCAGGCGCGGATCGTCGGGCGCGATCAGCAGCGCCTTGTCGATCGCCTGCAGCGCGAGATCGTCGCGATGCTTGTTGCCCCAGACGCGCGCCGTGGCGTAGAGACGCGCCGCCATCGCGGGCATCGGCGCGAGCGTGGGCGCGGGTGCGGGTGCGGGCGTCGTGGCTGGCGGCTGCATGGCGTGCGCCGGCATCGCGAGCATCTGCGTCGCACAGACGACGCTCGCCGACGCGAGCGCCGCGCTGATCGCGGTCCGGTTCAGCCTGGGTCCGTGCATCATCTGGCGGCTCCGCATTCGGATGCCGCGCTGTGCAGCGTGCCGTCGGCCGCGAAGCTGAAGCGCCCTTCGCGCCAGCCGAGGCCGAAGAGCATCAACACGCTCGTGTAGTAGCCCGGCGCCGCTTCGTGGTCCGCGCGCGCCGCCTGCGCATCCGCGAGTGCGCTCTGGCCGCGCGCGGCGAGAAACGGCACGGCGGCGGCGGAGAATCCCGCGTTGCCGTCGTTTTCTCCCGGCGTGCCGGTGCGCGTATCGACGCGCTCGGGCGGCGCGCCGTGCCGCTCGATATACGCCGCGAACGGCGCGAAGCGTTCGAGCAGTTTCGTTCGCGCGTCGTCGTCGGCGGCGAGCATGCCCGCCCACAGATAGACGCGGATCGCGTTGTAGGCGCTCTCGGCCTGGGTCTGCTCGTCGGGGGCGAAGCCTTTCGCGCGGTAGAGCGCCCAGTCGGGCGAGAACCCGCGCGGCGCGGTATCGATCAGCATGCGCGCGCTCGTCGCGGCGAGGCGCGGCCAGCGCGTGTCGTCCGGCAGGTGCGCGCCGATACCGCGTATGACTTGCAGCGGCGCGTAGCTCGGATTCACGCGCCAGGTATCGGCGGCGGGATGAAACCCCGCCGGCCCGGGCAGCAGCGTGGGCCCGAGGCCCGGCAGCGTGGCGGCTTCCTCGTCGAGCACGCGTTTCGCGAGCAATGTCCCGCGCGCCGTGTAGCTGCGCTCGCCCCACGCGCGGCCGGCTTCGAGGAGCGCGTAGGCGATCCACAGATCGGCATCGGATGCGGCGTTGGCATCGAGCACGCGGAACTGGCCGGCTTCGTCGCGGCCCCACAGCCACGCGGGCAGGTGCGAAGCGAGATCGCCCTGCGCGAGTTCGTGCTCGGTCCAGTGCAGGATCGTGTCGAAGCTCGCGCGATCATTGGCGACGAGCGCGAAGAACAGCGCGTAGGACTGACCTTCGGAAACGGTGCGTTCGTCAGCCGAGCCGACGTCGATCACGCGCCCGTCCTTCGAAACGAAGTCGCGCCTGAACCGCTCCCAGCGCGCCCACGATGCGCAGACGCGCGGATGACCGGACGACGGCCCGGATGCCGTCATGGCTGCGGCCTGCGCGGGCGCGCCGTGCGGCCCGTCGGCCACGCTTGCCCCGAACGCGTTCGCGCCAGCCGTGCCGGATGCGCATACGATCGACGCCACGCACGCCGCGCGCAGTAAGACCGGAGCCTTCATTCACATGCTCCGGCGGGCGGGACGCGTCATGCGGCGCGAGAGAAGAACGGTCATCGCTCAGATGCCCCGGCGGCGCGCGGCCAGTTCCTGAAGCCCGGTGAACGCGCCGATCGCGAGCAGCAGGCCCGCCAGCGCGCCGAGCACACCGAGCAGCGCCGGATGCCGGACCGCGAGACTCCACAGCTTCGCGTACCACGGTACGTAGCCGATCACATAGGTATCGCCGACGCGCGTGCTGTCGACGCCGCCGCGCCGCACCAGTGACAGATCGCCCTGCACCTGCGAGACGCGGTCGGAGCGCTCCAGCACGTCGAGCAGGTCGCCGAGGCGGCCGTCGCCGGTCGCCGCCAGCGCGACGACGCTGCGCCCCGCCGCGCCGGGCGCCTCGAAGCCCATGATCGCGGCGAGCGGGCCGCTCTGATCGAGCGATGCGCCGCCATGCGTGGCGAGCTTGCCGTCGCGCCAGCGCTCGCCGACCGAGAAGGACGCACGTGCGATGCCGTCGTTCGCCGCGGCGGCACCCGCCGCGCGCCCGCCCGCGATCGACAGCGACAGCGGCAGCGCGTCGTGCCAGCGTGCGAACACCGGCGATGACGGCGAGCCGCCGATCACGAGCAGATCCTTCTGCGCGAGGGCCGCGACATCGCCGGGACGGGCGATCGTCACGCGCAGCGCGGGAAAGCCGGTCCACTGGCCCATGTGGCCGAGCATCGTCAGCATCGTCTCGAGCTCGGCGTCGCTCGGATGATCCGGGATCACGACGGCCGTCTGCGCCAGGTCCGCATGGCGCGTGAACGGAAAGCCACTGTTGGCGAAGTACGCGAGGTTCGGCATCTGTGCGTAGTGCACGAAACCGGAGAAGTCGATGGTCGAATCCGGGTCCACCGCCGCCCGCGCCGGGTTGTTCTGCACGCCGGCGCACAGTCCGGTCTTCTGCGAATCGAGGTTAAAGCGCAGTTGCAGCTGGTTCGAGCTGCCTACGCGAAACGCCGGAATATCGAGCGCGCTCGCCGAGCCGCTGTTGACGCCCGACAAGAGCGGCAACTGGAAGCGGCCCTGGCTGTCGTCGCTGCGGGCGGGCGGCAGGCGGAACGACTTCACGAGCTGGTCGTTGACGTCGACGGCGAGCGCGGAGTTGTTCTGCACCGTCGGCGCGGTGTAGCGGTAGCGCAGGTTGAGCGGCACACCCGCGCTGTTCCACGCGAAGAGGTCGGCGGGCACGCGCAGGTTCAGGCGGATCGCATCGGGAGTGCCGCCCGAGACCTGCAGTTGCGACGGGTCGTCGACGAGTTCCTTGAAGGCGACCGGGCGATCGGTCGGCATCCAGCGCGGCGCATCGTAGGGCTCGCGCGGCTTGCCGATATCGACGTGCGCGACCTTGACCGAAGCACCCGACATCGCCGCGCGACCGAGCACCAGCGCATAGGTCGCGTCGTCCACTTCGGCGGCGGTGCGCCCGGTCACGACGAGCAGCTTGCGGTCCGCCGAGGCGGGGTTGTCGGTGACGAAGATGGTCGGCCCGTCTATCTCCGGCAGCACCGCATGCGCCGATAATTCGGCGGGCAATTGCGCGCGCGTGCCGACGACGAGCGCGTGCTCGTTCGCCGGCAGCGACGTGCGCGCCGGGAAACGCGCGTTGCGGTAATCGGCGAGCGCGCCGAGCCACGAGGCGAGAACGCCCGCGCTTTTGAGCGTTGCGCTGTCGGGCGACGCGGGCAGCACGAACGGCAGCGTGAGGCGGCTCACGTCGCGCGGGTCGAAGAACGGTGCGGGAAGAAGCGCGAGATCGCTCGGCAGCTTGATCGGCGCGGTGTCGAGAATGAATTCGCTCGTCGGGCTCACGTCGGCCCACAAAGCGGTGTTGGCCGGATCTTCGCAATGATCGAGCGTGTAATGGCCGATGAAGCGCAGGCCGAACTGGTTGTAATCGGTGAACAGGTGCGGATCGACGGGAATGTCCTGCGTGACCATCGTTCCCGCGTGCTCCTTGTCGAAGGGCACGGTGGCGATCACCTCGTTGTTGATCGACACCTTGACGTGCGACAGCGCGAACGCGAGCGCGGGAGAATACGTATAGCGCAGACGCAGGCGCGCGCCGGTCACGACGCGGTCGAGCCGCACGCCGAGCGAGACCGAGCGTGCGTCCTCCAGGCCGCGCAGATGCAGCGGCTCATACGCGCCCAGCGCGGAGAACGGCACGTGGATCGAGGCCGCGTCGCTGACGGCGGCAGGAACGGTTGCGTCGACGGGCGCGTTGGCGGCGACGGCCGGCAATGCCGCGGCGTAGATCGCGCCGGTAGCCATCGCGAGGAACAGGCGGAACGGAACGGACGGCTTCATCGACGAGCCTGCGCAGCGTCACGCGGGCGCAGACCGGCTCGCGGGCCATCGCCGTCTTGCGTTTGCTCGATGCATGCTGGCCCCACCCCGCCAGCCGCAGGCCCTACCGTCGCATTCTTCGTAAGCATCCGTACCAATCCACGCTTCTTCGATAAAGACCACATCGCCACGGCCAACTTCTTCTACCCGGGGCCACTCTCTTGCGTCGCAAAACCGCGCCACGGCAAATGCAGCGGACTGCCGCGCGGCTTCTTCGCACTCAACTCCATACGAAGCTTTGTCGGTCGATAAAGGCGAAACTTGATGGCTACGTTCGAGGAAGTTCGCCTGGCGGATGGAAAGTGCGCGAAAAACTTACCGATTCGATGAGAAATAGAGAATGAGAGAATGCGGACGCTGCCCTTGCTTACGAAACCGGGAAACGCGCGCCCGCACCAGTCTTGTCGACTACCCGGTATTGCGCGGCGATTGCCAGGAGGATGGCAACGAACTCGTCCATCGCTTGCGAAGTGGCTTCGTCTTTTCGCGTAATAACGCTGTAATTCGACAGCGTCCGCCGTATCGGCACGTCCAGGTATCCAAGCAGGCCATGCTTGACGTACTTGTCCATCGCGGCCTGTGGTTGAAGGGAGATCATGTCGGTGGCCTGCAGCAACTCCAGCGTCGAAAAAATCGAGGGCGTTTCCACGATACCCACCGGCGCGATCATCCCCGCCGCCGCGAACGTCTCTTCGAATAGCTGCCGCATGGCGGTGCCTTGGGGATACAGGATCCAAGGCCACTGGCCGAGATCGGTGATCTCCATGCGCCGCCGCTTCAGCAACGGATGATGCTGCCCGACGACCGTACGTGCAGGCTCCGCCAATAGATCGACCACATGGAAAAGCGCTTCGTGTCGTGGCTCTGTCGGGCGCCCGACCATCACGTCGAGTCGCCTTTCCTCGAGCCATGTCGCGAGCTGATCGCTACTTTGCTCGACCAGCTTGATGATGAGTCTCGGGCGCCGGCGCTGGATCTCCTTGATAGCCGCGGTCACGAGTTGTGCGGCGGAAGCCGGAATGAAACCCACCGTGAGATGTCCATAGCCGCCGTTCTTCAGTGTCGCGAACTCGTTCGAAAACTTGCCGAGACTGGATAGCGCGGTGCCGGCGTAGCGGACGGAGAGCGTTCCAAGATCGGTCGGCCGCATTTCGCGCGGTAGCCGTTCGAAGAGCGGCGCACCGAACATCGCCTCCAGATCGCTCAGAATCTTCGTCGCGGCCGGCTGCGTGATGTGCATGTGCTCAGCCGCAATACGGAGGTTGCGCGTACGCCCGAGCAGTTCGAGCAACTGCAGATGCCTGAAGCGCAGCTTCGTCAGCGCTGAAATAGCGGAGTTATTCGAATCTTGAGGCATAGGGCAAACGCGTAGAGACTCATAACCAGATGGAATTGATTTTACGCAATTCTCGATTGGACGCTTATCAAAAGCGCAATGGACAATCCAGAGCGCATCGGGCCTTTACTTGCCCGGCAGCTTCCAACAACCACCTTACTGACGCGATCACGATGAATACACAAGCCCGGTACTCCGCCGATGAACTGCAAGGCTTCGCACAGCGTCTGCTGGTCAGGGCCGGAATGGACGACGTCAAAGCGCTGGCAGTCGCCCGTACGCTCGTCGATGGCGACTTGATGGGACACGATACGCACGGGCTCGCGCTGCTGCCCGGCTATATCCGTGAGATTGAAAACGCCACGATGACGTGCTCCGGCGAGCCCGAGGTCGTGGCGGACCGGGGCGCCAGCCTGTTGTGGGATGGCCGGCGTCTTCCCGGCCCGTGGCTCGTGCTCAGCGGCATCGAAACACTCGCGCCGAGAGCACGAGAATACGGGAGCGCGACGCTCGTGATTCGGCGCAGTCATCACATCGCCTGTCTTGCCAGTTATCTGGAAAAGGCCACTGCCGACGGATTCATGATCGTGCTCGGCAGCTCCGACCCGGCGGTGCAAAGCGTGGCCCCTCATGGCGGCACGCGTTCGGTATTTACACCGAATCCGATCGCGGCGGGCATTCCGACATCGGGCACGCCGTTTCTGATCGATATCTCCTCGTCGACCGTGACGAACGGCATGACCGCGCGCCGACACAAGGCCGGCGAACTCTTCGAGGAGGCATGTTTTCTCGATGCGGACGGTCAGCCCAGCCGCGATCCCGCCGTGCTGTCCACTGAGCCTCCGGGATCGATTCTCCCGGTCGGCGGCATGACGTGGGGACACAAGGGCTTCGGGCTAGCGTTGATGATCGAGGCGCTGACGGGAGGTCTCGCCGGTCACGGCCGGGCCGATCCCGCCGAGGGATGGGGCGCCACCGTGTTTGTGTCGTTATACGATCCGGCGGCTTTTGGCGGTCCCGCCGCGTTCGCGCGGCAAATGGACTGGCTCGGCGATGCCTGTCGGGACAATCCGCCGCGCCCTGGAACGTCGGGTGTGCGGATGCCGGGCGATCGCGGATTGAGCCTCAAGCGCGAGCAACTACGCGACGGAGTCGCGCTGCACCCGACGATCGCACCGGCACTCGAGGCCTGCGCTCGGCGCTATGAGATCGGGTTTCCTGATGCACTGACCGGCTGAGTCGAGGCGAGCGAGAGTCTCTGACTCTCGCTCGCAGCAGCGCTGTGTTGCGGTTACGCGTCCTGGGCCAGCGCCGCCGGCGGAATCGGGCCGCGCACGAGCAGCCAGTAGCCGATCAGCGCGACGGCGGCAACGCCCGCCCCGACGAAGAGCGCAGGCTGGAACGAGCGTGTCTGCTGCACGATGAAGCCCGTGACGACCGGTGCCAGCGCGCCGCCGAAGTAGCCCCCGAAATTCTGCATGGCGCCGATCGACGCGGTGCAGTTGGAGGGCGCGGCAACGGACGCCGTCGCCCAGGCCGCACTGCTCGACACATACAGGAGCAACATCGAGATCGAGATGAATACGACCGCCAGTGTCGCGCTGTGCGTGAGGCCAGTCAGCACCGTAAACACGGCGACACCGAAAAGCGAGGCGGCCATCGGGTACTTCCGGCTGTTGATCGCCGACACCCCTCGCCGAGCGAGCACGTCGCAAATCTTTCCGCCGGAAAGGCTGCCCACTACGCCGAAGAGATAGGGGACCGCCGCCACCCACCCCGACTTCGCGATGGTCAGGTGAAATTCCATTTGCAGATACGTCGGCAACCACGCGTTGTAGAGCCACAAGACGTAGATCGTGCCGAAGAATCCCAGCAGCATGCCCCACGTGGTGCTGAACTCGAACAGACGGCGCCACTCGCGCCATGTCGGGCGGCTCTGGATTTCACCATCGACGTCGGTGAGATACGCGCGCTCCCGCTGCGTCAGGTCGACCTGACGCGGGTCGCGATGCACGAGAAAGAAACACAGTGCCACGACGAGCCCGGCGATTCCCATGATGCCGAACATCCATCGCCATCCCACGGTCAACATTACGACTGTCAGCAAAGGCGCCGATATTGCGGTGCCCAGCGTCGATGAACTGTTCCAGATGCCGGTCGCGGCGCCACGCTCTTTCTTGCCGAACCAGTCGCGAACGACTTTGGCGCTCGTCGGAAATTGCGGCGCCTCCCCGATTCCCAGCACCATGCGAGCGGCGAAGAACTGGCCGAAGCTGCTCACGACGCCGCCGAAGGCTTGCGCCACCGACCAAGTCGCGAGGCTGACGGTAAGCATGATCCGCGCGCCGAAGCGATCGACCAATGCGCCCGCCGGCAGTTGCGCAAACGCATAAGCCCATAGGAACGCGGAAAGCAGCAGGCCCATTTCCCCGACCGAAAGCCCGAGATCCTGCCGGATCAGCGGATTCGCGATGGATAGCGTTGCGCGATCGATGTAGTTGATGACCCCGCTCAGGAGGAGAAGAGCAAGCGCGGTACGCTGGATTCGCCGCACCCTTGGCGTAGCTCGATCGTTGGAAGCGATGTTCTGAGCGGCGCTGGCGTCCGACTCCGGCACACGCGGCACCGCGGAGGATTGCTCCATGGGTAAGTCTCCTGGATATTTTGTTCTGTCGGCGAGGCCGTTATTTCGATGCGAGCGCGCGGATTGCCGCATCGGACTACGCACGATAGGTCCGCACCCGATGGAAATCCAATCAAATTTTCTCGCAAAGCAATTCCATTTGTTTATCGCGAGCTAGGGGCAAACCCGCGCAGCACCCTTGCAGCTATCAGCGCACGATGTCAGCATCACTGCGGCGCCATGATGCGCAACGCCGGATGACCGTTGAGATCCTTGAGAGCGAAGTACGATCGATGCGTCGCCGGATCGACATACACGACATGAGCGTTCGGCCCCAGAGAACCTTCGCCCACTTTTGCCACATGAGTCCCGTCAAAACGGAACATCGGGACGACACCGCCCTCGCCAGCCACATACACCGTGCTCGCCGAAGCATCGAGCGCCAGTACGTCCGGATTTCGTCCCACGTCGAACGATTGGGAGACACGCATTGTGCGCATGTCCAGCACCAGCAATTTGCTGTTGCCTTCACACGCAATGAAGGCGAGTCTGGCTTGCCCAACGATGAGCAAGCCGTGATTCCCGTCTGCTCCGGGCAAGTCGATCCGCGCCGCGATTGCACCCGTCGAAAGGTCGATCTCGACCAGTTGCCGACGCGTTTGAACGTTGACGAAGATATGCCGCGTGACTGTCGATCGCCACGACTTCATTCGTTCCGGTCGCCGAGGCAAACACCCGCGAGCGCGGCGGGAACGTTGGTGGTAGCTGGCTGATGCGATGGCATGTACAGGTACAGGATCAGGATCGCGAGTCCCGACAGGGCGCACACCATGAACATGACTCGCATGGCCGAAAGCGCCGATATTTCGGAATGCGCAGCGACCCAGTCGGGGACGCCGGCCAGCAGCGCACCGAGCGCGCGCCCGCGAGCGCGCCCGCGAGGCTGTAGCGCGCGAACAATGCTGTACGTGCCTGCGCCTGCGACGCTTCGGCAAGACATGCGTGCTCGATCGGTAGAAACAGACTGACATCGTCCGCGCTCGGATTCAGCGTTCCGACGAATGCCACCGCAAGCTACAAGGTGACTCGCCTCCGGTAGTTACGCGCAAGGGTCGCGGGCGACTGCCCTCCAGCCCACTATTTACTTGACATCTAAACTATCAAAACCTAAATTATCGACGTGAGAAGACAACGGTCGGAGAGCAAGCATGCGCATCGTCTGCATCGGCGGAGGCCCGGCGGGCCTGTATTTCGGGCTTTTGATGAAGCACCGCCACCCTGGCTACGACATCACCGTCGTCGAGCGCAACCGGCCGTACGACACGTTCGGCTGGGGCGTCGTGTTCTCCGACCAGACGCTCGGCAACCTGCGCGCGGCGGACCCGCAAAGCGCCGACGCCATCCTCGATGCCTTCAATCATTGGGACGACATCGAAGTCCACGTCGGCGGCCGCACGATCCGTTCGTCGGGGCATGGCTTCTGCGGCATCGGCCGCAAACGTCTGCTGAATATCCTGCAGGCACGCTGCGAAGATCTCGGCGTAAAGCTCGTCTTCGAGACGCAAGTCGTCAACGACGAAGACTACGAGGCGGACCTCATCATTGCGAGCGATGGCGCGAACAGCGCGGTCCGGCAAAAATACGCGTCGACCTATCGACCCGACATCGATCTGCGCGATTGCCGCTTCGTGTGGCTCGGCACGAACAAGTGTTTCGACGCCTTCACGTTCGCATTCGAAAAGACGGAGTGGGGCTGGTTCCAGGCGCATGCCTATCGTTTCGACGAGAACACGTCGACGTTCATCGTCGAAGCGCCCGAGCGCGTATGGCGCGGAGCCGGCCTCGCCGACATGAGCAAGGACGACGGCATCGCGTTTTGCGAAAAGCTCTTCGCGAAGTATCTGGACGGTCACGCGCTGATATCGAACGCCACGCACTTGCGCGGCTCGGCGCAATGGATTCGCTTTCCGCGCGTGGTGAATCGTGAATGGGTGCATTGGCGCGATGGCGCGAACGGCAAGCGCACGCCCGTCGTGCTGATGGGCGATGCGGCGCATACCGCGCACTTCTCCATCGGTTCGGGCACCAAGCTCGCGCTCGAAGACGCGATCGAACTCGCGAACAGCATCGACACGGCATTCGCCAGGCAGAACGGCGATCTCGAAGGCGCGCTCGCGCATTACACGCAGGTGCGCAGCGTGGATGTGCTGCGCATCCAGAACGCCGCGCGCAATTCGACGGAATGGTTCGAGCATGTGGACCGTTACGCGGCGTTCGAACCGGAGCAGTTCGCGTATTCGCTGCTTACGCGCTCGCAGCGCATCTCGCATGAAAACCTGCGCGAACGTGATGCGCGCTATGTCGCCTCGTTCGAAGACTGGCTCGCCGCGCGCGCGGGTATCGAGCGCACTGCACAGCAACGCTCCATTCCACCGATGTTCACGCCGTTCAAGCTGCGCGGCGTCACGCTGAAGAACCGCGTGGTCGTATCGCCGATGGCGCAGTATTCCGCCGTCGATGGCGTCGCGGGCGACTATCACCTGATGCATCTCGGCGCGCGCGCGATGGGCGGCGCCGCGCTCGTCATGACGGAGATGACCTGCGTGTCGCCCGAGGCGCGCATCACACCGGGATGTCCCGGCATGTATGCGCCGGAGCATCTCGCCGCGTGGACGCGCATCGTCGATTTCGTGCATGCGCAATCGGATGCGAAGATCGGCATGCAACTCGGTCATGCGGGCGCGAAGGCATCGACGCGCGTGAGCTGGGAAGGCATCGATCAGCCGTTGCCTGATGGAAACTGGCCGCTCGTCTCCGCTTCGCCGCAACAGTACGTGCAAGGCGTGAGCCAATGGTCGCGCGAGGCGTCGCATGAAGAACTGCGTGGAATTGCAGCGCAATTCGTGCGTGCCGCCGAAATGGCCGCGCAAGCGGGCTTCGACTGGCTCGAATTGCACTGCGCGCACGGCTATTTCCTGTCGAGCTTTTTGTCGCCGCTAACGAATCATCGCACCGACCAGTACGGCGGCTCGCTCGAAAACCGTCTGCGCTATCCGCTCGAAGTATTCGAGGCGATGCGCGCGGCATGGCCGCAAGACAGGCCGATGTCCGTTCGCATTTCCGCGCACGACTGGGTGGATGGCGGCACGACACCGGACGACGCGGTCGAAATCGCACGCGCATTCAAGGCAGCAGGTGCGGACATGATCGACGTGTCGTCGGGGCAGGTCAGCAAGCAGGAAAAGCCCGTGTACGGCCGCATGTTCCAGACGCCGTTCGCGGATCGCATCCGCAACGAAGCGGGCATTGCCACGATCGCCGTCGGTGCGATCTCGCAAGCGGATCATGTGAACAGCATCATCGCGGCGGGACGCGCGGATCTCTGCGCGGTGGCGCGTCCGCATCTCGCGAATCCGGCGTGGACGTTGAACGAAGCCGCGAAGATCGGTTACTTCGACATCGCGTGGCCGAAGCAGTACGCCGCCGCCAAATCGCAACTCGAACGCAACCTGGAACGCGAGCGAGCGCTGGCCGCCGACAACGCGCGCCTCACGCCACAGGAACGCGCCCAACGCGCGGAAGGAACGGTCTGATCATGACGGCTCTCGCAGACAAGCACGCGGTCATCACGGGCGGAGGCAGCGGCATCGGTGCGTCGTGCGCAGAAGCGCTCGCACGGGCGGGCGCGCGCGTCACGTTGATGGGCCGCGATCGCGCGCGCCTCGAAGCACAACGCGAAGCGATGCGCGCGCATGGCGACGTCGCGTGCATCAGCGTCGATGTCACGAACGAAGCCGCCGTCGAGGAAGCATTTTCGCGCGCCGGTCCTGCCGACATCCTCATCAACAACGCGGGCCACGCGCAAGCCGCGCCCTTCACGCATACCGATGCCGCGCTCTGGCAACGCATGCTCGACGTGAATCTCACAGGTGTATTTCTCTGCACGCGCGCCGTGCTGCCTTCCATGCTCGAACGCGGCTATGGCCGCATCGTGAATGTCGCGAGTACGGCGGGGCAAATCGGCTATGCGTATGTCGCCGCTTACTGCGCGGCGAAGCACGGCGTCATCGGCCTCACGCGCGCGCTGGCTGCGGAAGTCGCGACGAAAGGCGTCACCGTCAATGCAGTGTGCCCCGGTTATACCGAAACCGAACTGCTGCGCGCGTCGCTCGATCAGATCATGTCGAAGACCTCGCGCAGCGAACAGGATGCGCGCGATGCCCTCGTGCGCCACAACCCGCAACGCCGCTTCGTGCAACCGGAAGAAGTCGCTAACGCCGTGCTATGGCTGTGCGCCCCCGGCTCCGATTCGATGAACGGCCAATCTATTTCCGTATCAGGTGGAGAAGTAACGTGACCCACGCCGCACGCAACAAGAAAACGACCGCCCCGACGGAGCCGAAAACGCCGCGCAAGGGCATAGAAAAGCCGGCGGACAACGTCGTCGATCTGGAAATGAGCACGGGCGCCGACAGCCACATGGGACTGCGCCTGTGGCTGCGCATGCTGACGACGACGAACCTGGTGCAAGCCGAATTGCGCAAACGCCTGCGCACGGAGTTCGATACGACCTTGCCGCGCTTTGACCTGATGGCGCAGCTCGAACGTCATCCGGAAGGCCTGAAGATGACCGAGCTGTCGCGCCGCATGATGGTCACCGGCGGCAACGTGACGGGCATCACCGATCAGCTCGAAAAGGAAGGACTCGTCTCGCGCGACATCGATCCGAATGATCGCCGCTCGATCAGCGTGCGTCTCACGCCGCAAGGCCGCGCCGCATTCGACAAGATGGCGACCGCGCACGAGCAATGGGTCGTCGAAATGTTCGGCGGCCTCGAACTGAATGAAAAATCGCAGACGCATCAGCGGCTCGGCAAACTGAAGCAGCATTTGATGAATACGCTAAAGGACTGAAGGAGACAGCGATGACCTCATCCGCCGCCGCCGCGCTTCTCGCCGGCAATCGCATGACGCTCGCGGACTATCGCGCGACGCACTTCGGCTGGTCCGTGACGAACGGCGTCGCGACCATCATGCTCAATCGCCCCGAGCGCAAGAACCCGCTGACGTTCGAGTCGTATGCGGAGTTGCGAGACCTCTTTCGCCAGCTCGCCTATGCGACCGATGTGAAAGCCGTCGTGATTCACGGCGCGGGCGACAACTTCTGTTCCGGCGGCGACGTGCATGAAATCATCGCGCCGCTCATCGATCTGCCGATGCCCGAGCTGCTGCTCTTCACGCGCATGACCGGCGATCTCGTCAAGGCGATGCGCCATTGCCCGCAGCCGATCGTCGCCGCCGTCGATGGCGTATGCGCGGGCGCGGGCGCGATCCTCGCGATGGCCTCCGACATGCGTCTCGGCACTTCGCGCAGCAAGCTCGCGTTCCTGTTCGCACGTGTCGGCCTCGCGGGCTGCGACATGGGCGCGTGCTCGATCCTGCCGCGCATCATCGGCCAGGGACGTGCGGCCGAACTGCTCTTCACGGGCCGCGCCGCGAGCGGCGACGAAGGCTACGACTGGGGCTTCTACAACCGCCTCTGCACGCCCGAGACTTTGCTCGACGAAGCCGCGAAGCTCGCATCCGAACTCGTCGCAGGCCCGACCTTCGCGCACGGCATCACAAAGAAGATGCTGCATCAGGAATGGAGCATGAGCATCGACGAAGCGATCGAATCGGAAGCGCAGGCGCAAGCCATCTGCATGAGCACGCGCGATTTCGAGCGCGCATATCGCGCGTTTGCCGCGAAAACGCGCCCCGTCTTCGAAGGTGATTGAATGAACGTCGATCTGCACAGCGCGCTCGCGTGGCCCTTCTTCGATGAACGGCATCGCGTACTCGCGCGCGATGTCGATGCATGGGCGCACACGCATCTGAAGCACGTCGATCACGCCGATACCGACGCCGCCTGCAAGCGCCTCGTGCGGATGCTGGGCGACGCGGGCTGGCTCAAGCATTGCGTCGGCGGGACGCAATACGGCGCATCGAACGAGTCGATCGACACGCGCGCCGTGTGTCTGCTTCGCGAAACGCTCGCGAAGCACGACGGCCTCGCGGACTTCGCCTTCGCCATGCAGGGCCTCGGCTCCGGCGCGATCTCGCTCGCCGGCACCGACGAGCAAAAGGCGCGCTATCTGCCGCGTGTCGCGAACGGCACGGCACTCGCGGCGTTCGCATTGTCGGAGCCCGACGCAGGCTCGGATGTCGCGGCGATGTCGCTCGATGCGCGCGCCGACGGCGATGACTACGTGCTGAATGGCGACAAGACATGGATCTCGAACGGCGGCATCGCGGATTTCTATGTCGTGTTCGCGCGCACCGGCGGAGCACCGGGCGCGCGCGGCATCAGCGCGTTCATCGTCGATGCGGATACGCCGGGGCTGCAGATCGCCGAACGCATCGACGTGATCGCGCCGCATCCGCTCGCGCGGCTGCATTTCGACAAGGCGCGCGTGCCGCGCAGCCAGATGCTCGGCGCGCCAGGCGAAGGCTTCAAGATCGCCATGCGCACGCTCGACATCTTCCGCACGTCCGTTGCGGCCGCATCGCTGGGCTTCGCGCGCCGCGCAATGCAGGAGGGACTCGATCGCGCCGCGTCGCGCAAGATGTTCGGCCAGACGCTCGGCGACTTCCAGCTCACGCAGGCAAAGCTCGCCCAGATGGCGCTGACCATCGACACGAGCGCGCTGCTCGTCTATCGCGCCGCGTGGTTGCGCGATCAGGGCGAGAACGTCACACGCGAAGCAGCCATGGCGAAGTGGCACGCGAGCGAAGGCGCCCAACAAGTGATCGATGCTGCCGTGCAGTTATGGGGCGGCCTCGGCGTGAAAAGCGGCACGGCAGTCGAATCGCTTTACCGCGAGATTCGCGCGCTGCGCATCTATGAAGGTGCGACGGAAGTGCAGCAGTTGATCGTCGGACGAGACTTGTTGAAAGCGCACGGAGAACGTCAACGATGACGCAAGCCTTCGATATGCCGATGCGCATCCGCTTCGCGCATTGCGACCCGGCGGGCATCGTCTATTTCCCGCAATACCTCGTGATGACGAACGCGCTCGTCGAGGACTGGTTCAACGACGCGCTCGGCATCGACTATGCAGCGATGATCTCCGCGCGTCGCGTCGGGCTGCCCATCGTCAAGCTCAACTGCGAGTTCTCGCGGCCGAGCCGCATGGGTGAAACGGTGACGTTCACGCTGGCTGTCGATTCCGTCGGACAGCGCTCGATTCGCATCGACATCGTCGGTCATTGCGATGGCGAAGTGCGCTTTCGCGCGAAGCAGGTTCTCGTGACGACATCGCTCGACGATGGCCGCTCGATCGACATTCCCGGCGACATCGCCCGCGCCATCGAACGGTTCGCGCCGGGCACGAGCCGCGCATTGCAAGAGGAGACACGCTCATGAAAAAGACGCTTCTGCCTTCGGGCTGGCTCAAGCCGCGCGGCTACGCGAACGGCGTCGCGGTGCGCGGCACGCAGGTGTATATCGCCGGACAGATCGGCTGGGACGAACAGGCGCGCTTCGTGAATCACGAGTTCGGCGCGCAGGCCACCCAGGCGCTGCGCAACGTCGTGGCGATTCTGCGCGAAGCAGGCGGCAAGCCCGAGCACCTCGTGCGCATGACGTGGTACGTGACGGACAAACGCGCGTATCTCGCGGCGGCGAAGGAAATCGGCGCGGCGTTTCGCGAGCTGATCGGCGACTACGATATCGCGATGAGCGCGGTGCAGGTCGTCGCGCTCATCGAAGACGAAGCACTGGTGGAAATCGAAGCCACGGCGGTTATTCCCGATTAAGCGGAGAGCACGATGGAACGGTCAGCACACGTCGATACATTCGCGCGCGATCATCTGCCGCCACAGGAACAATGGCCGGTGTTCATGCTCGACAACGCGGATGTCGCCTATCCCGCGCGCATCAATTGCGCGACCGAGTTGCTCGATCGCGCAATCGAACGCGGACATGGCGATCGCCCCGCAATCTGGTCCGATGTGAACGGCGAGCCTCGTGCGACGAGTTATCGCGAGTTGCGCGCGCTCGTGAATCGCAGCGCGCATGTGCTCGTCGATGAGATGGGCTTGCGTCCGGGCAACCGCGTTCTGCTGCGCGGGCCGAATACCTTGCAGATGGCGGTCGCGTTCTTCGCGGCGTTGAAGGCGGGTCTCGTCGTCGTGCCGACCATGCCACTCCTGCGCGCGAAGGAGCTCAAGCAGATCATCGACAAGGCGCGCATTTCAGCGGCGCTATGCGATGTGCGCCTGACGGAAGAACTGAAACGCTGCGAGACGCCGGGCGACGCGTTCCATTGCGAAGCGCTTGCGCAGGTTCTCATGTTCCATGACGACGCACCCGGCTCGCTCGAATCGCTCGCGGCGACGAAGCCCGATCATTTCGATGCGTGCGACACCGCCGCCGACGACGTGTGTCTCATCGCGTTCACGAGCGGCACGACGGGCGCGCCGAAAGGCTGCATGCACTTTCATCGCGACGTGCTAGCCATGTGCGATCTGTTCCCGCGACACATCCTCAAGCCGGCATCCGATGATGTGTTCTGCGGCACGCCGCCGCTCGCGTTCACGTTCGGTCTCGGCGGCCTGCTCTGCTTTCCGCTGCGTGTGGGCGCATCGACGGTACTGCTCGAAAAGCTCACGCCCGAAACGCTGCTGCGAACCGTCGAACGTTTTCGCGCGACGATCATGTTCACCGCGCCGACCTTCTATCGGCAGATGGCGCCGCTCATCGCGGGCTTCGACGTACGAAGCCTGAAGAAGACCGTGTCCGCGGGCGAAGCCTTGCCCGATTCGACACGCGTGCTATGGCGCGAAGCGAGCGGCATCGAGATGATCGACGGCATCGGCGGGACCGAGATGATCCACATCTTCGTTTCGTCGGCGGGCGCGGACGTGCGCGAGCACGCTATCGGACGCGCGGTGCCGGGCTATGCCGTGCAGGCCGTCGACGATGCGATGCAGCCGGTGCCGGCCGGCACGATCGGCAAGCTCGCAGTGCGCGGCCCAACCGGTTGCCGCTATCTCGCGGACGAGCGTCAGACGAAGTTCGTGCGCGACGGCTGGAATCTACCGGGCGATTCCGTCGTGATCGATGAAGACGGCTACGTGTTCTATCAGGCGCGCGCCGACGACATGATCGTATCGGCGGGCTACAACATTTCCGGGCCGGAAGTGGAAAGCGTGCTGATGCAGCACGAGGCCGTCGCGGAATGCGGCGTGATCGGCGTGCCCGACCAAACGCGCGGGCAAGTGGTGAAGGCATTCGTCGTGCTCAATCCCGGCTTCACGGCCGATGATGCGCTCATCGCCGAATTGCAGGACTTCGTGAAGCGCAATGTCGCGCCTTACAAATATCCGCGCATCGTGGCCTTCCTCGATGCCTTGCCGCGCACCGAAACGGGCAAGCTCAAGCGCTTCGCGCTGCGCTCGATGTAGCGGGAAGGAAAGACGTTTGCTTGGTAGAGTACGGGTCATGCCCGCCGTGAGGCGGCTCGCCCACTCTTCCGAGCAAACAAGAAAAATGCTTCTTTCACGACGTTTCCTTGTTGTTTCTCTTTCCGCCGCGCTTGCAATCACCGCGCAGACTGCATCGGCCGCGAGCAAGACGCTCGTGTTCTGCTCCGAAGGCAGTCCCGCCGGCTTCGATTCCGCGCAGTACACGACCAGCACGGACTTCGATGCGGGCGCTCACGCCGTCTATGACCAACTCGTCGAATTCAGGCGCGGCACGCTCGATCTCGTGCCCGGTCTCGCGGAGCAGTGGGAGGAATCGCCGGATGCGAAGACCTTCACGTTTCATCTCCGGCACGGCGTGAAATTCCAGTCGACACCGTATTTCAAGCCCACGCGCGACTTCAACGCGGACGATGTCGTGTTCACGTTCAAGCGCATGATCGATCCGAACGATCCGTTCCAGAAGGCGCATCCGGTCAGCTTTCCGTATCTGACCGATCTCGGCTACGACAAGAACATCGCGTCCGTCGAGAAGCTCGACGATTACACCGTGCGCTTCACGCTCAAGACCGCGGACGTCGTGTTCGTGCGCAACATCGCAATGGAGTTCGCGTCGATCGTTTCGGCGGAATATGCCGCACAATTGCTGAAGCAGGGCAAGCCCGAAGACCTCAATCAGAAGCCTGTAGGCACGGGCGCGTTCGTATTTCGCGACTATCAGAAAGACGCGACGATCCGGTATGACGCGAATCCGACGTACTGGAACCGGAAGGATGTGCACATCGAGAAGCTCGTCTTCTCGATCACGCCGGATGCCGCCGTGCGCCAGCAAAAGTTATCGAGCGGCGAATGCCAGGTGACGTCGTTCCCGCGCCCCGCCGATATCGCCGCATCGAAGCAGGACCCGAAGCTCACGGTGCTGTCCGGTGTCGGCTTCAATGTCGCCTATGTGGGCTACAACACGACGCACAAGCCGCTCGATAACGCGAACGTGCGACGCGCGCTCGACATGGCCATCGACAAGCAGGCGATCATCAAGACCGTCTACGAAGGCGCCGCGACCATCGCGACGAACCCGATGCCGCCTTCGCAATGGTCGTATAACAAGGCGTTGAAGGACGCGCCACGCGATCCCGCGAAGGCGAAGGAACTGCTGAAGGATGCGGGCTTTCCGAACGGCTTCACCATCACGCTATGGGCGATGCCCGTGCAGCGCGGCTACAATCCGAACGCGCGCCTGATGGCGCAACTGATTCAATCGGACTGGGCGAAGATCGGCGTGAAGGCGAATATCGTCACGTACGAATGGGCCGAGTACAACAAGCGCGCGAAAACGAACGGCGAGCACGACG
Source organism: Caballeronia sp. INML2 (assembly GCF_023631365.1). Classification (NCBI taxonomy): domain Bacteria; kingdom Pseudomonadati; phylum Pseudomonadota; class Betaproteobacteria; order Burkholderiales; family Burkholderiaceae; genus Caballeronia; species Caballeronia sp. INML2. Next base: position 57,243 of record NZ_JALQDH010000074.1, on the reverse strand, counting down.
CGATTCTCTACGGCTGGCTCGGCGACAACGGCGATCCCGACAACTGGCTCGGCACGACGCTGGGCTGCGACGCCGTCCACGGAAGCAACATGGCGAAGTGGTGCAACAGGCAGTTCGACGATCTGCTCGCAAAAGCGCGCCTCATCACGGATCAGAACGCGCGCACGAAGCTCTATGAAGAAGCGCAGGTGGTCTTCAAGGATCAGGTGCCGTACACGCCGCTCGCGCACGCCAACATCTTTCAGCCGATATCGAAGCGCGTGCACGGCTATCTGATCAGCCCGCTCGGCGGGCATCGCTTCGACGGGATCACGCTCGACTGATTGCGGCGGTTTTTTCAGCCTCCGCGAAGCCAGGCATCGATGCTGTCGCGCTCTTCGCGCTTGCCCGACTGCGTCTTGTAGGCATCGCCGCCGCCGACTGCGCCGGTGCCCGCATCCGGCATGTCGCGCATGTTTTGCGTGTCGTGCTTCGCGCTCATCGCATGAACGGCAGACGGCGCGTGCGATGCCGGTGCGACCGTGCTTGAATCGTCCGCGAAGGCGGGAACAGCTAATGACGCCGCGCTCGCGACGATAAGAACGGCAATGGTCTTCGCTTTCATGGCGATCCCCGTGAACGTGTCGATAAAAAGAGGCGCGACGATCGACACGTTTGCCGGAATCGAATCATGGTGCCGAAGCATCGCGCCCGCCTCATTCATTGCACGGCCTGTGCCAATGACGATAGACGCATCGCTCTGATTCTCTGAGAGGCCTGTGAACAAAGGGGCTCGGCGTGGCGCGCGAGCATCGTCGAAGCGCGCGGGTGTGGGATCGCGGCCAACGCTTGCGCGATGCCTGTGCGATGCGATCCGACAACACGAGCGTGCGTGTGTCGCTTTCTGCCGATTCAGAGACGCGTGAGCGAAGGCATGGGCGCGTCGCTATCCGCACACTCTAGAACCATCATGCCGAGGGCCGCGCGCCTCATCGGCGGCCTTTCTGCGCGAACACACGCAGCCGCACGCGTTCGCCTTGAAAACTGGAGTGAGACAATTGAGCCCCTCGCACGAGCGTAATGCCCGCAGCAAATCGTCGCCGAATCTCACGCTGGGCGATATCACCGTCGTCGATCACGCGCTTCTCAAACGTGCCGTCGGCGCGATGGCGCTCGGCAATGCGATGGAATGGTTCGACTTCGGCGTCTATAGCTATATCGCCGTCGTGCTGGGCAAAGTATTTTTTCCGTCGAGCAGTCCGTCCGCGCAGTTGATCGCGACCTTCGGCACGTTCGCTGCCGCCTTTCTCGTGCGGCCTATCGGCGGCATGGTGTTCGGCCCGCTCGGCGACAGGATCGGCCGCCAGCGCGTGCTCGCCATGACGATGATCATGATGGCCGTCGGCACGTTCTGCATCGGCCTGATTCCGAGCTATCACTCGATCGGCATTCTCGCGCCCGTGCTGCTGCTCGTCGCGCGTCTCGTGCAGGGCTTCTCGACGGGCGGCGAGTACGGCGGCGCGGCCACGTTCATCGCCGAGTTCTCGACCGATGCGCGGCGCGGCTTTTACGGCAGCTTTCTCGAAGTCGGCACGCTCGCGGGCTATATTCTCGGCGCGGGCACGGTCGCACTGCTGACCGCGCTGCTCCCGCACGACGCTCTGCTCTCGTGGGGATGGCGCGTGCCCTTCATGATCGCGGGACCGCTCGGTCTCGTGGGCCTCTATATCCGCATGAAACTGGAAGAAACGCCGGCGTTCAGGAAGGAAGCCGAGACACGCGAGGCGCATGAACGGTCGCGTCCGAAGCAAACGTTCGCCGAGCTTCTCTCGCAGCAGTTCAAGCCGATGATGCAATGCGTCGGCCTCGTGCTGATCTTCAATGTCACAGACTATATGGCGCTGTCGTACCTGCCGAGCTTTCTGTCGGCCACCCTGCATTTCGACGAAACGCATGGCCTCTTTCTCGTGCTGCTCGTGATGGTGCTGATGATCCCGATGACGCTCTTCGCGGGCCACCTTTCCGACCTGATCGGCCGCAAGCCGGTGATGCTGTTCGGCTGTATCGGGCTCTTCGCGCTCTCGATTCCCGCGCTTGTGCTCGTGCGCGCGGGCGCGCTGCTGCCGGTGTTTCTCGGGCTGCTGATACTCGGCGCGCTCCTTTCGACATTCACGGGCGTGATGCCTTCAGCGCTGCCCGCGCTCTTTCCGACGCGCATTCGTTTTGGCGCGCTCGCCATCGGCTTCAATGTGTCCGTGTCCCTGTTCGGCGGCACGACGCCGCTCGTCACGGCATGGCTCGTCGATGCAACGGGCAATCTGATGATGCCCGCGTATTACCTGATGGCGGCATCCGTGATCGGCGCGGTGTCCGTGCTCGCGTTGCGCGAGACGGCGCGCGAGCCGTTGCTCGGCTCGGGGCCGTGCGTCGCGACTAAAGCGGAAGCGCTCGCCCTCACGCGCAAGAAGCTGAAGGTCGTTCGGTCGGGCAAACGCGAGCGCGAGGTCGTGCCGCAAAAGAAGCGCGCATGAACGTCGCCGCATTCATGCTGCAAGCGCGTTCTTCAACGCTTCGAGAAACCTCACGTAAGCGGTCGCGCCCGGGTCCGCGTGCCCGATGCTGCGCTCCTGCACCCACGCGGCGCGGCCCTTTTTCGATTGCATCGTGGCGGTCGCGCTGACCTGCTCGCGGGCCTTCGCGATCATCGCGTCGAGCGCGTCCGTCGCGTTGCCTTGCGATGCGGCCAGCACATCGAGACTCGGCACGAGTGCATCGAGCACGGTCTTGTCGCCGACCTGACTCTTGCCGCGCTCGATGATGCGCGCCGCCACCGCCTGGCCGATTCCGAGCGCTTCGTCGCGCCCGATCGCGTCCTTGTCCTTCACCGTCTTCGCGGCAGCGAGCAGGCCACCGCCGACGAGCGCGGCGAACGTCGATGGATTCGCCGTCGAAAACGCCTTGGCGGCGGCAAGCATGACTTCGTTCAGTGTCGCCTCTTCGGGCAGCGCGCCCAGTGCCTTCACGACCGCCGCCGATCCCGACTGCACCGTGATCCCGAGATCGCCATCGCCGAGCGCGGCATCGAGATCGCGCAGTTCGTCGGCATGTGCGGGAAGCGCGTTCAGTGCGCGCGTGAGGATGTCCCGCAGTTCCTTGCTCGTTACGCTCATCGCAGCTCCTTTCAGGACTCGGTGCCGTCGCGGAAGAACGGCGAACGCGCGGGCGCTTCGAGCAGCGCTTCGAGTTCGTCGTCGAGCAGCATCACCGTGATCGATGCGCCCGCCATTTCGAGGCTCGTCACGTATTCGCCGACATACGAGCGCGCGATCTTGAGCCCTTCGTCGGCGATGAGCTTCGCGCAACGTCGATACAGCAGATAGAGTTCTTCGAGCGGCGTCGCGCCGAGGCCGTTGACGAGCAGCGCGACGCGCGAACCCTTCGGCGCGGCGAGATCATCGACGATCTGCCGGGTGATGCGCTCGGCGATGGCATCGGCGGATTCGAGCTTGCCGCGATGCGTGCCCGGCTCGCCGTGTATGCCGATCCCGATCTCCATTTCGCCTTCGGGCAACGTGAATGTGGGCTTGCCGGCGGCGGGCAGGATGGTGGGGGACAGGCCGACGCCCATCGTGCGGCAGTTCGCGTTGGCCTTGGCGCAGATGCGCGCGACATCATCGAGCGAATCGCCGCGTTCGGCCGCCGCGCCTGCGCATTTGAAGGCGAACACCATGCCCGCGACGCCGCGGCGGTCGTCTGCGCGGTCTTTCGGCGCGGAGGCGACATCGTCGGTCAGCACGACCGTTTTGATGTCGATGCCTTCGGCGTCCGCGAGGTCCGCTGCGAGGTCGAAGTTGAGCACGTCGCCGCCGTAGTTGGCATAGACATAGAGCACGCCGGCGCCGCCGTTGACCGCTTTCGTTGCTTCGAAGATCTGCTCCGATGATGGCGATGAGAATACGTTGCCGACCGCTACGCCGCCGCACAGGCCCTCGCCGACGTAACCGAGGAAGCCGGGCATGTGGCCCGAGCCACCGCCGGTGATGATGCCTACGCGGCCTGGTTTTGGAGCGTCGGCTCGGACCAGCGCGCGGTGGTCTTCAGTCGCCGGTTTGATCCATTTCGGATGGGCAAGTAGTAGTGATTCGATGATTTCATCGACGAAATTTTCGGGCTGGTTGATGATCTTTTTCATGGTTTTGTGGCTCCTTTGTCTCGTTGGTTCGTTTGCGCTTGCGCTTGCGCTTGCGTTTGCGTTTGCGTTTGCGTTTGCGTGGAATCCTGTTTTCTTGTCGGTCTATTAGCACTGCCCCTGTGCGGGGCGGCAGTCACTTTCTTTGCTGCTGCAAAGAAAGTAACCAAAGAAAGCAGCTCCACACGCCCGCGGTCACACGCAGTTTGGCCACGCTTGCCAGCCCATCGTGGGCTGCCTAAGTGTCGCCCTCAAAGGACTAACCGGGCTTGGATCGCGCACGGTCTGTCACCTCGCGTCGCATGGCGGAGCGGTTCAGCACCAAATGGCTCCAGCCCGCTTCGCGGCCGTTGGGTCAATCGGGTCCGCCCGAACTTTCTTTACTAACGCCTCCATCTCACTGCAAGTGCCGACCGATGTTGTCCCTTGCAGACCCAGCGGCAGCGCGTAGCGCTGTGCCGAAGCTATTTCGTGCTGAACCTGTGTCCTTAGAGCACTAGCTTGTCAGACCGTGCGCGATCCAAGCCCGGCGGGGCCTATGAGGGCACTCTCTACAGAGCCCACGATCGGCTGGCAAGCATGGCCAAACTGCGTGTGACCGCGGGCGTCTCGAGCTGCTTTCTTTGGTTACTTTCTTTGCAGCAGCAAAGAAAGTGACTGCCGCCCCGCATAGGGGCAACGCTAATAAACCAACAAGAAAACGGGATCCAGCGAAGCAAAAAAAAACATCAAACCTTCCTCCGCTGACTAAGCGCATCAAGCAACACAGCAGCAAAAATAACGCCGCCTTGAATGAACTGAGTCCAGAACGGATTCACGCCGAGCAACGAGAGGCCCACGTTGATGACGCCGATCAGCACCACCCCAATGAACGTCCCGACGATAGAACCGCGCCCGCCCGCAAGCGAGGTCCCCCCAATCACAATCGCCGCGATGACCTGCAACTCGAGCCCATTAGCCGCCGAAGGCAAAGCAGAATTCAGCCGCCCGGCAAGCACGATCCCGGCAATCGCCGCGGTCACGCCCGCAAGCATGTAAGTAAAAAACACGACACGCCTCACAGGAATGCCAGCAAGCCGCGCCGCTTCCTGATTGCCGCCGACGGCAAACACCTGATGCCCGAACGTCGTCTTGCGCAACAACACATGCCCGGCGACGAACACGACCAGCATCACGATCATCGGCATCGGCAAGCCCGCGACCGTCTTCGCACCGAACATCGTGAACGCGTTGGGAAAATCGAACTTCGTGCGGCCATCGGAAATGGCGAGCGTGAGGCCGCGCGCCATCGCCATCGCCGCCAGGGTGACGATGAAAGGCACGAGCCTGAGCCACGAAATCGCGAGCCCGTTCAGCGCGCCCGCGAACGCGCCCACCGCAAGCGCGACGCACAGCCCCGCAACGCCCAGGCCGACCGCGCCCGGGCTCGACCCCGCCATCACGGTTGCCGCCACCATGCCGCTCAACGCGACGAGCGAGCCGACCGACAAGTCGATGCCCGACGTGATGATGACGAACGTGCCGCCCACCGCCGCGATGCCCACCACCGACACCTGCACCATGATGTTCGTGAGCGTGCTCGTGGTGAGAAACTCCGGCGATGCGATCGACAACGCAATACAGATGATGACGAGCGCCGCGAACAAAGGCCCGATGCCGCTCCTCAATTGACGGATCACGCGGCGCGACAGCGCCTCCGTGTCCGAACGTTCGGCTGCCGTGGAGGTCATGCGCCTGCTCCTGTCGTTGCCCACTGAATGACCGTTTCCGAATCCGCCTTGTCGCGCGCGATCTCGGTCACGATGCTGCCGCGATACATCACCAGCACGCGATCCGACATGCCGAGCAACTCCGGCAGCTCCGAACTCACCATGACGACGGCCGCGCCCGCGCGCGCCATCGTCACCATGTGCGCGTAGATTTCGGACTTCGCGCCCACGTCGATGCCGCGCGTCGGTTCATCGAGCATGATGACGACGGGACTCGTCGCCGTCGCGCGGCCGAGAATCACCTTCTGCTGATTGCCGCCCGACAGCGTCCCCGTGATCTGCAGCACCGACGACGCACGCACGCCGAAGCGCGCGCTCGCATCCTGCGCGAGCTTGCGCTTCTTCGCGCGGCTCACGAAGCCGCCGCTCGCGAGCGCCTTCAGGCTCGACAACGCGACGTTTTCTTCGATGTTCGCTTCCAGCACGAGCCCTTCGAGCTTGCGATCCTCCGACGTATAGACGAGCCCGTGACGCACGCCTTGCGTCGGCGAATGATTGGTGATCTTCCTGCCCTTCACGAGAATCTCGCCATTCGTCACAGGCAACGCGCCGAAGATCGTCTTCAGCAATTCCGTGCGTCCCGCGCCCGCGATGCCCGCAATGCCGACGATCTCACCCGCGCGCACGGAAAAGCTCGCATTGCGCAGAAGCGGCGCGCTCGCGAGATGGCGCACTTCGAGCACGACAGGACCATATTCGCGCGGTTCCCACGGATAGAACGATTCGAGATTGCGCGCGACCATCGCCTGTACGAGATCCGCTTCGGTCCATTCGGACATCGGACGCGCGCCGACCGTTGCGCCATCGCGCATCACGACGGCGGAATCCGCAAGCTCGAACACTTCCTCGAGATGATGCGAGATGAAGATGATGCCCATGCCTTCCGCGCGCAGCCGCCGCACCACCGCATACAGGTTGGCGATGTCATGGCTTTGCAGCGCGGCGGTCGGTTCGTCCATTACGAGGATGCGCGCATCGCGCGCGATCGCCTTCGCGACCTCGACGAGTTGCCGCTTGTTCAAGGGCAGATCGCCGAGCCGCATCCACGGCGGCACGTTGTCCAGGCCGACGCGCGCCAACGCCTCGCGCGCCATCGTGTTGGCCTCGCGCATCCTCACGAAGCCGTTGCGCGAAGGCATGCGGCCGAGAAAGAGATTCTCCGCGACCGTCATGTCGTTGATGAGCGAAAGCTCCTGATAGATGACGGCCACGCCCGCATCGATCGCCGCATGGGTGCCGCGCGCGAGCGGCATGCCGTCGATGTCGATCGTGCCTTCGTCGGGTTCATACGCGCCCGACAGCACTTTCACGAGCGACGACTTGCCCGCGCCGTTCTCGCCGACGATCGCGAGCACATGTCCCGCGTGCAGATCGAGGCTCACGCCGCGCAGCGCTTTCACGCCGGGAAAGCTCTTGACGATGCCCTGCATGCGCAACAAGGGCATCGCTGCATTCGAAGCGGCGCTCGCTCGCGCCCGGGTTTCGACTCTCATGTCGTGCGTTCCGTGTGCGGGCCGCGCGTCGCTGAAACACGCGGCCCCCGGTTGCCCTTACTGCTTCACTTCCTCGGACCAGAGGCCGTACTTCTTTACTTCATCCGAGTCGATGTTCGACTTGTCGATGAGCATCGTCGGCCACGCATAGTTCGCGGGCACGTCCTTCTTCGCGTTGTAGTCGGCGATGAACTGCAGCGACTTCGCCGCCATCTGGATCGGGTTCTGCGAGATCGTCGCGTCCTGCTTGCCCGCGCGGATCGCGGAGAGCGCCTGCGCGGTGCCGTCGGCGCCGATCACGAGAATATGCGCCTTGTCGCCGAGCGGCTTGTAGCGGCCCGCGTTGTCGATGGCCTTCTCCGCGCCCACGGTGTTGTCGTCGTTCGCGCCGAAGACTGCATCGATCTGCGGGTATTTCTGGAGGATGCTGGTCATCGCGTTGAGCGACTTCTCCTGATCGAAGGCACCTTCCTGACGCGCAACCACCTTGATGTTCGGGTACTTCGCGATCTCCTCGCTGAAGCCCTTCTCGCGATCCGTTGCGGCGGTGGTGCCGACGAGACCGATCAGATCGACGACGTTGCCCTTCTCTTCGCCGTAGCGCTTCTTCAACTGCTCGGCGATCCACTTCGCCCCCGTCTGCCCGAGCGCGACGTTATCCGACGCAACGAACGACGTGACCTTGCCGCCATCCGAGCCGCGATCCAGCGTGAAGACCGGGATGTTCATCGAGTTGGCTTTTTCGACCGCGGGAATGATCGCCTTCGAATCGATCGGGTTGAGCACGAGCGCGGTCACGCCCTGGCTCAGCAGATTGATCGCATCGTTGACCTGCTGTTGCGCGTCGCCGTTCGCATTGGTCTGCACGAGATCGAAGCCCTGATCCTTCGCGCCGCGCTCGACGCCCGCCTTCAGTCCGACGAAGAACGCGTTGTTCAATGTCGCGATCGAGAAGCCGATCTTGGGCTTGCCGCCGGCGGCGGTTGCGGCCGGCGCGCTCGCCGGGGCGCTGGCGGGCGCGCTCGCGCTCGCCGCCGAACTCGTGCTGCTCGTCGATGACGTGTTGTCGCTCTTCGAGCATCCGCTCAACGCGGCCGCCGCGCACAACAATACGGCGCCGCCGGACTTTCCGAACGTTCCCCAACTGTCGAATCTTGCCGAACTCCATGCCATGGCTGTCTCCGTTGTACGAGTTGTTCAATGCGAGTTTCGTTGCGATGAGGCTTCGCTTCCCGTCACGCGTTTCAGCGATCCTCCGTGTTGCGCCTGCCGTAAGTCTTGAACTTCTCCAGCACTTCATCCATCTGTTCGTCGGAAAGCAGGGGCGGCGGGCCGATCTGCAACGCCAGCAGATATTGCTTCGACAGCACCTCCACTTCATGCGCGAGCCACACGGCGCGCGCGAGGTCCGCACCGAGCGCGATCACGCCATGATGCGCGAGCAGGCACGCGCGGCGATCGGCGAGCGCGGCGAGCACATGGTCGGACAACTGCTGGCTGCCGAAGACGGCGTAAGGCGCGCAGCGTATCGATTTGCCGCCCGCTGCCGCGACCATGTAATGCAGCGCGGGAATATCGCGCCCATGAATGGCGAGCGCGGTGGCCGCGATCGAATGCGTATGCACGACTGCGTCGATATCGTCACGCGCACGCAGGATGTCGCGATGAATGCGCCATTCCGACGAGGGCCGTTCAATGCGCAGAAGCTCGGCATCGTCGGCGATATCGAGCGGCAGCCACACGATGTCCTTCTCGTCGAGTTCGCGCGCGCTCACGCCGCTCGGCGTGATCAGCAAGCCCGCGCGATATCGCGCGCTCACATTGCCGGACGTGCCCTGATTGATGCCGAGCCGCTCCATCTCGAGCGCCGTCCCGACGATCGCGCGGCGCAGCGCGCTTTCATCGGCCGCGCTCATGCGGCGTTCCCCTCTGCGGCGAACAGCGTTTTCAGCGAGCGCTCGAACGGCGCATGCACGATGCCGCGCTCCGTGACGAAGCCGCTGACGAGCGCATGCGGTGTGACATCGAACGCGGGGTTGCGCGCTTTCATCGCATCGGGCGCGATGCGTCGTCCGGCGAGGTGCGTGACCTCCTCGGCATCGCGCTCCTCGATTTCGATGCCTGATCCGCTCGGCGTGCGCAGATCGAGCGTCGATGAAGGACAGGCGACATAGAACGGAATGCCGTAATACTGCGCGGCGATGGCGAGCCCCAATGTGCCGATCTTGTTGGCGAAGTCGCCGTTCGCGGCGACACGGTCCGTCCCGACGATGACGACATCGACGAGTCCTTGCGACATGACCGACGCGGCGGCGCTGTCCATGATGAGCGTGACATCGACGCCCGCCTGCTGCAATTCGAACGCCGTGAGACGCGCGCCCTGCAGAAGCGGACGCGTTTCATCGGCATAGACCTTGAACGCGATGCCCGCGCGATGCGCCGCGTAGATCGGCGCGGTGGCGGTGCCGATGCCGCTCGTCGCGAGCGCGCCCGCATTGCAGTGTGTGAGCACGCCGCATCCTTCGCGGATAAGCGGCATGCCATGCTCGCCGATGCCTTCGCACAACGCCTGATCTTCTTCGTGTATGCGCTTGGCTTCCGCGACGAGCGCTTCGTAGAGCGTCGCGGCATCGCTCGCATCGACATCGCGTGCATGACGCAGCATGCGCCGCACGGCCCAGCTCAGATTGACCGCCGTGGGCCGCGCCGTTTCGAGCCAGTTCGCATGACGTTCCAGCTCCGTTCTGAACTGCGCGACGGGCAGCGCGGTCGATCCGCGCATCGCGATGCAAAGCCCATAAGCGGCCGCAACGCCGATCGCCGGCGCGCCGCGCACACGCAACTCGCGAATGGCGCGCCACACCGCTTTCACATCGGCGATGTTCTCCACCACGATCTCATGCGGCAAACGCGTCTGATCGAGCAGCAGCAGATCGCCGTCGCGCCATTCGATCGTGGGTGGAAGCGTGGTGAACAAGGGCTGCGAAGCCATGAGATCTCCTGTCACATCGTCGCGGTATCGCGCTGAATGTCGCGCGCGAGCGCCGCCACTTGTTCGATATCGCCGAGCGTGGCGCGCTCGACGAGTAACGCTTCCGCGCAACGCAGGCAGCGCACTTCGATATTCGCCCGCGCTTGCGCATCCGGAATGCGCGTGACTTCCGCGACCTTCGCCATGCCGACGATGCGGCGAATCATCTTGCAGCCCGCGAAGCCGAGCGTATCGGCCAGCAGCCGCCGCATGAAGTGCGTGCGGTACGCCGTGAGCGCGCGGCTCTCCGCGTCCCCGCCGATGAAACGCCGCTTGCTGCGGCTTTCGTGATCGCGCCACAGTTCGACGAATTGCGCGCTGAAACCGCTCCAGATGCGCATCATCTGTTCGAGCAGCCACTCCTGATACGCGACGGGATCGCGCCCGTCGATGCGCCCATGCCAGTCGCGCGAGAAATACGCGAGCAACAGATTCGCGATCACCGCGCCGACATCGAAGCCCATCGGTCCATAGAACGCGAACTCGGGATCGATCACGAAGGTGTCTTCTTCGTTGACCATGATCGAACCGGTATGCAGGTCGCCGTGCAGCAAGGTCTCGGCGTGATTCATGAACGCCCACTTCATGTCGGCCGCCGCGATGCGCAATGGCGCATGCGTTCTCAGCCTTTCGATCGCAGCTTTGGGCAGCGCGGGACTATAGACGTTCGACGGATGATCTTCGAACGGAAACGTGAACACGAGATCTTCGGTGATCTTGCACAACTCCGCATTGACCGCGGCGCTCGCGGCCTGCTTCTTGATGTCGGGCGCGAGAAAGAGATCGGAGCCGTAGAAGAGCGTGTGCGCGAGATAGGTCGAGAGATGATCCGCGAGACGCGGATACATCGCGCCATCCATCAGCCCTTGCCGCAGGATGCGATGCGAGGCGAGGTGTTGCATGACCACGAGAAAGCGCTTGCTGTCCGCGTGATACACCTTCGGCACATGACGCGGACATAGCGCGCCGAAGCGCCGCAACGCAGCGACTTCGTGCTCCATGCGCTGACACGAAAGCGGCCACGTCTTGCCGACGAGCCGCAAAAACGGCGGCGCCTGCTTGACGACGACGCTGCGCCCCGGCGCTTTCGCGTTCGTCACGAAGTACACGTAGTTCAGATTGCCGTCCCCTACTTCGACGACTTCGAGATCGTCGGGGTCGCCCAGCAGCGCGCGCACGTCGGGCACGCCGCCGAGATAGGCGGCGAGTTCCTGCGCGGTGAAAGCTTCAAACTCCATCGGTGTCTCCTCCGATGTTGCCCGGGCGCGTGCATCTTGCTCAGCGACGCTTGCGCACCAGATCGAACTTGAAGATGCTCGTGTTGTAGTAGTCGTTGCTATAGCAAAGCGGCTCGCCGCTCTGATCGAAATCCACTTCGTCCAGCAGCAGAAAAAGGCCGAAGCCATCGCCCAGTTCCGGCAGATCGCGCGGCGTGAGAATGGTCGGCTGTATCGACGTATGCGTATGCGACAGCCGCCGCCCCGTGCGCGCGAACATACCGAAGAGCGATTCGCCCAGCTCACCCTCGGCGGCATCGAACACGTGCTTCGGAATCGTGTCGATGCAATACGCGGCGATCGCGTCATCCGCGCGCCGCACGCGCTCGATTCTCACGCACGGGTCGCCGTACTTGATGGCGAGCTTTTCCGCGAGACTCTCCGAAGCCGCGACAGTATCCATCTGGATGCGGCTCGTCGATGGCACCGCGCCCACACTGCGAATCATGTCGGTCACCGACATCAGATCATCGAGGCCGCCGTGCAGCTTCAGCGAAATTTGTCTGATGAAGGTGCCCTTGCCTTGCTGACGCGACAACAAGCCATGCGAGATCATCTGCGCCACGGCTTCGCGCAGGCTGGAGCGGCCGACGCCGAGCAGCTCGCAAAGCTCTATCTCAGTGGGAATCTGATCGCCGGGCTTGAGCTTGCGCTCGCGGATCATGGTGAGGAGCGACTCCTGGATCTTGTCGCTCATCGATCGCTCGACGCTCAGGCGCATGAAGGTCTCTCGGATGACAGTCCATGAAATATACATCAGACGTCTGATGTTTCTCTAAGGACTTTCCCGAAGCGCTTAATGCCTTAAACGCACGATTTTCATGACGCAGGTGCAGCACGAACAAGCCCGTCACGCGCAGCGCGACGGGCATCGCAGTGCACGAATTTTCGCGCTACGCCGGCGTGGCAATGCGGATGAACGGCGTGATGTTTTTCATCGCGCGCTCGACGTAGGCTTCCTTCTCGCCGACGGGCGCGACGTAATGCATCGCGCTGCGTGCCGCTTCGATGCCTTCGAGCCGAGCGATCATCCAGGCCGCGAGATATTGCGATGCGAGGCATCCGCCGGCCGTGGCGACGTTGCCGTTCGCGACGAACGGTTGATCGAGCGTGCGCACGCCCGCTTCCTCGACCCACGGCTTCGTCGTCACATCCGTGCAGGCGGGAACGTCCTGAAGCAGGCCGAGCTTCGCGAGAATGAGCGTGCCCGAGCATTGCGCGGCCAGCAACTGGCGTGCGGGATCGAGTTTGATGCGCGCCATCAGCGACGCATCGGCGACGACCTGGCGAGTCAGCCTGCCGCTGCCGACGATCACGGCGTCGGCATTCGCGGCTTCTTCGAGCGTGGCTTGCGCCTTCAGCACGACGCCGTTCATCGAACGCACTTCTTCGGATGGACACGCAATCGACACGGTCCAGTCCGGCTTTTTCACGCGATTGAGAATGCCGAGCGCGATCAGCGAATCCAGTTCGTTGAAGCCCTCGAAAGTGAGAATGGCAATGTGCATGATGTGCTCCTTTCAGCGCATGTGTGGCATGTGCGCATGCTACGGTCGAAAATGAATACAATCAAAAAATTGTCATGAATACATCCGCTTAGGCCGCTCATGCCGAAACCGCCGCGCTACAAGCAAATCGTCGACAGATTCGTTGAGGACATTCGTTCCGGTCGCCTCAAGGCCGGCACACGTCTGCCGACGCATCGTGAACTCGCCGCGCGCGAAGGACTCGGCATCGTGACCGCGACGCGCGTCTATGCAGAGTTGAACGCGATGGGTCTCGTGAGCGGCGAAACGGGACGCGGCACCTTCGTGAAGGAAACGACGCTCGCGCGTGAACTCGGCATCGATCAGGTGGCCATCGCCGCGGACATGGTCGATCTCAACTTCAACTATCCCGCGCTGGCGAGTCAGGCGGAGTTGCTGCGCAATGCGTTGCGGCAGTTGTCATCGGCGGGCGATCTGGAAGCGTTGCTGCGCTATCAGCCGCATGGCGGACGCGCGCGCGACCGGGCGGCGGTCTCGCGTCATCTCCTGCGCGGCGGCCTGGATGCGAGCGCGGATCGCGTGATGCTCGTCGATGGTGCGCAGCACGGCCTCGCCACGACCGTGATGGCGATGCTGAAACCCGGCGACGTGGTCGCCGTCGACACGCTGACCTATCCCGGATTCAAGTTGCTGGCCGAAGCGCATCGGCTCGAACTCGCCCCGCTGCCGGCGTCGGGCGCGGGCCCCGATCCGGACGCGCTCGATGCGCTATGCAAGCGGCGACGCGTGCGCGCCATCTACACGATGCCGACGCTGCACAATCCGCTCGGCTGGGTGATGACGGCGACGCGGCGCAGGCAACTCGTATCGATTGCGCGCAAGCATGGCTTCGTCATCATCGAAGATGCGGCTTACGCCTTTCTCGCCAGCGATGCCCCGCCGCCGCTCGCCGCGCTCGCGCCCGAACTCACGGTGTACGTGTCGGGATTTTCGAAGAACGTGGCGACGGGCTTGCGTGTCGGCTACGTCGTCGCACCGCCCGAATGGGTGCCGAAGATCGAACGCGCGATCAGAGTGACGACCTGGAATACGCCCGGGGTGATGACGGCCATCGCGTGCGGCTGGCTCGAGGACGGCACGGTGGACAGGCTCGAAGCGGACAAGCGCGCGGATGCTTCGATGCGTCAGGCGATCGCGTCGAGCGCCTTGGGACGATTGAAGCGGGTCGCGCATCCTGCTTCGTATTTCGTATGGCTGCCGATGCCTGGGGACGTGCGCGCGGACGGTGTCGCGGCGGCGCTGATTAAAGAGCGGATCTCGGTGTCGCTGGCCGGGCCGTTTTGCACCGCGGCGCAGGTGCCGCATGCGTTGCGGCTCGCGCTGGGATCGGTGGATGCGGGGACGTTGAGGGAAGCGTTGGGAAGGGTCCGGGAGATCGTCGAATCGCAGGTCGATATTTAGCCCGCGATCCGAATAACCTAGCACCACGGTTGTTTTTTCCGGCGTAGTCACGCCGCGCTTTGCAGCATATCGAGAAAGGCGCGCACTTTCGCGCTCAGCAATCGCCGCGAACTATAGAGCGCCCAGATTTCGACGGCCGGTCCCGCATCGAGTCCGAGCCTCGCGAGCCGTCCAGCGGCAATCTCGGGTTCGACCAGCAAGCCCGGCAATAACGCCACGCCCGCGCCTTCGAGCACGGCCTCGCGCGCCATCAGCAACGACGACAGGCGCAAAACCGGCTCGGGCGTGATCGTGCGCTCGCGGCCGTCGCCGCCTTGAATTCGCCAGGCCGTGCCGCCCGCGCGCGCGAGCACGACGGCAGGCAAGGAAGATGCGCCTTCGTCGATCGTGAAGCCGCGCGCCGCGACCAGCACGCGCCGGTCGATCGCAATGCGGCGTCCCACGAGCAATTCGTCGGCGTCGGGATCGATGCGGATGACGAGGTCGTATCCGTCCTGCACGGGGTCCGCGACACGATCCTCCGCGACGATCTCCAGCTCGACCTGCGGATACGCCGACGCAAAACGCGACGCGAGGCGCGGCAGCACGACATGCGCAAACACGATCGGCGCGCTCACGCGCAGGCGTCCGCTCGGCACGGGCGCGCGCGAGCGAATCGTTGCGCCCGCGTCGTCGATTTCGGCGAGCAGGCCGCGCGTGCGTTCGTGCAGGACACGGCCTTCCTCGGTCAGCCGCAGCGTGCGCGCGCCGCGCTCGATGAGCCGCACACCGAGACTGTGCTCCAGGTCCGCGACGCGCCGCGAGAGCGTGGCTTTCGGGCGGCCCGTGCGACGTGCGGCGGGTCCGAAGCCACCGTGTAACGCGACGGTGTTGAAATCGGCGAGTGCGGTCAGGTCCATGATCGTTCCATCGTTGAGACGAGCTGTCCCGAAGCAGGGTCTATCGGCTCGAAACCGGAACAATTATCGTAGGCGCTGTGTTCAACGGATCCAAGGAGATCGACATGACTATTCTCGTGACGGGCAGCACCGGCGTGATCGGCACACAGGTTCTCGACCATCTGAAGGACGGTGGCGCGAACGTGCGCGCGCTGACGCGCTCGCCGGAGCGCGCGAGTTTTCCGGCGGGCGTGACGGCGGTGAAGGGCGACCTGACTGAAATCGGCGCGCTGCGCGAGACGATGAAAGACATCGACACGCTCTTTCTTCTCGCGCCGAACGCCCCGGACGAACTGACGCAGGCCCTGCAGGCAATGAGCATCGCGCGCGAGGCGGGCGTGAAGGGCATCGTGTATCTGTCGGTGTTCAAGGGCGATGCCTACACGGACGTGCCCCATTTCACCAGCAAGCACACGGTCGAGCGCATGATCGAACACTGCGATCTCCCCGCGACGATCCTGCGCCCAGCCTACTTCATGCAGAACGACATCCGCCTGAAGGATGCACTGCTGCATCACGGCGTATATGGCATGCCGATCGGCGCCAAAGGCATTTCGATGGTGGATGTCCGCGATATCGGCGATGCCGCCGCGCGCGAACTGTTGCGCCGCGAACGCAGCGACGCGCCCTTGCCGCGCGAAGCCTATGAACTCGTCGGCCCCGATGCGCTGACGGGCGACAGCATCACAGCGATCTGGCGCGATGCGCTGCAACGCGAGATCCGCTACGGCGGCGACGATCTGGACGCGCTCGAAACCCGCATGAAAGGCGCGGGCCCGGATTGGCTCGCCTACGACATGCGTCTCATGATGCAGCGCTATCAACAGGATGGCGCGGTGGCCTCGGCACAGGAAGTCGGGCGCCTGACTTCGCTGCTCGGCCGTCCGCCGCGTGACTATCGCGATTTCGCCGCCGAAGCCGCACGCGAATGGGCCACGCAATAAAGCGAAGTGAAAACGCCGGGCTCGGCAGAAAGACGCCCGGCCCGCGACGCAGAATTCACCGCAAACGTTTGCCCGATATTTATGTTCCAATTGACGAAATTATCCGTCTTGCAAACTACGATGCCTCCGCGATTCACGATCGCGATCCATCGATTGGACATGGCCCATGCGGACTCAATACGAGGCGTCGAGCCCGGAAAGCAATATCAAGGCGAAACATGAGCAACTGGCGCATTTCCAGCGATGGTTCGCCACGTTCGCGAGCCTCGCCCATTCGCGGCTTCCCTTGTCCGCTTATCTGCAAAAAGTCACCGACACGCTGAGAGAAGTCGCGGGCGTCGCGTCCGCCGTGGTGGAATGGATCGAAGGCGACTCGCTCATCTATCGCGCGGTGAGCGGCGCGGCGGCGGCGCACATCGGCGTGCGGCTGCCTACTGCCGGCAGCCTGTCGGGCCTGTGCATCACGCGCCAGCAGGCGCTCATCTGCCGCGATTCGGCGACGGACCATCGGGTCGATCGCGCCGCATGCGAGGCGGTCGGCGCCGTGTCGATGGTGGTCGCGCCCGTCGTCTACGAAGGCCGCTCGGTTGCGGTGCTGAAGCTCATCTCCGGCGAGGCCGATCATTTCGGGCCACCCGATATCAGCATTCTCGACGCGTTTTGCGCGTGCATCGCGGAGACCATCGCGCGCGAGGAAATCGCGCAGGAAAACCGCAAGCTCGTGAAGGAAAACGCCAGCGTGACCGCGGATCTTTCAGTCGAGTCGTCGCTGCGCATCGAATTCGAAAAGAAGCTCGCCGACGCCATGCGCCGACGCCAGACCGTGCTCGACAACGCGCATGTCGCGTTCGTGTCGATGGACGAGGCCGGCATGGTCGTCGACTGGAACGAGGCCGCTACGCTCCTCTTGGGCTGGAAGCAGCAGGAAGTGACGGGCCGCGAGCTTGCCTCGCACATCGTGCCCGAGCGCTTTCGCGACGCGCATCGCGCCGGACTCACGCGCTATCTCGCGACGGGCGAGGCGCGCATGATCAACCGGCGCTTCGAGCTGCCCGCGCTGCGCCGCGACGGCAGCGAGTTCGCCGCCGAGCTGACGATCAGCGAAGTCTGGTACGAAGGCCAGCGCCAGTTCGCGTGCTTCGTGCACGACATCACCGACCGGCACGTCGCGACCGAGGCGAACGAACGTCTGCGCCTGCTCATCGACTCGGTGAGCGACTATGCGATCTGCATGCTCGACCAGAACGGCCATGTGCGCTCGTGGAACGACGGCGCGCGTGCGATCTACGGCTTCTCGGCGGCCGAAGCGATCGGCCGGCATTTCGCGCTCTTCTACACATCCGACGAACACGGGCGCGACCGTCCCGGCGACGACCTCGCGCTCGCCGCGAAGCGCGGCCGCATCGAGCACGAAGACTGGCACGTGCGCAAGGACGGCTCCGAGTTCTGGGCGCACGTCATGCTGAGCGCGCTGCCCGGCAACAGCGACGGCGAGCAGAGCTTCGTCAAGATCACGCGCGACATGACCGCGCGGCGGCGTCTCGAGGAACTGGAAGCATCGAGCCGGCGCATGAACGAGTTTCTCGCGTTGCTCGGTCACGAGCTGCGCAATCCGCTCGCGCCGATCCGCAACGCGGTGAGCATCCTCAAGCTCAAGGCGTCCGACGATGCCGAGGTGGTCCGCAGCCGCCAGATCGTCGATCGTCAGCTCGCGCATCTGACTCGGCTCGTCGACGATCTGCTCGAAGCCGGGCGCGTCAGCTCGGGCAAGATCCGCCTGACGACGGCGACCGTCGATATCGCCGATGTCGTGCATCTGAGTGTCGAGGCCAGCCAGCCGCTGTGCGACGAGCGCGGGCAACGCATCGACGTGAAGGACAGCGGTCAGCCCCTTTTCGTGAACGGCGATGCGACGCGGCTCGTGCAGGCGCTCAACAATCTGCTCAACAATGCGTCGAAGTTCAGCCCGCCCGGCTCGACGATCACGCTCGAAGTCGGCCCGCGCGGCGGCTCGGTGCTGGTGCGCGTGACCGACGAGGGCCGCGGCATTTCTTCCGAGGCGCTCGGCACCGTGTTCGATCTTTTCGTGCAGGAGCATCCGCCGGGGGCGCATCCGGACGAAGGCGGTCTCGGCATCGGCCTGACGCTCGTGCGCGCGATAGCGGAACTGCACGGCGGGCATGTCGAGGCGAAGAGCGGCGGCGCGGGACGAGGCAGCGCGTTCTCGCTCTGGCTGCCGCTCGCCGAGGCGCCGGCGAGCGGCGCACCGGCAGGCGGGACGCCGCTCGCCGTGACGAGCCGTCAGCTCGACGTGCTCGTCGTCGATGACAACCGCGATTCCGCCGACAGCATGACGCTGCTCGTCGAGCTGCTCGGCCACAACGCGCGCGCCGCCTACGACGGTCCGGGCGCGCTCGATTTGTTCGAAGCGCTTCGGCCGCAGGTCGTGCTGCTCGATCTGTCGATGCCCGGCATGACGGGCTTCGACGTGATCCGCCGCATGCGTCAGGACGGCGACAAGCCCGGCGGCACACGCGCGATCGTCGCCGCGATGACGGGCCTCGGCTCGGACGAAGACATGGCGCGCACGCGCGCCGCCGGTTTCGATGCGCACCTCGTCAAGCCGGTCGATCTTCCGGAACTGGAGCGCGTGCTGGCGCTGGCGGCGCGCGTCTGACGATTTCCGGCGCGCCGGGAACGGCACGCACGCGCGCGGGCGTTTTCGCGAGGCGATACGGCACTTTCCGCACCGGCCAGAACGCGCCGTTAGCATCGGCGTCGCGCAAATCGTCGAACTCACCGGGCAGTTGCGTGGCAGGGCCGGTGCGCGGCAGCGTCCGGGCGCGAAGGTCGCGCTCGCGGAGAACAACGGCGGTCAGCTTGCGGGCGATTCGGCCGTCGCGCTGGTCACGATTCTCTCGACGTAAGCGCGGTGCATTCCACCGTCACATTGCCCCGCTCCTCGAAGCGCGCGAGCACCGGCGCTTCGGCCAGCGCGTCGGTGACGAGCGTCCAGTTGCGCTCGAGCGGCGTCCAGTGCTGCTGGCTCGCGCGCTCGAGCTTGTTCGACGTGACCAGCACGAACACGCCCGCCGCCTGCGCGATGATGCATTCCTTCAGAAACGCCTGCTCCGCCGTCGCTTCGCACAGTCCGCGTCCGGCGACGACACCGTCCGCGCCGAGAAACGCCTTGTCGAACGTGACGCGCGTGAGCGCCACCTGCGCGATGGGCCCGAGCGTGCTCATGCTCGATGGCCGCACGTCGCCGCCGATCAGCGTCACGCGCACGTCCGCCGACGCGAGCACATTGACCGCGAGCAGATTGTTGGTCACGACGTGCACTTCCGAACGGCCGGCGAGCCAGCGCGCGAGCGCCGCCGTGGTCGTGCCGCCATCGAGGAAGATGGTGTCGCCGTCCTGCACGTGACGCGCGGCCGCGCGCGCGATCGCCTCCTTTTGCTCGCGAAAACTTTCGCGGCGCGTATCGAGCGATTCTTCCGGCTCGTGCATGCCCACCGATGCCGCGCCGCCGTACGTGCGCACGATGCGCCGCTCCTCGGCGAGCGCGCGCAGGTCGCGGCGCACCGTCGCTTCCGACATGCCGAAGTGCTCGCACAGCGCGGCGACATCGTTCATGCCGGAAAGCACGGCCTTGAGCATGGCTTCGCGGCGTTTTTCGACTTTCATCCTGTTCCCTGAGTTCTTTGCGGTTCTGACGGCGACGCACAGTGTAGCGAACCGGCCGGGTCCGTCGAATGCTGGCGGTTCATTCTGAACGTATCGCAAGCAATTTGATCGATTCGATCAGAGTAAACCCGCACGACGACGGATTTGCGCGAAATACGCCGAAGGACTACACTCCCATACGCTCGATTCGATCACTTTATGATCGAATCGCGCAAAAACCACTCTGGAGACTTGCATGGCTCAGATTCATATCAAGCGCGCCGTCGAGCGCGTGCCTGGCGGCATGATGATCGTCCCGCTTCTGATCGGCTCGCTGATCGCGACCTTCGCGCCGAACATGCCGAAGTTCTTCGGTTCGTTCACGAACGCGCTCTTCACCGGAGCGTTGCCGATTCTCGCGGTGTTCTATGTGTGCATGGGCGCGAGCATCAACGTGAAGGCGACGCCCTATCTCCTGAAAAAAGGCGGCGCACTGTTCGCGACGAAGGTCGGCACCGCGGTCGTCGCGGGCGTCGTGCTCGGGCACTTCCTCGGCGAGCAGCCGATCACGTCGGGCGTGTTCGCGGGCATCTCGACACTCGCTGTCGTCGCCGCGATGAACGACACGAACGGCGGCCTGTACATGGCGCTGATGGGGCAGTACGGCCGTTCCGAAGATGTGGGCGCCTACACGATCATGTCGCTCGAATCCGGCCCGTTCCTGACGATGGTCACGCTCGGCGTCGCGGGTCTCTCGGCGTTTCCGTGGCCGACGCTCGTCGGCAGCATCCTGCCGCTCGTGGTCGGCATGCTGCTCGGCAATCTCGATCGCGAGATGCGCGACTTCCTCGGCCGCGCCGTGCCGGTGATGATTCCGTTCTTCGCGCTGGCGCTCGGTGCGAGCCTCGATCTGCACAAGGTCTGGCAGGCGGGCCTGCTCGGCATCGGCCTGGGCTTCGCGGTCGTCGTCGTGACGGGCATTCCGCTTTATTTCGCGGATCGTCTGACGGGCGGCACGGGTGTCGCGGGCGCGGCGGCGGCGAATACCGCGGGTAACGCGGCCGCCGTTCCGGCGCTGATCGCGGCGGCCAATCCCGTCTATAACGAAGCGGCCAAATCCGCAACGCTGCTCGTCGCGGCGTGCGTCGTCGTGACGGCAATCGTGTCGCCGATATTGACCGCGTCGATTGCGAAACGCGTGAACGCGCAAAACGATGCGCGCTTGGCATCGAAGACACGCGAGGCCACGCAATGAAGAGCTTGTTGATCGTCGCCGACGATCTGTCCGGCGCCGCCGATTGCGCGATCGCGTTCGCGGCGGCCGGACTGAAAACCGTCGTCTCGCTCGATGAGAACGCATCACACGCGAACGCAAGAGTCATCGCGGCGGACACCGACACGCGCCGCCTCGCGCCCGCCGACGCCGCGAAGCGCACGGCGAGCACCTGGCAGACGCTGCGCGCGCCGGGCCGGCGTCTCTACAAGAAGATCGATTCGACCTTGCGCGGCAACTGGAGCGCGGAAGTCGCGGCGCTGACGCGGCTCGCCGGACCGGCGATCGTCACGCCCGCGTTCCCGGCGACGGGCCGAACCGTGCGCGATGGCCGTGTGTTCGTGCGCGGCGTGCCGCTCGAAGACACCGAAACGTGGCAGCTCGAACACGCCGGGCAAAACGCGGGGTTGCGCGCGATGCTCGACATGGTCGGCCTGCGCGTCGCGCACGTTTCGCTCGATGCGTTCCGGGCCGCGCCGCACGACGTCGCCGCGATGATCGCATCGGCGGCCGCGTCGGCGGATGGCATCGACGCCATCATCGTCGATGCCGAAACCAGCGGCGATCTGGCCGCGCTTGCCCGCGTGACCGCATCGGTCGATGCGCCGTTTTTCTGGGTCGGTTCCGGCGGACTCGCGCGCGAACTGGCCGCCCTGCCCGATCTCTTCGATGCCGATGCGTCCTCGCACCCGGCAAGCTCGATCGATCCGACGCAAGGCCCGATCCTCGCGCTCGTCGGCAGCCTCTCCGCGATTTCCGAGCGTCAATGCGCGATGCTGTGCGCCGAAGCCGGCGTGCGCGAAATGATCGTGCCGCCCGCCGTGCTACGCGATGGCGCGCAACACCCGCAATGGCAGGCGTGGCATGAACGAATCGGCGATTCGGTGCGCGGCAGGGAAGACGCGATCGTGCGCATCGGCCGCGACGACGCGTTCGATCCCGCCGAAGGCGCGCTGCTGTCGAACGCGCTCGCGGCGCTCGTCGCGCCTCAATTCGACGCGCTCGGCGGACTGATCGCGACCGGCGGCGAAACCGCGCGCGCGATCCTTTCCGCCGCGAGCGTCGGCAGCCTCGAACTCGTGCACGAAATAGAAGCGGGTGTCGCGCTCGGACGGCCAGCGGGCGGCACAGGCCCTTCCATCGTCACGAAAGCGGGCGCGTTCGGCAGCGAGCACGCGCTGCTCGGCGCCTACCTGCATTTGCGCGGCGCGGATATTCCCGTCGCGCGTTAAGACACGACATCACCAGACGAAAGATCATGACCAACACACTCCCCGTAATCGGCATCACGATGGGCGACGCGAGCGGCGTAGGCCCGGAAGTCGTCGTCAAGAGCCTCGCGCACGACGCCGTCCATCGGCAGTGCCGTCCGCTCGTGATCGGCGATGCGCGCCGTCTCGAGCGTGCGAACGAAATCGTCGGCGGCAAGGCGACCGTGCGACGCATCAAGGATGCGACCGAAGCGCGCTACGAGCCGGGCGTGATCGATTGCATCGATCTCGGCCTGATTCCCGACGACCTGCCCTTCGGCGAGCTTTCCGCCGTCGCGGGCGATGCGGCGTATCAGTACATTGCGCGCGCCGTCGAACTGGCGCAGGCGAACCAGATCGACGCGATCTGCACCGCGCCGCTCAACAAGGAAGCGCTGCACGCGGGCGGCCACAAGTTTCCCGGTCACACGGAGATGCTCGCGCATCTGACGGGCGTCGATGAAGTGTCGATGATGCTCGTCGCGCCGCAACTGCGCGTGATCCACGTGACGACGCATATCGGCATCATCGACGCGATCCGCAAGATCGAGCCGGGCCTCGTGCAGCGCACGATCGAGCGCGGCAACGCGACGCTCGTGAAAGCGGGCATCGAGAAGCCGCGCATCGGGGTGTGCGGGATCAATCCGCATGCGGGCGAGAACGGGCTGTTCGGCTATGGCGAGGAAGAGGAAAAGATCATCCCCGCCGTGAAGGTCCTGCAGGAACGCGGTCTCGATGTGACCGGCCCGCTGCCTGCCGATACGCTCTTCTACCGCGCGGGGCGCGGCGACTTCGATCTCGTAGTCGCGATGTATCACGATCAGGGGCACGGTCCGGTGAAGGTGCTCGGTCTCGAAGCGGGCGTGAACGTGACGGTGGGGCTCGATGTGATTCGCACGTCGGTGGATCACGGCACGGCGTTCGATATCGCGGGCAAGGGCATCGCCGATGAAGGCAGCATGCTCGAAGCGCTGCGTCAGGGCGCGGAGCTGGCGACGCGGCGTCACTGAACGCAGTTGGCGCGATAATGGGTGCTTCACACGAAGCACGCGCGCCGACCGATCATGACCTCTTCCTTCGATACGCTGCACGACATATGGCGCATCGCCGGCTTGCCCGGCGATGCGCTTTCTTTCATCGACCTTCCGGGTCGCGATCCGGTTTTTCCATCGAGCTTCGCCGTCGGCACGGCGGCGCAGGCGAGCATCGGCGCGGCCGCGCTCGCGGCGTGCGAGCTTGGTGCGCTGCGTGGCGGCGCTCGGCAGCGCGTGTCGGTCGACATGACGCATGCGGCGGTCGAATGCACCGGCGCGTTCATGGTCGATGGCAAGGAGCCGGAAACGTGGGGACGCTTTTCCGGGCTCTATCGCTGCGCCGATGGCTACGTCCGCATTCACGCGAACTTCGAACATCATCAGGATGGCGCGCTGCGGCTGCTCGGGCTCGATCCGAAAACGGCGACGCGCGAAGACGCCGAGCGCGCGTTGCTCGCGTGGCGCGGCTGCGATTTCGAGAACGCGGCGGCGGAGCGTGGGCTCGTCGTCACGATGCTGCGCACCTTCGATGCGTGGGACGCGACGCCGCAGGCGCAAGCCGTCGCCGCGCAGCCATTGATGACGATCACGCGCATCGGCGATGCGGCGCCTCTCGCGTTGCCGCCCTTGTCCGCCGATGCGCGTCCGCTCGACGGCCTGCGTGTGCTCGATTTCACGCGCATTCTCGCGGGGCCGGTCGGCGGGCGCGCGCTGGCTGCATTCGGCGCGGACGTGATGCTCGTGAATGGACCGCATCTGCCGAATATTCCCGCGATTGCGGATACGAGCCGGGGGAAACGCTCGGCGTTGCTCGACCTTCGCTTGGCTTCGGATCGCGACACGCTCTGGCGGCTGATCGATGACGCGCATGTGTTCGCGCAGGGGTATCGGCCGGGCGGGATCGCATCGCTGGGTTTCGGGCCGCAGGCGCTGGCGGCGCGCAGGCCGGGGATCGTCTATACGTCGCTGAGTGCGTATGGCACCGAGGGTCCGTGGGCCGAGCGGCGCGGCTTCGATTCGCTCGTTCAGACCGCTATGGGTTTCAACGCAGCCGAAGGCGAAGCGGCGGGCGAAGGCAAGCCGCGTCCCTTGCCCATGCAGATGCTCGACATGGCGAGCGGCTTCCTGATGGCGTTCGGCGCGGCCGCCGCGCTATGGAAACAGCAGCGCGAAGGCGGAAGCTGGCATGTGCAGGTTTCGCTCGCGCAGACGGGGCACTGGGTGCGCGGACTCGGGCGCGTGGCGGGCGGGCTGAAGACGGCGAAGCCGGATTTCGCGCCGTATGTCGAGCGGTACGAATCCGGTTTCGGCGAGCTGATGGCCGTGCGGCCGAGCGCGCAACTGGCGCGCACGCCCACGGGCTATACGCGCAATTCGGCGCCGCCGGGGACGTCGGACGCGCGGTGGTGACGCGCGTTTGCTGAACCGCTTCAAAGCGCGAACGTCCTGCGCGCGAGCGCCAGATATCCGCCCAATCCCAGCATGACGGCACCCGAGGTGCGTGTGAGGAATCTCGCGCGCGCGGCACGTGCGGCACTCGAGCCGAGCAGGCGCGACGCCGCGAGCACCGCGCCGACATCGACGAGCGTATTCAACGTGACGCAGATGCTCCCGAGCAGCACCAGTTGCGGAATCAACGCCTGACCTTGCGCGACGAACTGCGGAAGGAACGCCAGGAAAAAGAGCGCGGTTTTCACGTTGAGCGCTTCGACGAGAATGCCTTCGCGGAACGCGCGACGCGCACCGTGCGACGTAACCGGGGCGAGATCGGCTGCCTCTTCCTTGCGGATCAGAAGGCGAATGCCGAGGTAGATCAGGTACGCAGCCCCGATGTATTTGACGATGCTGAAGAGCATCGCCGACCGGGCGATCAGCAGAGAAAGGCCGAGCGCCGCGGCAGCGACGTGAAACAGGCCGCCGACCGCCGTGCCGAGACACGACGCCATGCCTTCGGCGCGGCCTCCTGCGACGGTTCGCGCGACGACATAAGCGATGCCGGGGCCGGGCGTAATGGCAAGCACGGTCGCCGCGATGAGAAATGTAAGGAAGGTCATGGTCTGTCACCCGGCCCGCGACATCGCCTGAGCCAGCTCATCATGTCCGCGCGCTTGCAACGTATCGGCTGCATTGATTCGATCGCGCGCCTCCTTGTTCTGGCTCAGCTTCGATTTGCCCACGAGCGATGTCACGGCGATCTCGATGCCCACGATGTTTCGCAACATGCCGTCGATGAACTCGGGTTCGGAGTCGCCCATCTTCCACGGCTTCGGCTCGTTCGCCTCGTGCCGCCGCGTCAGGCGCGCGACGAGGCCGCGCACGAACGGCTCGTCATCGCGCACGGTGAGCACGCCGTGCGCGTGCACGACTTCGTAATTCCACGTCGGCACCTGCCGATGCGCCTCGTGCTTGCTCGGATACCAGTTCGGCGAGATATACCCCTCGGCGCCGCGAAAAATCACCATGACGGGCGTGCCGGTCGGGTATCGCTGCCAGATATCGTTGGCGCGCGCCACGTGCGCGGTGAGCAACCCGTGCGTGCCCCGGTCCGGATCGAATTCGAAGGGAATGTGATTGGCGTCCAGACCGGCGTCGTCGCGCGTGACGAGGATGCCGAGCGCATGCGCGCGAATGATCCGTTGCAACTCTTCGGGGCGAGTTTCTGCGAAATGCGGCGGGATATACATCGTGAATGCTCGACTGATGTGACGGAACTCCGTGACTATCGCCCGAAACAGGCACAATACGAAGGTCCAGTTTCGGTCGATTTTCATGGTCCAGTTGAACAAGCCTTCGTCGAGCGCGGTCGGTACGGGACAACGCATCTACGATTTGCTGCGCGCGCAGATCGCCGACGGCACGTTGCCCGCAGGCGCGCCCGTGCCATCGACGCGCGCGCTGGCGGCGGAGCTGGGCGTCTCGCGCACCACGGTTACCGCCGCCTACGAACAGCTCGCGGCCGAAGGCTTTCTCGTCACATCGGCGGGCCGCGTCGCACGGGTCGCGACGCCGCCCGTGCCCGTCGCGCCGCCCGGCCCCGCGCGTGTCGCCCGCACGGCGCCTGCGCTCTCCGCATACGGCCGGCGCGTCTCCGGCCTGCCCATGCCGGTTCTGCCTCAGACGAAGAAGGGCACTGTCAGCTTCCTGTACGGCGCGGTGTCCGCGCGCGACTTCCCATCGCTGATCTGGAAGCGGGCTTATCAGGCCGAGTTGCTGCATCAGCCGGACAGCCTCTACTACGTCGCGCCCGAAGGCGATGCCGCGCTGCGGCGCGCGCTGCAGGCGTATCTGGGCCGGGCGCGCGGACTCGTCTGCGACAGTGAGCAGATCGTCGTGGTGAACGGCACGCAGCAGGCGCTCGATCTATGCGCGCGCGTTTTGCTCGATCCCGGCGATACGTTCGCGTTCGAAGACCCGGGCTATCTGATCGCGCGCCACTGCTTCGAAGCGTCGGGCGGCGTGCCGCTGCCCGTTCCCGTCGACGAACATGGTCTCGACACGCGCCGTCTGCCCGCTCGCGGCCGCGCGCGGCTCGCCTACGTGACGCCATCGCATCAGTTTCCGTTGGGCGGCGTGTTGCCGGTCGGGCGCCGGCTCGAACTGCTCGAATGGGCGCGACGGCACGATGCGTGGATCATCGAGGACGACTACGACGGCGAGTTCCGTTACGGCCAGCGCCCGATCGACGCATTGCAATCGATCGATTCGAATGGCCGCGTGATCTACATCGGCACATTCTCCAAGGCGCTTTCGCCGCATCTCCGTCTGGGTTACATGATCCTGCCGCACGATCTCGTGCCGGTGTTCCGTCAGGCCAAAAGGCTGAGCGACCGTCATTCCGCGGTCATCGATCAGCGTGTTCTCGCATCGCTGATCGAAGGCGGCGCGTACGAACGTCACGTGCGGCGCGTGCGGCGGGAATACGAACGGCGTCGCGCCGCACTGCTCGATGCCATCGCGTGTCTTCTGCCGCGCCGCGCGGAGGTGACCGGCAGTGCCGCCGGGCTGCATGTCACGCTGTGGCTGCCGTTTCTCGATTCGAACGATGAGGCGGCGCTCGTGGCCGCTGCGCATGCGAAAGGCGTGGGTGTCTATCCGGTGTCGCCGCTCTATGTCGCGCCGGCCGTTGCCGCGCGCACCCGGCCCGCCGGCCTGATCCTCGGCTATGCCAGCGTGCCGGTCGATCAGATTCGCAGAGGTATCGAGATACTCGCCGGCGTGATCGGCGATACGAGCGCCTGAGTTCGCCTGCGCGGCAGCGTCAGGCCGACTGCGCTTTGGGCTCGCTCGTCACGCCCGCGTCGATGCTCACCGGCACGCGCCGCGCGAGCGCGCACATCAGCTCGTAGCCGATGGTGCCGGACGGCTCGGCCACCTCGTCCACCCGGACGTGCTCGCCCCACAGTTCCACCGATGATCCGATGCCCGCCGCCGGGCACGGCGTGAGATCGACGGTGAGCATGTCCATCGACACACGTCCGACGATGCGCGTGCGCACGCCGTCGATCATCACGGGTGTGCCCGTCGGCGCGTGGCGCGGGTAGCCGTCCGCGTAGCCGCATGCGACCACGCCGATTCTCATCGCGCGATCCGCCGTGAAGGTGCGGCCATAGCCGATCGTCTCGTTCGGCGCGAGCGTCTGCACGCCGATGATGCGGCTTTCGAGCGTCATCGCCGCGCGCAGGGCGAAGCCTTCGATGTTGCGCGCGCGGCCCGTCGGCGACGCGCCATAGAGGATCGTGCCGGGCCGCACCCAATCGCGATGCGCGCGCGGATGCCACAGCACCGCCGCCGAATTGGACAGCGAGCGCGTGCCGGGAAGATTGCGCGTGGCGGCATCGAACTCGTCGACTTGCCAGTCGATCGCGCCATCGTCCGCGTTCGCGAAGTGGCTCATCAGGCCGATCAAGCCGACCGCGCCGATGCCCGACGCTCGCTCCCACGCGGCTTCGAACTCGCCCGGCCGGTAGCCGAGCCGGTTCATGCCCGAGTTCATCTTCAACTGGATGTCGATGCGTTCGCTCGGCCGCGCCGCTTTGAGCAGCGCGAGTTGCTCGTCGCAATGCACCGTCACGGTGAGGCGATGACGATCTGCCGTCTCGACGTCCGCAGGCTCGAAAATGCCTTCGAGCAGCAGAATCGGTTTCGTCCAGCCGAGTTCGCGCACGCGCACGGCTTCGTCGAGATCGAGCAGTGCGATGCCGTCCGCTTCCGCGAGCGCCGGATAAATGCGCTCTATTCCATGACCGTAGGCATTCGCCTTGATCACGGACCAGACGCGCGAGGACGGCGCCATGCGCTTGACGAGTTGAAGGTTCTGACGAACGGCGTCGAGATGAATGCGCGCGGAAATCGGACGTGGCATGACGTGCTGGATGCGAGGTTAAAGGCAGTGGATCGACGAATCGTATCGGCCAAATCGCAGTAGTTGTTATTTTATTTGCGATGTTTTTTGGTCGAAACGACTGACGGCTTCGGAGCCGTTCTGGCGCGCTTCGGCGTATGGTGTCGTTCATGCCGCGCCGCCGAGGAGCACGCCATGAACGACGCCCGCCGTCTCGCCTGTCTGCGTATCGTGCTCGTCATCGTCGGGCTGATCGCGCTGTTCGGCCTCTATCCGCTGATGTTGCTGTGGCCTTCGGGATGGGCATGGGAAAGCGGCCACGCGGGCCGCTCCGAGTATGCGCTGATGATCGTCGGCATCTATGCGACGCTCGGCGTGTTTCTGCTCATCGCATCCCGTGCGCCGATGCGGCATCTGAGCCTCATCTGGTTCACGGTGTGTTCGAGCGTCGTGCACGGCGCGATCATGACCGTGCAATCGTTCGGCGGCGCGGGACATTTCGGTCACCTGGCGGGCGATGTCCCCGCGCTTTTCATCGTCGCCGCCGCGCTCGCCGTCTTCACACCGCGCGGCGACACGGCGCGCAAGCTCAGCTCAGATAGCCAAGATGCTCAGCCAGAATGACACTGCCGACGCCGATCAGGACCAGACCGCCGACGATTTCCGCCCGCTTGCCGATGGTCGCGCCGACGAGCCGCCCGACCATCACGCCGATCGTCACCATCAGCATGGTCGCGAAGCCGATGGTCGCGGCCGTCGAGAAAATATCGACATCGATGAACGCGAGGCCTGCGCCGACCGCCATTGCGTCGATGCTGGTCGCGAAACCGGTGAGCGCGAGCACCCAGAACGAATGCGAGTTGGGTCTTTCCTCGTCGTGGGCCGCTTCGCTCAAGCCTTCGCGAATCATGCGCGCGCCGAGCACGAAGAGCAGGCCGAACGCGATCCAGTGATCCCAGGCCGTTACATACTGCGCGGCCGCCTTGCCCAGCGCCCAGCCGACGAGCGGCGTCAGCGCCTCGATCACGCCGAAGATCACGCCGGTCTTCAACGCTTCCGCGATGCGCGGCTTGTGCAGGGTCGCGCCCTTGCCGACCGCGGCGGCGAAGGCGTCGGTGGACATGGCGAAGGCTAGAAATATCGTAGAGGCGAGGTTCATCGAGTAGCGCTCTGGTCGGGCAAGATGGAACGACAGAACACGCGCCCGACCGGTCGCGAATTCCGTCGATGGTCTTGCCAACCTGTGACGGCTGCCCATGCCACGGTCTGAACGACCGAGCGTGTTGACATGAGCGCTTTTCCAGTGCGGAAAAGCCGGCTACTCCCCAGCGAAGAAGCGTGAGCTTAACACGGGTGCATGGGCGTTCCTGCGTCCATGAGACGGGTTGGGGTACAGTGGGCGGGCAATGCCGCCGTTCCCACCTCATGCAGACAGCACCGAGAAGGAGGCACCATGCAGGCAGGTCAACCGACTCAATCGGCCGCGCGCGAAGCGGTCGAGCGCCTTTATCGCGCGTTTTCCACCAAGGACGTCGCGCTCTTGCGGCAGGCCGTCACCCCCGACTGGGAGTACATTCCCGAGCCGCCCGGACAGAAGCCAGGTCCCGATCAGATGATCCCCATCTTCGATGATCTCGCGACCGCGCTGCCCGACATGCGCATCGACATTCTCGACATGCTGGTGCAGGACGATCGCGTCGGCATTCGCGCGGAAGTGAGCGGCACGCAGTCGGGGCCATTGCTGGGCATCGCCGCGACGAAGAAGCCGATCCGCTTCGCAATTCATTCGTTTCACCAGCTGCGCGATGGGCTCGTGTCGAAAACGTGGCATCTCGAAGACTGGCTGAGCGTGTTCCGGCAACTCGACGCAGTGCCGCCGAGGGTCAATCCGCCGGTTTAGCCGCGGCGCGTGCGCGGCTTCGCGCGGCAGGCGCGATGCCCTCTCAAACGTCCCAAGGACTTCCGCGTGCAAGGAAATTTGTTGCAACGCGTCAAATGTGCTAACCTAGGGTTATTACCTAGTTAGTTACCCCTAGTCCGGAGTCCATCATGGGAATCATCGCCGCAACGCCCATCGCCCTCGTTTCCTTCATCGCCGCCAAGCTGCGCGCCGCCACGCGCGATGCGCTCATCGCACGCGCCAAGGTCAGCGCGCTGATGGCCGAAGCCTATCGTCGGACGTAATGCGCCGGCGCGGGAGACAAGTCCCGCGCCTCCTTGCATCGCTCACTGCAACGTGTAGGCGATCACGTAATCGCCCGCTTTGGTGCCGAGCGAGCCGTGGCCGCCCGCCGTCACGAGCACGTACTGCTTGCCGTTCGCATCGGCGTAGCTCATCGGCGTCGCCTGTCCGCCTGCCGGCAGACGCGCTTCCCAAAGCTTCTTTCCGTCGCGCACGTCGTACGCCCGCACGTATTGATCGAGCGTACCCGTCAGGAACGCGACGCCGCCCGCCGTCACGATCGTCCCGCCGAGACTCGGCACGCCGAGCGGCATTGGAACGGGCAGCGGCGCGCTGTCGACGATCGTGCCGTTCTTGTGCATCCACGCGATCTTGTTCGTGCGCAGATCGACAGCCGCCATGTAGCCCCACGGCGGCGCCTGACACGGAATCCCGAGCGGCGACAGAAACGCGCTGATCTCATAGGCGAACGGCGTGCCGCGCGCCTGCTTGATGCCGCTCGTCTCGCTCGTGCTCGTCGCGCCTTCCTGAAGCTTTTCGCGCGGAATCAGCTTCGACGTGAACGCCATGTAATCCGGATTTGCGATGAGAATCTGCCGCACCGGATCGACTGAAATTCCGCCCCAGTCGAACACGCCGAAATTGCCCGGGAACACCAGCGTCCCCTGTTCCGATGGCGGCGTGAACGGCCCGTCGTAGCGCAGGCTCTTGAACTTGATGCGGCACCAGAGCTGATCGAACGGCGTCGTGCCCCACATGTCCGCTTCCTTCACGTGCGGCGGATTGAAGTTGAGCGCGGAGACCGCCTGGGTCGGCGCGGTGTGATCGCCCTTCGCCGCGCCCTGCGGCACCGCCACTTCGCTGATCGGCACGATCGGCTGCCCGGTTTCGCGATTCAGCACGTAGATGCTGCCCTGCTTCGTCGATGCGATCACCGCCGGCTCCGTGCCGTGCGCCGTCTGCAGGTCCACGAGCGTCGGCTGCCCGCCGACGTCCATGTCCCACAGATCGTGATGCGTGAACTGGTAGTTCCAGCGCAGCTTGCCCGTCGCGGCATCGAGCGCGACCACGCCCGCCGCGAATTTTTCCGCCTGCGGCGTGCGCCCGCCGCCCCACAGGTCGGGCGTCTGGTTGCCCATCGGGAGATAGATCATGCCGCGCTTCTCGTCGACACTGAACATCGACCACATGTTAGGCGAGTTGCGCACGTAGGTCCCACCGGCCGCGATGGGCTCGGTGGCGTCCGGATTGCCCGGATCCCAGTTCCAGACGAGATGGCCGTCATTGACATCGAACGCGCGGATCACGCCCGAAGGCTCATTGTTCGATTCGTTGTCGGTCACGTGGCCGCCGACGATCACGAGGTTGCGGAACACCGCCGGCGGCGACGTGGAGTAATAGCCGCCCGGCGTGAACGGGCCGATGTTGGCGCGCAGATCGATCGCGCCGCCCTTGCCGAAGCTCGCGCACGGCTTGCCGGTTTCTGCGTCGAGAGCGATCAGGCGGGCGTCGGCGGTCGGCAGGAAGAGGCGGCGCGGGCATTCGGCCAGCGCCGTGGTCTGCGCGGGCGTCTGCACCGGCGCGGCGGGCTCCGATGCCGCCGCAGGCGCGGACGCGGCCAGTGCCTCGGTTTCGGACGACGCAACCGGCGCGCTCGCTTCGGCCGGCGCGGATGCCGCCGCAGCCTCGGATGGCATCGGATGCATGGACGTATCGTAATAAGCGACGCCCCGGCAAGTCATATGCTCCCAGTGCTTGAAGCCGATCGGGCTCTGGATCTGCGGGTCGAAGCGCCACTTTTCCTTGCCGCTCGCCGAATCGAGCGCGATCACCTTGCTGTGCGGCGTGCACAGGAAGATCGTGTCGCCAACCTTGAGCGGCGTGTTCTCGTCGGTGGTCTCGGTCGGATCGCCTGCGCCGGGCATGTCGCCGGTGCGATACGTCCACGCCACCTTCAGTTGATGCGCGTTCTCCGGCGTGATCTGCGTGAGCGGCGCGTAACGCTGCGCGAGCGGCGAGCCGCCATAGTCGATCCAGTCGCCCGGCGCACGGCCGGTCGCGGCGTTGGCGTCGGGCTGATTCGCGTCGGCGGCGACATTCACGTCGATGCGCCCCGGCCGATCATGCGGATCGATGAAATACGTGCCGATGCCGAGCAGCAGTGCGAGCACGATCGCAGCCGCGAGCGGCGTGCGCGCCCCGCGCGCGGTCGCGGGCGGGCCGAACAGCGCGCCGCGATGCACGAACGGAATCAGCAGCCAGATGCCGAGCAGCACCCAGATCCACAGACGCGGCATCAGTTGCCAGAAGTCGAAATGCACTTCGAACACGGCCCAGATCGTCGAGCCGAATAACACGAGCGCGAAGAGCAGCAGCGCGGAGCGCCGCCGTATCAGCAGCAAAAGGCCTGTCAGGGCGATGGCCGCGCCCGCGATCGCGTAGTACCACGATCCTTTCAGCGCCACGAGATACCCACCGCCCGCCGCCAGCAACACGCCGATGACAATGAACACGATGGCCGTAAAAAACGTGAGCGGATGAAGTCTTCCGTTGACAGCCATGCTGAAACCCTCCGTGACGATGAATGGCGGAACACGGCCGAGGAGACGGTCGTGGTTCGGACGCTGTCGCGTCGTGGATGGGAGCAATCGTTGTGCCGTTCGGCCGGAGATGGACGCGCGCGGAGCTGGCTTTACAGATGACTTTCGGGGAAAAGGCGCGTGCGCGCCTTCCGGTCAGAGCGGCCGCGGCCAGAGTCCGCCGCACGCATTCGCGGGCATGACGCCGGACACGAACGCGGCCTTCAGATCGGCGCGTTCGGAGAAGCGCGGCGCATCGAACCACAGCAGGAATTCGTCGCCCCAGTTGCCCCACGCGTTTTCGTCGAAATCGAAATCCTCGTCGATGCGCCCGTTGTCGCGCAGATAGGCACCGACCAATTGCGTGCCGTTCCAGTATGCGACGGCGACGTCGGTCAGATCGGCCGTCACGCCGCGCGGAAGATCGCGCAGCAGCATCGCGACATGCGCCTTGAACGATTTGAATTCGGTCGGTCTCATCGCGTGCTCCGCTTCAAAGAAGTGCGTGAAAAAAACCTGCATGCGGCGTGCTCGTTCAGCCGAACACGCCTTTATTCAAATCCTTTTCGAACGCGGCGGTCCATTGCGTGCCGTGTCCAATGCGATATTCGCGTTCCTTCAGCGTGGAACGTCGCGTGATGGTGACGAGGCCCTGCAACGGATAGACATCGTCCACGACATCGGACTCGCCGCCTTCCTGCACGAGAAAATCGCTCTCGTCGAGCCGATGGCGCTCGAGAATCGCGAGGAACTCCGCCTTTTCGTCCGGCGCGATCACAGTCATGAGACCCTCCAAGATCGAAGGCTGCTTCCATTCAAAGTAGCACACGCGCGGCGCAACGTCGGCGCATATCTTGCGACGAGCGCGGGACGGCGCACGCGCCATGTCTCAGGAGGAGTCGATCACGATGAAACACGCATCAATCACGATGTGCGCCGGCGCGCTTGCAACGCTCGTCGCATGCACGCACGCCCATGCCGACGATGCCATCTGCGGCACGCTCGAAAGCGCAACGAACGGACAGGACGGCATGATCGCGCTGCGCGAAGGAGAAAGCGTGAATTTCTGGCGGGGCGGCACCGTGCGGCACGGCGCGTTGCACGTCTACAAGGACGGCGAGGTGTATCGCGTGTACTGGCAGCCGGAGGGGAGCGGCGACCTGTACGTGCTCGCGAATGAAAGCGCGACCAGCGCGCGGCTCATCCTGACGCCGCCGCGCGGCACGAAGGTCGACACGGGACCGGGCAGCCTGCCGCCGCAGAAAGTGCTGTCCTGTCCCGCGCTATAGCGGTTACTTCGCGGCGAGCACCTTGCCGATCGCATCGGCGACGATCTGCACGTTGCTGTCGTTCAGGC
This sequence comes from Caballeronia sp. INML2, assembly GCF_023631365.1. NCBI lineage: Bacteria > Pseudomonadati > Pseudomonadota > Betaproteobacteria > Burkholderiales > Burkholderiaceae > Caballeronia > Caballeronia sp. INML2. The sequence continues at coordinate 21,993 of NZ_JALQDH010000074.1, read as the reverse complement.
CCGCGACGCACATGCGGCCCGAGCGCAGGATATACACGCCGAATTCCTCCTTGAGGCGATCCGCCTGCTCCGCGACGAGACCCGTGTACGTGAACATGCCGCGCTGCTTGATGTAGCGCGTGAGCATTTCGCCGCGCACGTGGTCCTTCAGGCCGTCGTGAATCGCCTGGCGCATGCGCGCGATGCGCTGGCACATCGACGCAAGCTCCTGCTCCCACGACTGCTTCAGTTCGGGCGTGTTCAGCACATGCGTGACGATCTTCGCGCCGTGCGTCGGCGGATTGCTGTAGTTCGCGCGCACCGCGCTCGTCAACTGGCCGAGCACGCGGTCGGCCGCCGCGGCATCGTCGCTGATGACGTGCAAGCCGCCGCAGCGCTCCCCGTACAGCGAGAAATTCTTCGAGAACGAATTGGCGATGAACGCCGGCACGCCACGGCGCGCAAGTTCGCGCACGGCGAACGCGTCGTCGTCCAGACCCGCGCCGAAGCCCTGATACGCCATATCGACGAACGGCAGCAGATCGCGCTTCTGGAGCACGTCGATGATCTTCACCCATTGCGCCTGATCGAGATCGACGCCCGTCGGGTTATGGCAGCACGCGTGCAGCAAGACGACACTCTTCGCGGGCAGCTTGTCGATGGCTTCGAGCATCGCGTCGAAGCGAAGGCCGCCGGTGGCTTCGTCGTAATAGGGGTACGTGTTCACCTCGAAGCCGGCACGCTCGAAGATGAACCGATGGTTCTCCCACGTCGGATCGCTCACCCATACTTTCGATTGCGGGAAATAACGCTTGATGAAATCCGCGCCGACCTTCAGCGCGCCCGAGCCGCCGAGCGTCTGCACGGTCGCGATGCGGCCGCCCGCGCGCGACGGGCTGTCGTTGCCGAATACGAGTGCCTGCACGGCGTCGCGATAATGCGCGAAACCGGCCATCGGCAAGTAGGGCTTCGGGCCGGGATCCTTCAGGATCGACAGTTCGGCCTCGCGCACCGCCTGCATCACCGGCAGGCGGCCTTCGTCGTCGAAGTAGATGCCGATGCTCAGGTTGACCTTGTTGGTGCGCGGATCCTTCTGGAAATTTTCGTTCAGCGACAGGATGGGGTCGCCGGGGTAGGCATCGATATGTTCGAACATGGTGTCGGTATCAGGACGAGAGATCAGCGGGATTGCAGGCGGTGGGCGCGCTTTGCGTCAGCGCCCCTTTTTTTGAGATAGTAGCCGATTCCGAGAACGGCCAGCCAGGCGGGGATCAGATAGACGGACAGGCGCAGGTCCGGAATCTCGTACATGACCCACGCGATGCCCGCGAGAAATGCGAGCACGATGTAATTCGTGAACGGATGGCCGAAGCTCCGAAACGATGTCGTCTCGTTGCTCGCGCGCTTTTGCCGGCGAAACATCAAGTGGATGATGCTGATCATCGCCCAGTTGATGACGAGCGCCGACACCGCGAGGCCCATCAAAAGCCCGAACGCGCGCCCCGGAATCGCGTAGTTGATGACGACGCACGCCGCCGTGACGATCGCCGACACCGCAAGCGCCGCGAGCGGAATGCCGCGCCCGCTCACGTTCAGCAGCGCGCGCGGCGCGTTCCCCTGCTGCGCGAGGCCGTAGAGCATGCGGCTGTTCGCATACACGCCGCTGTTGTATACGGACAGCGCGGCCGTCAGCACGATCACGTTGAGCCCGTTCGCGACGAGTGTGCTGTTCATATCGCGGAAGATCAGCACGAACGGGCTGCCGCCGGTCGCCACCTTGTCCCACGGATACAGCGCCAGCAGCACGCCGAGCGCGCCGACATAGAAAATCAGGATGCGATAGATGACCTGATTGGTCGCGCGCGGAATGCTGCGCGACGGATCTTCCGCTTCCGCCGCCGTGATGCCGACGAGCTCCAGCCCGCCGAACGAAAACATGATCACGGCCATCGACATAACGAGCCCGCTCACGCCGTTCGGAAAAAAGCCGCCGAGCCGCCAGAGGTTCGTGACGCTCGCCTCCGGTCCGGCCTTGCCCGACGCGAGCAGATAGCCGCCGAACAGGATCATCCCGACGATCGCGGCCACCTTCACGATCGCGAACCAGAATTCCGTTTCGCCGTAGGACTTCACGCTCGTCAGGTTGATCGCATTGACGATGACGAAGCACCCGAGCGCCGATATCCATGTCGGCAGCCCCGGCCACCAGTACTGCATGTAGATGCCGACGGCGGACAGCTCCGCCATGCTCACCAGAATGTAAATGGCCCAGTAATTCCAGCCGGAGATGAACCCGGCGGCGTGGCCCCAGTACTTGTCGGCGAAATGGCTGAAGGAACCGGCGACCGGTTCGTCGACGATCATCTCGCCCAGCTGCCGCATGATGAAAAACGCCATCAGCCCGGCGATCGCGTAACCGAGCAGCACGGACGGCCCGGCGAGCTTGATGGTCTGTGCGACGCCGAGAAAAAGCCCGGTGCCGATCGCGCCGCCGAGCGCGATCAGCTGGATGTGGCGGCTCTTCAGCCCGCGCCTGAGTTCGTGTTGGGATGCTTCGTTTGTCTTGCCTGAAACCATGTCGATGCCTGCATGAACCGCAAAATTACCCGCTCGTTTGACGGGACGATCGACCGCGTCGTTTCGTCCGACTTTTCCGCGCTTCTAATCAGATAAAAAGTGTTGTTTTTTCGTGCGGATGACCCCACAGGCCGCTGCAAAAAAGGCCGATTATCTGTCGACGGATCTGCGATTTTACCGCCCGGCGACCCCAGAAGCCTTGATGGGCGGACCTACCGCAGCGCGCGTCCCGGACCTGAGCGCCGCACAACAAACGAACTGAGGCCGAAATCAGGGGTTGTTCGGAGGATTGCCCGGCGCGCATCGGCGGGAGAATCGCATCATCCACTCACAACGGGGTCGCCATGTATCAGACGATGGAAGGAAACGCCAGGCCGCATCGAACGGCGCAGTGTTTCACTGAAGGATCGCAGGACAGCGCGGCGGCGACGCAAGCCGAATTGCTGCACGCGCTGCAGGCGGCGTCGGACAACATCATGCGCCTCGCGGGCAAGTTGCGCGGCGAGCGCGATGCAACCGACGACGACGCCGTGACCATCACCGAGCAGCATGCGCTCGCGCAACAGCTGATCGGACGCTTGCTGGCGCTGCCCGCGTCGCAGGCGTAACGGACCAACAGGGCCAGCGCGGGCGGCACGAGCCCCCCGCGCTCGGAGCATCGGGGAGAAGGAAAATGAGCTACTTGACGATCATCGCCGCGGTCTGGGGAATTTGCGCGGTCTGCGCGGTGCTGTTCATCCGCGGCGCGGCGCAGCGCAATCATGAACCGCTGCGTGAGCAGCGCGACCGCGAGCCGGCGGCGCATGCGTCGAAGGATTTCAGCCGTCCGGTCTGACCCGGTGACTCCGGCGAGGCGCCCATGCGCCTCGCTGGAAAAACATCAGAAAGCAGTGCCCAGCCTTACTTGCCCGCGTCGATCGCCGCGACCGCCGCGCGCAAGCCCAGCAGATAGCTGTCCACGCCGAAGCCCGAAATCTGCCCCTTGGCGATTTCCGCAAATACCGATTTGTGGCGGAATTCTTCCCGCGCGTGCACGTGCGACATGTGCACTTCGATGACCGGTGCGCTCAGAATGGCGAGCGCATCGCGGATCGCGTAGCTGTAGTGGGTCCACGCGCCGGCGTTGATTACGATCGCATCGACCTTTTCCTCGAACGCGCGATGAATGCGCGAGCACATTTCGCCTTCGATATTCGTCTGGTAGCACTCCACGTCCACGCCCAGCTCCTTGCCCAGCGCGGCCATTTGCTCGTCGATTTGCGCGAGCGTCGCCGTGCCGTACTGTTTCGGGTCGCGCTTGCCGAACATGTTGAGGTTGACGCCGTGCAGCGTCAGGATCTTTGCCATGTGATTTCCTTGAACTGGATGGGGGAATTGAAGAGATTCAGGCGGTCTCGACGATCTCGCCGCTCGTGGCGGCGCGCGCGATGGCCTCGGTGATCCGCAGATTCTGCAGCCCGTCGCGCGCGCTGACAATAGGCTCGGCTTCCCCGCGCGCCACGCGCCCGAAATGTTCCATCTGACGCGCGAGCGGATCGTCGCGCTGCATTGGCACGATGCTTTCCTCGAACGGCTTCCACCATGAGCGCTCGCCCGCTGCGGCGTAGGACTTGAGACGCATCGTGGGGACGGAAAGCGAGCCGAAGGTGCCCGCGATCACGTAGCAGTCTTCATCGGGATAGGTCGAATATGCCTTGTTCTCCTGCGAGGTCTGCTCCCAGCTGCGCGGGGACGCGGCCGTGTCGGACAGCATGAACGTGCCGAGCGCGCCGCTCGCGAAGCGCAGATTGACCGCGACGGTATCCTCGACGGCAAAGCCGCGCGTCGCGTGCGAAGCGAATGCCTGCACCGCGACGATCTCGCCGCACAGCATGCGCAGGTTGTGCACTTCGTGGATCATGTTCAGCAGGATCGGCCCGCCGCCCGGCTCGCGGCGCCACGGCGCACTCGCGTAATACTCGTCGGGCTTGAAGAACACCGCGCTGCCCATCACCGCGACGAGCTTCCCGAGCCGTCCTTCGTCGATCACCTGCTTCGCGCGCGCCATGATCGGGCTATGCGCGCGATGATGGCCGATCAGCACTTTCACGCCCGAGCGTTCGATTTCATCGACGAGCGCCTGCGCTTCTTTCACAGTCGGCGCGACAGGCTTTTCCAGCAACGTCGGCACGCCGGCCGCGAGGCAGATGCGCGCGTGCTCCACATGCAGCTGGTTCGGCGTGGCGAGCACGATGCCGTCCGGGCGATCCTTCGCGAGCAGTTCATCGAGCGTTCTGTAGAGCGGCACGCCCGCTTTCTCCGCGATGGCCGCCGCCGGCGCCGGATCGACGATGGCGCTAAGCGTGCACGTCGCGCTCGCCTGCGCGACGCCCATGTGCGCCTGGCCGATATAGCCTGCGCCGGCCACCGCGATGCGTGTTTTGGCTGAGTCAGTATTCACTTGAATTCACCGGGTCGATAAAAAATAGCGCGTGCGAGGACACGCGGACGGCGCGGGTTGCGCGCCGCCGTGAGAAAAACAATCGGGGAAATGAGGCTCAGGAAGCGCGCGCGTTCGCGACCGATTCCGCGCGCAAGCGCTCGTACTCGGACTTCTCGACCGGCCGTGCGTCCTGTTCGCCGAGCTGGCTGAGCGGAATGCGGTACGTCTCGCGCGCGCTCCAGGCGGCCACGGCGGCGATGATCGTGACCGCGAGCGTGATCGAGCCGATGATGAGCGGAATGTTCGTCGCTCCGGGCGGCGCGACGGTGGCGAAGAGCGCGGGCAGGAGCGCCGTGATCGTCGTGCCGACATTCTGCGCGATCGCCATCGCGGACACGCGGGTGCGCGTCGGGAAGAGCTCCGGGTAGAAGCTCGGGAAGATCGCGTTATAGCCCTGATAGACGATGCCCCACATCAGCAGCGACGCGGCGATCGCCAGGCCGACGCTGTGAATGCTGATCGCATAAAGATACAGATACGACAGCAGCCCCGACGCAATCGCACCGACGATGATCGGCGGCTTGCGCCCGATCTTGTCGGAGAGATTGCCGACGAACGGAATCACCAACACGGCGAGAATGTTGCCGACGACCGGAATCCACAGATACACGCTCTTGTGAAAGCCGACGCCGTAAGCCGGCTGCACCGCGTACGCCGCGCCGAAAATGGTCGCGACCACGGGAATCACGTTCATCAGCGCCATGCAGACGACGCGGATCATGTCGGCGAGGTTGTACTTGAAGGCATCGACGATCGGCGAGCGCGGCACCGCGCCCTTTTCGCCTTCCTTCTCGAACGCAGGCGTCTCGTGCACTTCGCGGCGGATGATGTAACCCGCGACCAGCACGATTGCCGAGAGCAGGAACGGAATACGCCAGCCCCACGAGTTGAACGAATCCTCGGGCATGAAGTACGCGAGCGGCAGGAACACGGCGGCGGCGAGAATCTGGCCGGCCTGCACGCCCTGCAGCGTGAAGCTCGCGAAGTAGCCGCGCCGCCCGAACGGCGAGTGTTCGAGAATCATCGAACTCGCGCCTGAGATTTCACCCGCGACCGCGAAGCCCTGGACGAGCCGCAGAATCACGAGCAGCGCCGGCGCGAGCATGCCGACGCTGTGATACGTCGGCAACAGGCCGACGGCCATCGTCGAGAAGCCCATGAGGAACATGCACAGCACGAGCACGGTCTTGCGGCCGTGCGTGTCGCCGTAGTGGCCGAGCACGAACGCGCCGATCGGCCGCGCGACATAGCCCACGCCGTAGGTTGCGAGCGACGCGACGATCGCCACTTTCGGATTTCCCGACGGAAAGAAAAGCTGCGGGAAGATCAGCGCTGCGGCTTGCGCGTAGATAAAGAAGTCGTAGTACTCGAGCGCCGAGCCTATCCACCCGCTCGCGGTGGCTTTCTTCGTCTGCTTCCGGTGCTCGGCGTGCGACTCGCCTGGCGCGCCGGGAGGAAGAGAGTTCGTGTCCATGACGTCTCCATTTATGTTTCGCACGACGGTTTCTGTGGCCATCTTTACGACGACGCTGCGCTTTCGTTCTTCATCGACGACGCCCGCGCAAGGGGCGCGCGCGGACGTTCGTCCATCATCGCCTCTGAATCGAAAGCTTTCGATGAGGCAAAACCCGCGCGCCGGCGTCTGACTGCAAGGATTGAGCGCAAGATTACTATGTCCGCCGGCTAGCATAATCCAGCGCGGAGGAAAGTCAGAATGCGCTCCGGGCGAATAATCGGCGGCGCCGCGCATGCGCAGCGTCGAGCCCGTGCCTAAAGTATGTGCACACGCGGCCGTATACACGAGTACCGGCGGCGACGGCATCGCCGCCCGCGGTTTTTCGTCCTCTCGCTGGCCCCGGTCTTCCGTATGTCAGGCAATCCGTCCTTGATCGATTCGATTCTGGCCACGCCGGCGACAGAGAACGGGCGCATCACGACCGCCATTCGCGCGTCGCTGCTGTCGACACTCGTCGAGGACGTCCGCCCGCTTCTGCTGTCCGGCATTTCCAGCGCCTTCGTCGCGATGATCGCGCTCGGCCGTCAACAGGCGGTCTGGGCGATGCTCTGGGTCGCCGCCGACGCGCTCCTGCTCGCCGTGCGCCTGTCGATCGTGTGCCGCTACCGTGCGCTGAGCCGCCCGGTCGCGCCGCATCCCGGCCCGTGGGCGGGGCGCTACGCACCGTTCGCGCTCGCGACGTGTCTCGTGTCCGGCCTCGGCGCGATGGCCTGCGTGATTTCCGGCGACGCCGTGCTCGCCTCCCTCGCGATCATGGTGACGGCGGGCCTGCTCGGCGGCATTGCGTCGCGCAACGCGGGCACGCCGCATCTGGCGATCGCGCAGGTGTGCCTCGGCGCGCTGCCGATCGGCGTCGGCGGCCTGTTCGGGCCGGCCGGCTACTGGATTCTCCTGCCGCCGCTCTTTCTTTATATCGGCGCGATGTGCGCGGTCGTGCAGCGCCACTACTCCGGCCTCGTCGCGCTGATGACCGCCGAGCAGGGCCATGCCGAAATCGCCGCGCGCTTCGACGCGGCGCTCGCGCATATGCCGCACGGTCTGTGCACCGTGGATGCGTCGGGCAAGGTGGTGATCGCGAATCGCAAGGCGGCGGAGCTGTTCGGCGCGACCGTCGAAATGCTGCGGCTGAACGTGTCCTTGCCCGAGTTCATCGGCTACGTGGGCGTGGCGAAGTTCGGCGAGACGCTGCGCGCACAGTTCTCCGAGCGCTGCGCGCAATGGCTCGAGGCGGGCAAGCTGCCGCTCGATCTGCCGCTGCGCGACGGCCGGCTTCTGGAGCTGAGCCGCAACCCGGTGCCGGACGGCAGCGCGGTGATCATCATCGAGGACGTGACGGAGCGCCGCAAGGCCGAGGCGAAGATCCTGCACTGGGCGCATCACGATTCGCTCACGGGCCTGCCGAACCGGCGCTATCTCGGCGATCATGCCGAGCGTCTGATGGCGGGCGGCGCCGGCCGCGAAAAGGTGATGGTGATGTACGTCGATCTCGACGGCTTCAAACGCATCAACGACACGCACGGCCATAACGCGGGCGACGACCTGCTGAAGCTCGTCGCCGATCGCCTGCGCAACGCGATGCGCCGCGGCGAGCTGGCCGCGCGTCTGGGCGGCGACGAATTCGCGATCGTCGCGACGTACATCGCGGATGCGTCGAACACCGCTTTCGCGCGCAAGATCATCCGCGAACTGTCCGCGCCCTACGCGCTCTCGTGCGGGCTGACGGTGCGCGTGGGCGTGAGCGTCGGCATCGCGCTCGCCCGTCCGGGCGAAGTGTTCGAAAGCGCGTTGAAGCGGGCCGATGCTGCGCTCTATGAAGCGAAATCGGAAGAGCGCGGCGGATTTCGGTTTTCCGGCCGCGACGGCGATGCGGTGGCCAACGACGAGCAGGCCGTCGCCGCGCTGGGCGAGCGCGGCCGCGCGTGGTAGCGCATCACACGTTGGTATGAACGCGCCGAGCCCTTCGTAGAATGGCCGGCGCGCGTGCGCTTCTCTAAGCTGACGTCATGGTCACGCACTGGGAGCGCATCATGGCCGATACATCGACACGCAGGCTGTTATCGGGCTGCGCCGCCGTGCTGGCGTTCGGCACGTGGTATTCGCTGAACGCGCCGCATGACTGGAGCGCGCTCCCTCGCGCCGGTTGCGACACGGAGTTGCCGCTGGAGCGGATCGCGCTCGACGAAGAAGCGGCACCGGCGATCAAAACGCCGCTGCGATAACCGCGCTCACGGCCGTTGCGCCCGCGACGGCGTCGATGCGCCCTGCGGCATCTTCACGCCGAGCGCTTCGGCCTTCAGCACGAGATCGGCGAGCGAGCGCGCCGCCATCTTCTTCATCGCCTGGCCGCGATGAATCTTCACCGTGATCTCGCTCAGGTTCATCTCCGCCGCGATCTGCTTGTTCATCAGACCCGACACGACGAACGCCATGACCTCGCGCTCGCGCGGCGTTAGCGATTCGTACGAGCGGCGCAGGTCCGCGACGGAGCGGCTCGCCGCGCGCCGTTCCTCGTCGGCTTCCAGCGCCTGCGCGACGGCATCGAGCATGTCCTGATCGCGGAACGGCTTCGCGAGAAAATCCCGGGCGCCCGCCTTCATCGCCTTCACGGTCATCGCGATGTCGCCGTGCGCCGTCATGAATACGATCGGCAAGCCGACCTGGCTCGCGGCCATCTGCTCCTGCACGGCGAGCCCGCTCTGCCCTTTCAGCCGCACGTCGAGGATCAGGCAACTGGGCACCTCGGGCATGTCATACGCAAGGAACTCGTGCGCGGACGCGAACGTCATCACGTTCAGGCCGACCGAGCGCAGCAGCATGCGAAGCGCGTCGCGCATCGATTCGTCGTCGTCGACCACGTAGACCATCGCGGCGTTCGTTTTCGCGTCCGCGCCCTTGTCAATGCTCATCGTCTCCCCCCTGGTTTTCGGGCAGCACGAAGCGCAAGCGCGCGCCGCCTTCATCGGGCGACTCCGCCCATATCCTGCCGCCGTGCGCCTCGATGATCGAACGGCAAATCGACAAACCCATGCCCATGCCTTCGGCCTTCGTCGTGAAAAACGCGTCGAAAAGACGGCGCGCGCTGTCGACGCTGATGCCCGTGCCGGAATCCTGCACGGTGATCTGCGCGTAGCCTTCGTCGCTCGGGCTCGCGCCCGTCGCGACACGCAGCACGCGCGGCCCGTTCACGCCGGACATCGCCTGCGCGGCGTTCATCATCAAGTTGATGAGCACCTGCTGCAACTGCACGCGATCGCACCGCACGGTAGGCGAAGGCGTCGCGAGCTCCGTTTGCACTTCCACGCGATGACGTCCGAGCTCGCGCCGCACGAGTTCGATCGTCTCCCCGACGATCTCGTTCACGTCCAGCGTCGCGGGCTGGCTGTCGCGCTTTCTCGCCATCGCGCGAATGCGTGCGATGACCTCGCTCGCGCGCCTCGCGTCGCGAATCATCTGCGTGATCGATTGCTGCGCTTCCGCGATTTCGGGTTGCGCGCGGTTGAGCCAGCGCAGGCCGGCATCGCCGCTCGTGACGATCGCGGCCATCGGCTGCGTGACTTCGTGCGCAATGGACGCCGCCAGTTCGCCCAGCATCGTCACGCGCGTGACGTGCGCGAGTTCGGCGGTCGAACGCGCGAGCGCTTCCTGGGCGAGCTTGGTGTCGGTGACGTCCATCAGCGCGCCGACGTATTCGTCGCCATCCGCTTCGGTCGATGCGCGATGGGCGACGAAATGCACATGCTTGACCGACCCGTCCGGCAACAGAAGCCGATGCTCCACGTCGATGTCGCACACGCCGCCGATCGCGGCTTCATGCGCGCCGCGCACGATCCCGATGTCGTCGGGATGCGTGCGCGCGAGAATCGCTTCGACGGACGGCTCGACATCGCGCGGGTAATCGAAGATGCGGTACGCCTCGTCGGACCACCACATCGTGCCGGCGGGCAGGCGCGTCGCGATGCTGCCGGTGCGCGAAAGACGCTGCGCGTCGAGCAGAAACGCCTCGCTGCGCTTGAGCGCATCGCGCTGGCGCTGCAATTCCGCTTCCATGCGCTTGCGCTGCGTGATGTCGTTGCTCGTCGCAAGCACGGCGCACGGCAGGCCTTTCGCGTCGCGCAGCAACGCGGCCCGGCTCGCGATCACGATCTCGCTGCCGTCGTGCCGCACGCGCGTGATCTCGCCGTCCCATCGCCCCGAGCGCAGCAGTTCCGCTCGAATCTGCGCGTGCGGCACGGGCGAGTTCGACTGTGTCATGCTATGAATCGGCTGGCCGATCGCCTGTTGCGCCGAGTAGCCGTATAGCACTTCGGCGCCGCGATTCCAGAAGGTGATTCGCTCGTTCATGTCGTGCGCGACGATCGCGTCGTGCGCAAGATTGAGCAGTTCGAGCTGCTCCTGCATCTTGGTCGTCGTGGCCAGATTGCGCAGCGACAGAATGGCGGTCGTGCCGATCGCGAGCAGGCTCACCGCGCAGCGCGCGAGCGCGCCGCCCGACACGTTTTCGTCGTGCGAGAGAACGAAGCCGACGAGCGTCAGCACGACGCAACCCCACGCCGTCGTGACGGTCGCGGTGCGATTGCCCGTCGATGCGACGAGCAGCACGACGACGACATACAGCACCGCGATGGCGATATCGAGTGGTGTGAGCGCGTCGATCAGAAAGACGACGAGCGCAATGGCCGCCGCTAGGATCGACACGATGCGGGTATCGTGACGCACCGCGCGCGGCGCGCTCTGGAATGTCTCCATCACGGCCGGTCGGACGCCGGCGAATGGAAACGAACGACGAACGAGACAGGCGGCATGGTCATTGAGCGTTCGAGAAGCGTTCGTTGAAAACATCGCGGCCTGCGCGCGGCAGACAGAACCATGCGCGCCAGCCGGATGACGCCATGAATTCTATTCCTTCCAAAAACCTTGCTTGATGCGTTCCAGGCAATCGGCGACGACGGTTCCATCGACGGGCTTGCTGAGAAAACACACCGCGCCGCCGTCGAGCGCCTGACGGCGCGCGGCATCGGACGCGAACGCGGTGATGAACATGATCGGCACGCCCGCTTTCAGTTCGCGCAGGCGCTGCTGAAGTTGAAGGCCGGACATGCCGGGCATGTTGAGATCGGTGATGATGCACGCGAGGCCCTCGAGTGGATCGGCGTCGAGGAACGACTCCGCCGACGGATACAGGCTGACCTCCCAGCCGAGCGAGCGCAACAGGCTGGAGGAGGCGACGCGGACGGATTCGTCATCGTCGATCACGGAAACTCTGGAAGGCGATTGCAAGGGCGTTGTCCTGGACCGTGCGTGAATATCGGCGGGCATGGGACGGGTCCACCGCCTCGATGGAACTCATCTTACGCACGCGGCAACGGCCGCGAAATCATATGTACGTATAGCTTGAGGCCTCCGCTTTCATCCAGGCATTCGTCGGACGATACCGGCGCGCAGGGCGTGTCGAGCGCGTTACGCGCGAACCCCGTATAGTCCCGTTCTGCCACTCCGGGAACCCACATGTCGACTCCAACATCGAGCGCGCTCGACGGCGGCAAGCACGTCGAGCTCACGCGCGGACTGATCGCGCTCTTCGCGTTCTGCTGCGGCGCGATCGTCGCGAACCTGTACTATGCGCAGCCGATCACCGAGCTGATCGCGCCCGATCTGCACATGGCGGGCGGCACGGCGAGCCTGATCGTGTCGCTTACGCAGATAGGCTATGCGCTCGGTCTGTTTTTCATCGTGCCGCTCGGCGATCTGCTCGAAAACCGCAAGCTCATGATCGCGACCGCGCTCGTGTCGATCGCGAGCCTCACGGCGGCCACGTTCACGCACACGCCCGGCTGGTTTCTCGTGATCTCGCTCTTGATCGGCTTTTCGTCGGTGGCGGTGCAGATCCTGATTCCGCTCGCGGCGCATCTCGCGCCGGACGAATCGCGCGGCAAGGTGGTCGGCACCATCATGAGCGGACTGTTGCTCGGCATTCTGCTGTCGCGGCCGATATCGAGCCTCGTCGCGGGCCACTTCGGCTGGCGCGCGATGTTCGGCGCGGCCGCCGTGCTGATGATCGGCATCACGACCGTGCTCGCGCTGACGATCCCGCGCCGCCAGCCGAGCCATCAGGCGACGTACTTCGAATTGATCGGCTCGCTCGGCCACCTCGTGCGCACGATGCCGGTGCTGCGTCATCGCTCGCTGTATCAGGCGCTGATGTTCGCGTCGTTCAGCCTCTTCTGGACCGGCATTCCTGTCGAACTGACGCGGCACTACGGGCTCACGCAGACGGCTATCGGCATCTTCGCGCTCATCGGCGCGACGGGTGCGACGTCCGCGCCCATCGCCGGGCGTCTCGCGGACGCGGGCCACACGGTGCGCGCGACCTTCATCGCGCTGATTCTCGCGGCGCTCGCGTATCTGCCGATCGTGATACATCCGGCATGGGGCATCGGCGCGCTCGTCGTGACGGGCATCGTGCTCGATTTCGCCGTGCAGATGAACATGGTGCTCGGCCAGCGTGAAATCTACGCGCTGCACGCCGCGAGCCGCAACCGCCTGAACGCCATATACATGACGAGCATCTTCGTGGGCGGTGCTTTCGGCTCGGCGTTCGCAAGCCCGCTGTACGAGCGCGGCGGCTGGATGCTCGTCGCGACCGTCGCCACGGTGTTTCCGCTCATCGCGCTGGCGCATTTCATCCTGATCGGCCGGCGTCATTCGGCCCGAACCTATACACAAGGATAGGCGGCCCTGTATCCACGGCTGATGGCGCGAAGCGCTTCGCGAACGTATCTTCATTCCATCGTTGACATGATCGGAATCGGAGGCGAAGCGGATATGGACAAGCTCTTCAGCATTCGGGTGTTCTCACGCGTCGCCGAAACCGGCAGCTTCAGCGGCGTCGCGAAAGATATGGATTGCAGCGTGGGCATCGTGTCGCGGGCAATCGCCTCGCTCGAAGACGGCCTGCACACGCGGCTCCTGCAGCGCACGACGCGCCGCGTGTCGCTCACCGACAGCGGCGAGCGCTACTACCGCAAATGCAGGAAGATCCTCGCCGACATCGACGCCGCCGACGCCGAAGCGAGCGATGCCGCCATGATCCCGCGCGGCCGCCTGCGCGTGCACGCGGCGCCCGATCTGGGCCTCGCGCAGTTGATGTCGACGATCGTCGAATACCGGCGCGCGCATCCGCAAGTGACGGTCGATCTGAAGCTGCTGGCGGGCATGCCGGACCTCGTGCAGGAACAATTCGACGTATCGGTGCTGTCGGCCGCCTCGCTGCCCGATTCGGGCAACGCGTACCGCATCGTCGGGCGCTTTCAGCGTGTGCTGGTCGCGGCGCCGGCGTATCTCGGGCGACACGCGGTGGAGTCCATCTCCGATCTGCCGATGCACGCGCTTACGCGCATCAACGCGCCGTTCGCGCATCCGTGCGACTGGCATGCGGAACTCGCCTCCGGGGTCACCGCCAGCATCGACCAGATCGTGGTCAACGACGCCGGGGCGATTCGCGTCGCGCTTCTGGCAGGCGCGGGCGTCGGCGCGATGCCGCATTACTTCGTCGCCGACGACATCAGGGACGGCCGGCTCGTGCGCCTCTTTCCCGACTATCCGCTGATGAGCGCGAGCGTATATGCGGTGTATCCGTCGCGTCAGCACGTGGACGCGAAGATCAGGACGTTCGTGGATTTTCTGGCGACGTCGCTGAAGGACAAGTTCGATGCGGCGCCGTCGGCAAGCGCGCCGCATGTCATGGCTCAGGAAGTCATGGCTTAGGAATGCGGATGCGGCTGATCATCAACGAGCCGGAAATCGCGTAGATCAGCACGAGCGGATGCAGCGTGAAACCGCCGACGCGCCACGTGCCGAGCCACATGCTCTCGCCGATCGCGCCGGACCATGCGCCGATGGTCAGCAGCAGCACGATCACGAAGGACGTGGGAATCGGTGTGCCTTCGAAATGGGTGACCTTGCCGCCGCCGCCCGACATCTCTTCGGTCGTCACGTTGTAGCGCGCGAGACGCGACACGCCGCACGCGACGAAGTACGCCAGAACGATGCGGTCGTACAGCCCGCGCATGCCGAAGCCATAGCCGATGATCGCCGGCGCGACGCCGAAGGAGATCACATCGGCGAGCGAATCCAGTTCCTTGCCGAGCAGCGACGCCTTCTGACGCCAGCGCGCGATGCGGCCATCGAGCACGTCGAAGACGAGCGCGGCGAACACGAGCGCGCAGGCGAGATAGATATGCAGCACGTCGGAATCGTCGAGATAGGACATCGACGAGAACAGCGCGCCCGTGCCGCACACCGCGTTACCCAGCGTGAACCAGTCGGCCAGGTGGAAATCGCGGATCATCGAGAATCGTTTCATTCGTTTCTGTCTTCGTGACGTTCGGCGGCACCGACGACCAGCGCCGCAAGGCTGTCAAGTCTATCATCGCGCCCTCTTTGCAAAGCACTCCGCATGCCCGCAAACCTGTACGCGAACGTACAGGTTTGCGTTATACTGCGGCATCGATCTGCCCCTCCGGTGCCGTCATGTCCGCGACCAAGCCCGCGCTCCTCACCATCCGCGACGCCGCCGTGCGCCTGCAAGTCACGCCGCGCACGCTCAAGTATTACGAAGAGCGTGGCCTCGTCACGCCCTCACGCAGCGAAGGCCGGTACCGGCTCTACAGCGAGCAGGACCTGGAACTGTTCGCGCGCATCCTGCGGCTGCGTTCGCTCGGATTCTCGCTGCAGGGCATCGTCGAGATGCTGAAACGGCCGATGGAAACGCAAGGCGAAGGCCGTACCGGCTATTCGGCTTCGTCGCTGCGGGAGATCGAGCAGGCGCTGTCGCAGCAGATCGAATCGGTCGATGCGCGCATCGCCGCCGTGCGCCGCGAACTGAAGGAAGCGCAGGCGGTGCGCAGCGAACTCGCCAGCGACCTCGATTATTTGCGGCGCAGAATCGCGGGCGAAAGCAAGGAAGTGCTGCTGGAAGAACGCCTGGCCGCGCGCAAGCGGCGCAAGACGCAGCGCGCCGAGGATGCGGGCGAATGACGCAAGCGCCATATCGGCAGACAAAGCCGGTCGCGGAACGTTTTCCCGGCGATCTGTTTGCGTGGGCTATCGCGCTCGCCACCGGGCTCGACTACTTCGACAACTCGGTCTTTTCATTCTTCACGAGCTATATCGCGGGCGGCGTCAATGCATCGTCCGATGAACTCGTGTGGGCGTCGAGCGCGTATGCGGTAGCGTCCGTGCTCGGCATCCTGCAGCAGCAATGGTGGATCGAACGGCTCGGCAATCGGCGCTATATCGCGGGATGCCTGTTTCTGTTCGCGGCGGGTGCGGTGGCGGCGACGCTATCCGAATCGGCCATCGAGCTGGCGCTCGCGCGCGGCTTTCAGGGCTACTTCATCGGCCCGATGATGAGCGCCGCGCGCATCCTCATTCAGACGCGCTTTACGCAAGAGACGCGCCCCGCCGCGACGCGCCGCTTTCTCAACATGATCCTGCTCGGCACTGCGCTCGCTCCCTTGTGCGGCGGCTATCTGGTCGCATCGCTCGGCTGGCGCGCGCTCTTCTCGTGCACCGCGTTCGCGGGCGTCGCGCTCGGCATGCTGGCGTTCGTCGCGGTGCCGTCCACGGGCCGCGTACATCCCGAGGCGCGCGGCGAAGCGCACTTCTGGCCGTACATCATCTTCGCGTTTGCGCAGGGCGCGCTGCAGATCGTCATGCAGCAAGTGCGTTTCGAGCTTTTCAGCACGTCGCCCGAGCTCATCGTGCTGACTGTTGCCGGGCTGCTGTCGCTCGGCTGGTTCATATGGCATCAGTGGCATCATCCGAAGCCGCTGTTGCGGCTGCATGCGCTGCGTGAAAAGACGTTTCAGGTGGGCATCGTGCTGTACATCGCGTTCTATTACATCAACAACGCGATGAGCTTTCTGGTGTCGCGCCTGCTCGAAGGCGGGCTCGGCTATCCGGTCGAAAACGCGGGGCGGCTCGTCGGCTTCACGTCGATGGTCTCGCTCGGCATGGCCGTCGTCTATTTCCGCTACGCGTCGCGCATCAGGCACAAGAAGTGGATGATCATGGCCGGCTTTCTGCTGGCCGCGTTCATCGGCACATGGATGATCGGCTTGCCGCCCGACGTGAGCATGCCATGGCTCATCGCGCCGATGGTCCTGCGCGGCATGCTGCTGCTCTTCATCGCGCTGCCGGTCGCGAACCTGACATTCCGTGTGTTCGCGGTCGAGGAGTACAGCCACGGTTATCGTTTCAAGAACATCGTCAAGCAACTGACGTATTCGTTCTCGACGGCGACCAACATCATTCTCGAACAGCATCGCGTCGCGCTGCATCAGACGCGGCTCGTAGAAACGGTCAACCCGTATGACCCGACGTTTCAGGGCGTATATCAGAGCCTGCTCGGCGCGTTCGAGCGCATGGGCCACAGCGCATCCGAAGCGAAGAGCCTCGCGCTCGTCGAGATCGGCCGCATCGTCACGCAGCAGGCGAACTTCCTCAGTTCGCTGGATGGCTTCTATTACATCATCGGCGTCGCACTGTGCGCGAGCGTGATCGCCGCATGGCAGAAGCGAATCGACTGATCCGTCTCAGAGCACATAAAAAGTGGACACACTCAGCAGCATGCGGATGTTCGCCCGCGTAGCCGAAGAAGGCAGTTTCACCGCCGCCGCGCAACGCATGAATATATCGACGGCCGCGACCTCGCGGGCCATCGCCGCGCTCGAAGCGCATCTGAATACGCGGCTCCTGCATCGGAGCACACGGCGCGTGATCCTCACCGAGGCGGGCAAGCGCTATCTGCAGCGCTGCGAGCAGATACTCGCGTGCGTCGACGTGGCCGAAGCCGAAGCCGCCGATGCACAGTTGCGCCCTTCCGGGCACTTGCGCATTCATGCATCGACGAGCCTCGGGCAGTCGTATGTCGTGCCCGCCATCGTGCGCTATCGGGAACGTCATCCGGCGGTGTCCGTCGATCTGACGCTGTCGCAGCACACGCCCGATATCATCGACGAAGGCTACGATCTCACCGTGCAGGCGAGCATCGCCGAGTTGCCGGATTCGAGCCTCGTCGCGCAGCGCCTCGGCACGGTGCATAGTGTGCTGTGCGCGTCGCCGGCGTACTTGCGCGGGCACGGCGAGCCGCGCACGCTTGCGGAGTTGTCGCGTCATCCGTGTCATCAACTCGTCTCGCCGCTCTTTCCGCGCGATGTCTGGACCTTCGAAGGCCCGAAGGGCACGGAGACCTTCGCGCTTGCGAAGACGAACTTCGGCGTAAATGTCGCGGGCGCGCTGGCGGTCGCGCTGCGCGAGGGCGTGGGCATCGGCGCGCTGCCGATGTCGACGGCGAGCAAGCTGCTCGAAAGCGGCGCGCTCGTGCGCGTGCTGCCTGACTATCGATTGCAGGCGCTCACGCTTTACGCGCTGTATCCGTCGCGGCAGTATCTCAATGCGAAGGTCAGGACGTTCGTCGAGTTCGTCAAGGACGTGGTTCCGCGGATACTGGAGAGCGATGCCGCTCATATCGATGCGCCGCGGGAGAGCTGACATTACAGCCTGAAGTTTTCCTTGATCGTGGCGATGAGCACGTCGATCGCGTCGCTTGCACGGCCGGTGCCATCCCGCATCAAAACGACTTCGTGATCGCCGATATGCGGAAGCATGTCCAGCACTCGCATATCTTCGCTGACGCGCGCGCGGTCGAGCAGCGTCACGGCAAGCCCCGACTCGACGCAGGTCTTGATGACCTGGCTCGACGCACTGTCGAGCACGACGCGCCATTTGCGCCCGGCACGCTCGAGCGCAGTCGTCATTGCCACACGATAGGGGCACGGCTCGCCGTATAACGCCAATGGAAGCGGGCGGTCCTCGGCCAGCACGAAGGTCGAACTCCCGACCCAGACCGGCGTGGTCATCGTCAGGACATCCGCCGGTCTGCTCGCTTTGACGGGTTGAACCAATAACGCGACGTCGAGCTTGCCGCGCGTCACCCAGTCCCGAAGCTTGAGGCTCGGTGCGGTTTTCACTTCCAGCACCACATTGGGCCAGCTGACCGCGAAGCCCGGAAGAATATCCCGGACGATATGCGCGGCATACTCGTCCGGCACGCCGAGCACGACGCGTCCCGCGAGCGTTTTTCCCTGAATTTCCCGCAGCACGCGGTCATGCGCGCTCAACAGCTCGCTCGTACCTGCAAGCAGCCGTTTGCCGAGCGCGGTCAGCGTGACGGACTGGTTGTCCCGGTCGAGCAGCCTGCCACCGGCGATGGCTTCGAGGCGCTGGATATGAATGCTGACCGCAGCCGGGCTTCTATGCACATGCTCGGCCGCCGAGCGAAATTTGCCGAGCCGGGCCACCGCATGAAAGGTGCGCAAGAGTTCGATATCGAGGACCGATTCCATGATGGTTCAACCGTATTGAACGACCTCATCAGTATATTTTGATTTTCTAATCGCCGATCGCAGACTACGCTGGACGCATGACAAAAGTTTCGCGACCCGGCCTTGCCTCGAATCCGCCTGCCATTGATGCGCTACGCCTGCCTTTGCCGGCATTGGAAGCGCTGATGGTCGTCGCGTGGAGTTCGGGCTTCGTCGGGATGCGATTTTCCACGGACTACGCGCCGATGTTTCTCGTCGTGCTGTGGCGTTGTGCGGTCATTTCGATCTGCCTGCTTCCCTTTGTCTTGCGGGAAATAATCGGCGCGCCGCCATCCGTGGTGGCGCGGCAGGCTGCAATCGGCTTGTTCGCGTTGGCAGGCTATATCGCAGGCGTTGGGAAGGGGATCGAGCTCGGCGTATCAGCGGGTCTTTGCGCGCTGATTGCCAATCTTCTGCCGGTTGGCACGGTCGTCATTTCATCCCTGGTTCTCAGGGAGCGCAACTCGGGCCGGACATGGGCCGGCATGGCGCTCGGGCTGGCCGGGGCAATCATGGTCAGTCATGACGCGTTGACCCTCGGCTCCGCTCCTCGTTGGGCATACGCCTTGCCGGTCGCGGGCATGATGTCGCTGGCGGTGGCCACGGTCTGGCAGCAACGGACCGCCTCTCGCACCGGCTCGCTGAGTCTCTTGTGTACTCTCTGGATACACTGCGTCGTGTCATGCCTCGTGTTCTTCTGTCTGCAGCGTTCGCAAGGGAGCGTGATGCCGATCGCGACCACCGGCTTCGCCGCCAGCGTTTGCTGGACGGCGGTCATCTCGACACTTGGTGGTTACGGGCTGTACTGGGTATGCCTGCGGCGGTCGTCGCCCGCACGCGTGTCGAGCGTCCTGTTCCTGAGTCCTTCGGTCACTTTCGTATGGGCGTGGGCACTATTCGGAGAGCCGCTCTCCTGGCCGATGCTCGGCGGAACGATAGTCTCCGGCCTGGGGATCGTCGTGATGACTCGACGGCCGCGCGACGGCCGCGCGGCTCGACAACTCTGAAGCCGCCAACTTTCCGCGCGGCCTCGACGCAATAACCGCTTCGGGCCGCACGTCAATCCGCCGATGGCTCGCACTCGCTGACGAAGGAAGATTTGGCGGCCGGCCGCTCCAGTGCGGCAAGGCGTTGCAGCGCTAACAGACCGAGCACGGCGAGCCCGCATCCCAACGTGAAGTCGGCGCTTACCCCGGCATGGTCGACAATCGAACCGCCCACTGCGGACCCGGCGGCGATGGCGACCTGAATGATGCTGACGAACATCGCCGAGCCCGCTTCGGGCATGTCCGCCGTGCCGTGCTGAATCCATACGCTGAAGCAGAGCGGCAGCGCGCCGAAGGCGACGCCCCAGAGCAGCATCCCTGCTGCTTCACCTACGATCGAATGGTCGAGCACCAGCATCGACGATATGGCGATCAGCAAGAGCAAGATCATCGCCGCGACGGACTTTTTCAGGTGGTTCGCAACCGCCATCGACATCAGCGCATTCGAAAAGAATCCCACCAGGCCGAATCCGAACAGCAGCAGCGTAATACCGCGCACGGAGAAATCCTGCTCCAGCAGCGGCGCGATGTAGGTGTATGTCGAGAAATGCGCTCCGAACACGAGCGCGACCATCAGCAGACTCCACCGGGTTTGCGGACGCCGAAGCAATGTTTTGAAATCGGAAACGCGCAGCGCCGACGCAGACGGCAGCGACGGCACGAGGAGCGCCTGTGCCGCAAGGGCGAGCGCCACGAGTCCCGCGGTCGCGGCGAACGAGGCTCGCCACGACGCGAACGAAGCGATGAACGTGCCGAGCGGCACGCCGATGACCGTTGCACACGTGACGCCCGTCAGAATGGTAGCGGTGGCCTTTGCGGCATCCTTCGGTTCGACGAGTCGGGGCGCAGCGGCCGTCGCCAAGGTCCAGAATCCACCCAGCGCGGCGCCGAGCAAGGCGCGGCCAGCGAGGAGAACCGGGAAACTCGTAGCGATTGCGCACAAAACGTTGGAGATCAAGAGCACTGCCGTCAACAGCAGAAATACGAAACGGCGGTCCATGCGTCCAGCACCGGCAATCAGCGCCGGCGCGAATATGGCGGCCATGATTCCAGGCATCGTCACCATCAAACCGGCAACGCCAGGCTTGACGCCGAGGTCGTGCGCAATCTGACTCAGAAGCCCGACCGGCAAGAACTCGGCCGTGACGAAGGCGAATGCGCTGACAGCGACCGCGACCACGGAAAGCCATTGGCGCAACGATGTGGTCCTTCCATATGGCGACGCTGATGTCGCAGGCGTATCAATTTGCATAATGACGAATCCGAGATTGAGCCTGCCACTCTATGCGGACTCCGGCGCGGGAAAAAGCATTGCGCCCTGAACAGACAAGCCGACGTGGACGAACAATCCCCGTATCGTGGTGCAAGAGCGTCGGCTGGAACCTCGGGGCGCAGTCGCGGCTCGCGACCTTGCATATCTGACTCCGTATGTGTCGTTGCTTCTCGCCGTACCGACCGACTCGCCCGGAAACGCTTGCAGGAGCGCCCGTGGCGAAGCCGGGCAGCTTGGGAGTACTCTAACGTTGCTGGACCTACATCTTTGGACGGAGACAGCACAATGCGCACCGCTTCAGAAGCAACGTCCGGCCTTGAAGGGCACACGCCCGAGTCGCTGCAAACGCTCGCCTCATACCTGGAAATATCTCTGGAAAAGGGTAAGTGCGTGGTCATGATGCGCCG
This sequence comes from Caballeronia sp. INML2, assembly GCF_023631365.1. Taxonomy (NCBI): domain Bacteria; kingdom Pseudomonadati; phylum Pseudomonadota; class Betaproteobacteria; order Burkholderiales; family Burkholderiaceae; genus Caballeronia; species Caballeronia sp. INML2. The sequence goes on along the minus strand of NZ_JALQDH010000074.1, from coordinate 288 downwards.
CGATAAAGACATTTTCGCGGTGTACATCGGCAATCCCGCGGACGAGGACGTCAAATTGACGAGCCAGGGCACGGTTGCGACGGCGGTAGCAGAGGAAATACTTGAACTGACCCAGGTCGGGTTGAATCGGATGACAGTCGGCGATCAGACGTATCGCTTCTTTCGAAGCTTTACGCACGTCTCCGACGCTGGCGCGGTGGTATTTGCGCCGACCTAGTGTCTTGAGTTAAAAATTCGTTGCCTTATTTGCGTGATGTACTAACCTGGATTGCAGGGTTCGCAAATAAC